>JASHPF010000253.1 GCA_030038295.1 Streptosporangiaceae bacterium
GGGGTTGCCGAGCTGCGCGTTCGTGACGACCCCAGCGCCCCAGATCGTCGCCGAGACCGCCACGGTGAGCAGGCCGAGCACGAGCAGCTGCTGGCGCCATTCGCGGCGGAACAGCCGCCAGCCCCAGCGAAAAACCGCCCGACGGGCCGGGATGCCGCCATTACCTGACCCCGCGCGCGGGCGGGTGAGGGTAGTCACCGGTCTTGCCCCAGCAGCGACTCCGGACCCAGCGCGGGCGCAGTCTGGTCGACGATGCGGCCGTCCCTGATGAACACGACTCGGTCCGCCCACGAAGCGAGCTGCGCGTCATGCGTGACGACCACGGCGGCGACGCCCTGCCTGCACGCGGCATGGATCATGCGCATCACCGTCTCGCCGTTTTCCGAGTCCAGCGCGCCGGACGGCTCGTCGGCCAGCAGCAGCTGCCGGTCGCCGACCACGGCCCGGGCGATCGCGACCCGCTGCCGTTCACCACCGGACAGCTGGTCCGGGTAGTTCGACGCGCGGTCAGCCAGGCCGAGCGCGTCCAGCGCCCGCAGCCCAGCCTCCCTGGCTCTTCGCGCGCTGACGCCATCCAGTTCCAGCGGCAGCGCGACATTCTCCGCACCGGTCAGGCCAGGGAGCAGGTTGAAGTCCTGGAACACGTACCCGATCGACTGGCGGCGCAGCCGTGCCTTGTCGTTGCGCGACATCGTGGCCAGATCGTGTCCGGCGACGAGGACCTGCCCGCTGGTCGGCTCCTCCAGGCTGCCGGCGATCGTCAGCAACGTCGACTTGCCCGACCCACTCGGCCCCATCACCGCCACCATCATCCCCGGGTCCACTTCGAGGCTGACCTCGCGGAGCGCGTGCACCTCGGCGGCGCCCAGGCCGTACACCTTTGACACCTGACGCAGTTCCAGCATGCTCACCGCGCCGTCCCCGCCCTCATCCTTAGCCGGGGCAGGTCGTCTCGCGACCGGACCAGCGGCTCCACCGCGGCCCGCTTGATCCGGCCATCAGCGGCGTCCAGCCAGCGGACCACCGCATCCAGCCGGAACAGCTCCGCATCCACCGCCAGCCCCAGCGCCAGGTCGCGGCCCGCATCGGCGTCCTTGATCCGGGTCCACTGCTGCATGAGCTCCACCAGGTAGCGGCGGTGCGCCTGGATCACCTCACGCACGTCCGTGCCCGGCACACGCATCGCCACCAGCACCTTGATCACAAGCTCGTCGCGCGGCGGCGAGGACATGTCCGGCGGAGTCCGCAGCCATGCAGCCAGTTCACGGTCGCCCTCAGCGGTGATCCGGAACCGCTTCTGCGGGCTGTCCCGCTCATCATCGTCGTCGGATTCGACAAGCCCGTCTCGCTCCAGCCGCTGAAGAGTCGTGTACACCTGCCCGATGTTCAGCGGCCAGACCTCGCCGGTGCCCGCCTCGAATTCCTCGCGCAGCCGCAGCCCGTATTTCGGCCCCTCACTGAGCAGTGCTAGCAGCGCATGCCGAACGCTCATGATCTCCGCCTAGTGGTTATCATACTGAGTATGCTACTGAGCGCGAGCGGTGTCGGCAAGCGGTTTACGCCACGTCCGGACGGTACCCGCTTGCTGACGCCGGAGGAGTCCCGCGATGGCCTAGCCAAGTCGGGCGACACCAGGCGCACATCGCGAGGTCGCACATAGCGAGTGAGCTCGGCGAACTCGCGGGCGGCAGATGATGACGAGCGGGAGCTCAGCTTCGACGAGGTGGACGTCATCGCCTGGCGACCGGGTGCTGAAGGTGCCGGCGGATGGGGGACATGAAGCTTCCCGCAGGCCGGAGAACATCTGCTCATCTAAGGCGGCAACATGACCGCGACGTACTTCGCTTCACGGGTCCTTGTTACCGGCCTGATCGACATCGCAGCGCCGTCGACGAGAACGTCGGCTGGGCGGTTCGGGTTGTGGCCGCTAGGCCCACTCCATCACTGCTGGCCGCGCGACCTGAGCGAGCTGAGGAAGTCCGCCGCCCTCGACACAACGGGTCCGACGATGCGGCCAGCCTGCTCGGCCGCTCGAACGACCTGCCGGAGTGGCTCTGGGGCGTCGTCGAATGGTCCTGGCTGCCGCGCAGCCTGTGGGTCCGGCGCTGCTCGGACGCCGAATTCCGCCGCGTCCGTCGGTGCCAGGACGCGAGCGTCGCGAAGCTCCCGGCGCTCGGTGGGTTCGCCGGCCGCGTAGCACGTGAGCCGCGTGATGACGCCGAGCTCGGTATCGATGACGGCGATGGCCGAGTCATAGGCCAATGCCGGGCCCGTCAGGGTCACGCCAGGGATGCGGGTGGCGCGGACTCGGTAGCTCGGTCGGCCGCCGACGATCCCTGCACCGCCGTCGGCCAGCCGCCACTCCAGCAGCCAGGACGGCTGCATGAGGTCGGCAACGCGGGACGGGGCCGGCCGAGCCGGGCCGCTGACCGTCCTATCGGGGTACACCCGCCAGCGCGTGTGCCCGTCGCACGACTCGGTGACGGGCTTGCGTCGGGGCGTGCCTGAGACCCAGTCCAACCGGTATCTGAGCCCGTCGGCGGCGTACCTGAGCTGGGCGACCCGGTGCGTGGTGCGAGCCGCGGCCTTCTCGGTAATCGCGTCCGCGAGCCTCCCGATGCCGCCCTGCCCGAGCGCACGGCTCCCGCGGCGCAGGCCCTCGGCGACGCCGGCCGCGCTGACCCACTCGTGCAGCTCGGCGGCGATATCGCGGCTGGCCGAGCTGGCGCGATACAGCAGGTACGCGGTCTCGTCGCGGACGGGCGGCCAGTGCTCCTCGCCGGTGTCGTCCGCGTCGCGCGGCATCGGCTCCTCGCCGTCCGCCGGCGGCCGCTGCGGGCCGCTCGGCCCGTGCCGGATCGCAAATCCCAGCGCGTCGGCCGCGAGCCCAGCCGCTGCGCCGAGACCCCGCGGAAGGAATTCCTCCCGCAGGTCCCGAGGGTCCGGCAGGGCATCGGGCGGCGCCACAAATAGCGACTGGTCCGCCGCTTCCGGCGGCTGGATCCGCACCGCGTCCAGCTGCTCCAGCGACAGCGGCAGGCCCCGGACGAGAGCCTCGCAGCGCAGCAGAATCCCGAGCTGCGCGTCCACGATGAGGTCGAAGCGCTGCGGTCGGAGCGGCGTCGGCCGCCGTGCCTCGGGAACCGCGACGACGTGCCATGCCTCGCGCGAGCCAGCGGTGACGGCTTCCTCGATGCGCAGCCCGAAACCGCTGAGCAGCCACGCTGGGCTGAGTAGCCGGCGAAACGGCGGCTCAGGGGACCCGGCGCCGTAGCTGCGCCAGACGCCTACGCCTGGCCCGTCGTCGGCCCTGGTCCCGGCCGCTGACAGGCGCGGACTCACCAGCCAGACCCGGTCGCCATCGCACCCCTTGATCACGGTCTCGCCGCTCTCGTCGGCCAGTTCCGCGCGGAAGCGGCACGTCGGCGCGACGATCAGCCTGCCCGTCACCTCTTCGCCGAGCGTCATCGGCAGGTCGTCCGGATCCTGCATGACGCGCACCCACGGGGACGCCCAGGGCGGTGGCGGCATCGAGCGAAGCAGCTCGTCGCGCAGCGCGCGGTTAAACCTGCGGCGCACGGTCGCGGTGAGGCTGAGGTTCGTCCAGTCCGCGCGCTGCAGGAGCCCGACCAGCTCCGGCTCGGTTGGCATGAATCCATGATGACGGTCAGCGGGGCGCAGGAGACTGACGCGCTGCGTACAGAAGCCCGACCGTCAGGCTCGAGATGCACGCCGGAGGCCCCGGGCTCAGCCGGCGTACCACGACGGTGCCGCCCTGACCGACCACGGGAACGTACAGGTCGAGCCTGCCAGCCGGCGCTCGGGCGTCGCGGACCCCGGTGCCGAGCCGAAGCTGCAGGGTGGTAGCCGGGCCGGCGTACCGAAGCTGCACAATCCAGCCGTAGCTAAAGAGGCTGGCGGTCAGGGGAATCGCGGTCGGCCGGGACAGCAGCGGCCAGCACCCGGTGGCGCCCGCCGTCCTGACGCTGGTCACGCCCACGTCGCGCGCAGGCCGCAGCGAGCCCGCGGCGTCGAAGATCATCAGGCTGCTGATGGCTCCGGCCGGCGCGCTGGTGAACCGGATCCTGGCACTTTTCGGCGCCAGCGGCCCGAGCACCCGCGACGTCTGCGCGGCGTCACCGAGGTACCTGGCAAACATCACCTGGGCCGGCGTGGTCCCGGTGACGATGACCGTGCCGGTCGGCGCTCTGGCCAGGGCGAGCCGCGCATGGGCCAGGTAAGACCGCGTCACGGTGCTGGAGGTCTGGTCGATGTAGGCCGCCCCGGACCAGAACGAGCCCAGCACAAAGGCTCCGACTAGCGCCACCGTGGTGACGGCCAGCGGAACCGGGGCCGGGGTGGCTGCGCGATACGGGTGTTCCTCCCCGCTGACGGGCCAGAACGCCAGACCCACGCAGATCGCGAGGACTGGCGCGGAGTTGGCAACGTAGTGCAGGTCCGCGCCGAGCTGGGCGGCCGGGAGCTCGGTAAGCCGGGAAATCACGACCGGGAGCAGGTCGGCCAGCAGGAGCCAGCCCGCCAGTATCGCCCAGGCCCGCAGCGCGCGCCGCCGGTACCACAGGCTGGCGGCGACGACGAGCGCGGCGAGCACCCAGGAAGCCGGCGTGAGCACCGGCGTCTGCGCTGCGTACCCGTAGCTGCCGCCTGCCGCCGACCAGTGCCAGGGCCCGCCCAGCGCCGCGGGGACGAAACCCACCCGGAGCATGGTCGAGGCCAGCGTCAGCACGCTGGCAACGCTCGGCGGGCTGGTCGGCTGCTGTACCGAGGTGGGCAGCCGGAACACGAACAGCACGAGGTACGCGACAGCGACGGTCCCGTACATCGCCCACGCCCGCCACTGCCGTCGCAGCACCTGGCGGGCCGCCTGCCACCACCGACCCGGCGCGAGATAGGCCGACGTCAGCGCGAAGACGAGCACTGGCACCAGCACGCCGAGCTCGTCGAACAGCATCCCGGTGGCGAGCCAGGCGGCGGCGCCGACCGCGTGCGCGACCGATCCGGTGCGGACGTACCTGAGGTGCGAGCTGATTGCCATGATCATCGTCAGCTGCAGCGGGAGCCAGAGCAGCGTCGTCGTCCAGAACGACAGCCCGGACAGGGTCAGCGGCGTGAACAGGAAGATGGTGAGCGGGATGAGGATCGCCGGGCGCCTGCCGAAGAGCAGGACGAGCAGGCGCAGCATCGCCGCGCTCGCGGCAGCCAGCAGGACGATGGTTCCGGTGCTTGCCAGCGGCCAGTTGTACAGCGAGACGCGGACCATGACCCAGGTGACCGCCCGGCCGGCCGGTGCCAGCTGTTCCGGGCCGATGGTGAACAGGTAGCGCAGGCTGAAGGGGCTCGACAGCGCGTGATCCATCAGCTGGAAGTCATCCTGGCGGAAGTAGAAGTGTGAGAGCAGGTACGCCTTCCAGCCCAGCTGGACGGTAATCAGCGCGACGCCGGCGAGGATCACCGCGTTCCGGCGGACCCGTCCGGCCGCGGTACCCACCTCGTGCACGGTCGCCGACTCGGGCGGGTATGCCGTCTGCGGCTCGGGCCGCGAGTCGCGCGCCGACCGCGTGCCGCCGAATACGGCCAGCACGAACGGTTTCCGAGCTGCATCCCTGGCCAGGGCTCAGCGGACCTCTCGGGTGCGGATGGACCTGATGGGTATCCCGCTCCTACCCACGAGCAGCTCACGATACCGTTCGGGGCCCAGGCGGCCGGCGGGACGGGTTACTCGAACCGGACGCTGTTCGTTGTGGTGATACGGCCCAGCAGCGGCAGCGCGGCAAGGATCACCAGCACCGAGGCGATGAGCCCGCCGCCAACGGTCAGATAGTAGGTGTCGCCGGGAATGGGTACCGGGGTGCCCGGCGGTGCAAGCTTGCCGACCGCCGCCACCGCGAGGCCGTATGCCGTGCCTGCCGCGACGATCGTCGCGGCCGCCAGCGGGAGCACTGCCTCCAGCAGAACTACCCGGTACAGCGTCGCGCTCGGCGTCCCGGCGAGACGCAGCAGCGTGAACGGCCGCTTGCGCTCGGCCAGTCCCCCGCCCATCGCGACCGCCAGACTGCAGCCGGCGACGATAAGGGTCAGCACGACCGCGATGGAGAGGAGCCGCTGCACCGTGGCGACGAGATCCTCGCGCGCCTGGACGGCCTCGCCGAACGTACGCGGCGCGGTTCCTGAGGCCGATTCCTGCGTGTGCGTCACCAGATAGGTGCGGACCTTCTCTAGCGTCGCGGAGCTGCTGACCTTCACCAGGAGTGCCTGCAGGGCGAGCCCGCTGAAGTTGTCAGCCGCGGCCGGGCTCCCCAGGCCGGCAATCGGCTGGGTGGAATACCGCGGGTTGTCGTCGAACATGCTGCCCGCCGTCACCTGGACCGCGGCCAGGCCGGGAGCGCACTGCCCGAGCACGGCCAGCTGGCGCAGGTCCGCGCAGCTCATCACCCCCACGACGGCAAGGCTCACGACCTTAACCGACCGGCCGCCTGGACCGCCAGCGCCGGAGCCGCCGCCGCCGGGCTTACCGCCGCGAGGACCCTGCGCTGGCAAGCCGGTTGCCTTGATCACCAGCGAGTAGATCGGGAACACCGTGGCGCCGCGGATCGCGCTCAGCCCCTGCAGGAGCGCGGTCGCGGCGGGTGGCGGCAGACCTTCGCTGGCGATGCGCTGCTGCAGTGCCGTCGCGCCGGGCTGCGGACCGCTCACCCCGGTGTTGCCTGAGCAGTTCACTGTGTTCCCGCAGACTGGCGCCGCCGTGAATCCGTCGAGCAGCACGTTGCTCAGCGCCTTCGCGCTCGGCGTGGCCGTCGTCGCTTCCACCGCGGGCAGCAGTCCGGCGAGCACGGTGCCGAGGAACACCGCGAGCACGAGGCCCCGCACTGACCTGAACGCGACCTTCGGGTTGTCGGCTAGCCGCCGCGCGGCTAGCAGCGCGGAGGCGCTGGAGCTGAGCCTGCCGAACAGCCGCGCGGCACGGTCGGTGAGCCACGGCCCGGCGACGACGAGGCCGATGAGGACGATGATGAGTCCGGGGAAGAGTGGCTTGCCGATCGCAGCACTGTTCGTCTCCGCAATTCCGGCGAGCACCAGGGCGACGCCGAGGACCAGCGGAATGAGCGACCACGCCCGCGGCGGGGGCGGAGTCATCCGGCGCGTGACGCCGAGCGGAGAGATCCTGACGCGCCGGAGAGACAGCGCCGACCAGGCTGCGGACAGCAGCGGCACGCCGATCAGCACGGCCAGGTAACCCGCCGGCGTCGGGGTGACCTCGTCGGCGAAGTAACGGGCACTGGTGATGGCGGTATCGGCCAGCGCCGGCTGGAGCAACTGGAAGATCGCGATGCCGATGAGGGCGCCGAGCAGTGCGCCGGCGGCCGCGTCGACCGAGGCGATGATGCCGACCTGGCGCGAGGTGGCACCCGCCAGCCGCAGTGCGGCGAAGCGCTCCTCACGCCGCGCCGCCGCGAGCCGGGTGGCCGTCGCGACCAGGATCAGGATGGGGAAGACGAACGCGATCGCGCCGACCACGAACAGATCACGGAAGTAGTGGGTCCAGATTTGCTTGCCGGGTGCGGTCGCGATGTGGCCGACGAGGATGGTGGCCGGCAGGCCAGCCAGCTTCGCCGGTGAGTAGCCGACGTAGATCACCAGCTCAGTCGGGCCGGTCAGAGCCTCGGGGCCGATAGTCCCGGCCAGCTTGCCAGGGAACCGGTCTCCTAGCTCGTCCCGCGGCACGCTGCGGATGAGCGCGGCGAGAGCCGGCGAGGCGTAGTACTGACCAGCCGCGGGCAGCGTGGCGATTCCCGGCGGCACCGGCGCGGCCGGGCCGAGGCCGGCGACATCGAGCCGCTCGATCGTCTGGCTCTGGTAGATGTCGTTGCCGTAGTTCCACAGCTCGGAGTTCGTCGCCGCTGCGTAGTTTTTGCCGACCGGCTGTCCGACCGTGGACTCCCAGGATGGCCGGTGGTTGGTGACCTCGAACGCGTGGAAGTCCGCCAGCACGCAGAGCATGATGGCGACGCCGACCGCGACGGCGCCTGCCGTAATCAGCAGGCGGACGAGCGCCTCGCGGCCGCTGCGGAGCGTCAGGTGGAGGCCGAGCCGGTACGTCATCCGCCGACCTCGACCTCGGCGTCAGCGACCGTCACGCGAGCCTGCGTGACGACCTTGCCGTCTCGCACCAGGACGTGCCGATCGGCCCAGGCGGCGACGCGAGCGTCGTGCGTGACCAGAACGACGGTGGTGCCCTCCTCGCGCGCGCTTCCGACCAGGAGCTCCATGACCATCTCGCCGGTCAGGGTGTCGAGGGAACCGGTCGGCTCGTCCGCGAAGAGAACCTCGGGCCGCGCCACCATGGCCCTCGCGACGGCCACCCGCTGCGCCTGCCCGCCGGAGAGCTCTCCGGTGCGCCGGGCGCCGAGGCCGCCGAGGTCGAGGCGCGGAAGCCAGGCGCCGGCTCTGGCGTACGCCGCTTTTCGGCCTACGCGGCCAAGCAGCAAGGGCAGCGCGATGTTGTCAGCGACGGTGAGCTCGGGTACGAGCTGGCCGAACTGGAACACGAAGCCGAACGACGCGCGCCGCAGCTCGGTGCGCCTGGTGTCGCTGAGGGTGTCCAGCCGCTGGCCGTCGAACCAGATCTCGCCCTTATCGGGCGTGTAGATTCCGGCCATACAGTGCAGCAGCGTCGACTTGCCCGAGCCGCTCGGGCCCATCACCGCCAGGATCTCGCCGGGCTGGACCGCCAGGGTCGCCCCGACCAGGGCTGGCGTCTGGCCGAACGACTTGTACACGTCCCTGGCCTCGATGACCAGCCGCCCGACGTGCGGGGCCGGCAGCTGGTTCACTACGGGAGTCATGCCGAACGCACCATTTCCGCCAGCGCGTGGAGCCTGGCCGAGGTCAGATCGATCCATCGGAGATCGGCTTCGAGGTGGAACAGGCCGTGATCGGCCAGCAGCCCGTCCATGAGGCTGCCGGTTCGCTTGATCTCGATCAGCTCGTGCATTCGCTGGAGGTGCGTGGCCCGCTGGATGTCCAGGTAGGTGTCAGCCGGACGGCCGAGCATGAGGGCCAGCACGACCTTCGAGAAGAGCACCGTCTGCAGGTGCGGCTCTGGCTCGATCGGCTGCATCAGCCAGGAGTCGAACTCGTGCGCTCCCAGTCCGGTAATCGTGTAGGGCTTACGGTCCGGCCCCGCGCCCGGCTCGGCCTCGCCGCCGGTTACCTTGCCGTCCCTGGCGAGCCGCCTGAGCGTGGCGTACACCTGCCCGAACGGCAGCGGCTTGGCCCGGCCGAAGTAGGTGTCGTAGTCGCGTTTCAGGTCGTACCCGTAGCTCGGCTCACGCTCGAGTAGCCCAAGGAGTGTTAGCGGCACGCTCACACCCGGATGCTACGTGATAACTACACACTGAGTGTATAGATCGAGTTAGTAATTGGGTCACTGCTCGCCGACGGAGGCCGCCCGCCGTGCTCACCGCGACAGCGCCAGGCATCGTGCTCGCTCTCAGCCGCCGCGGGGGAGACTCGTTGACGGCTCGCCGCCCGCGTCGTTAGCTTTCGCTGGAACGTGTTTCCCTTTCTGGGCGAGCGGTCAGGGCGCAGCCGGCCGCACTTCGCCGGGCGGCCGCCGGACGTTCGCGCCGGCGGCGGCGCTCGTGCTGCGGTGAGGAGGCGGCCAGATGACGGCGCCGGCGGCCGACGAGGCGCACACCGAGAAGCGCAAGATGACCGTCACCGAGCGGAGCATCCCCGCGCTGACCACGGCGTTGCAGCAGTGGCTGACGGCACATCCGGACGCGCCGGGCACGCCGACGGTTTCCGGCGTCCGCGGGCCCGACAGCAACGGGCTGTCGAGCACGTCCGTGCTCTTCGAGGTGAGCTGGTCTGGTGCGCCGGGCGTGCGGTCCGGGTCATACGTGGCCCGGATGGCGCCAGAAGACGGCGCGGTGCCGGTATTTCCCCGCTACGACCTGCCAACTCAGTACGAGCTGATCAGCCGGGTGGGCGCGGGCTGCTCGATACCGCTGCCGCGGCTGCGCTGGAACGTTCCCGACGGTGGCCCGCTGGGTGCCCCCTTCTTCGTCATGGACCGGGTGGACGGCCGGATACCGCTCGACAACCCGCCGTACGTCTTCACCGGCTGGCTCCTGGACGCGACGCCCGCGGAGCGGGCGCGTCTGCAGCGGGCAAGCGTGCAGATCCTCGCGACGCTGCACGCCATGCCTGCCGAGGCCGCGGTGGTGCCCGCCCTGCGGCCGCCGCCCGGCCGGGGCTCGCTGCGCCACCACGTCGACCAGCAGCGCGCCTACTACCGCTGGGCGCTGGCCGACGACGGCGTCCGGGTTCCGATCATCGAGCGGAGCTTTGCCTGGCTGGAGGAGCACTGGCCCAGCAGCCCGGGGCCGGACGTGCTCTGCTGGGGCGACGCGCGGATCGGCAACGTGATCTATGCGAGCTTCACGCCGGTGGCGGTGCTCGACTGGGAGATGGCCGCGGTGGCGCCGCGCGAGCTCGACGTGGGCTGGTTCATCTTTCTGCACCGGTTCTTCCAGGACATCGCGGAGTTCTTCGGCGTCCCTGGCCTGCCGGACTTCCTGCGGCGGTCGGACGTCGAGCGCTGCTACACCGAGCTCACCGGCTGGCAGCTCCGCGACATGGACTTCTACCTCACCTATGCGGCGCTGCGGCACGCGATCATCATGGCCAGGATCCGGCGCCGGATGATCCACTTCGGTGAGGACGAGGTGCCGGCCGACGTCGACGACTACGTGATGCACAGAGCCAGCCTCGAGCAACTGCTCGCGGGCACCTACCGATGGGACTGACACGAGTGCCGATTCCGCTGGACGAGTACCCGATCCACCAGTCGCCGCTGCCGATGGACCGCGTGGTGACCAGTGACCGCAACTTCTACGACCGGTGTTACCTCCACGCGCACGACCGCACCGGTGACGTCTTTCTCGTCACCGGCCTCGGCGTCTACCCGAACCTCGGCGTGATCGACGCGTACGCGACCGCCCGGTGCGGTGACCGTCAGTGGAGCGTGCGGTTTTCCGACGCGCTGCGCCAGCGCGGCCTGGAGCAGCGCGTCGGTGGCTACGAGATCGACGTCGTTGAGCCGCTGCGGCGCCTGCGGCTGCGCTGCGCGGCACCGGACGGCGCCATCGAGTTCGACCTGCGCTGGACTGCTGCATTTCCAGCCGTGCAGGAAGAGCCGCACCTGCTCCTGGCGGGCGGCCGGCCGATCCTCGACGCCTCGCGGTTCTCGCAGGTCGGCAGCTGGAGCGGAAAGCTGCGGGTCGGGGACCGGGAATTCGACGTGACCGACGACCGGTGGGTAGGGTTCCGGGACCGGTCCTGGGGCATCAGGCCGGTCGGGGAGGCCGAGCCGCCGGGCCGGGCGGCCGCCGAGGGCATGCACGGCTTCTGGTGGCTCTACCTGCCGCTGCGGTTCGAGTCCGCTGCGGTCATCGTGATCCTGCAGGAAAACCCGGACGGCTACCGCACGCTGAACGACGCCCGGCGGGTGTTCGCTGACGGCCGGGTCGAGCAACTCGGCTGGCCGCGCGCCGACATCCGCTACCGGCCGGGGACCAGGCACCCGCAGTCGGCCAGGATCCAGCTGACCGACCCGGCCGGCAAGCCGCTGAGCATCGAGGTCGAGACGCTCACCTCCGTCCCGCTGCACGTCGGGGCCGGTTACACCGGCGACCCCGACTGGTCGCACGGCCGGTGGATGGGGCACGGATGGCACAGCTCCGCCGTCTACGACCTGACCGACCCGGCCGTGGCCGGGCGGATACCGTTCGGCGTGATCGACCACCTCGCGCGGGCCGTCATGGATGGCGAGGAGGGCTGGGGGATGCTCGAGCACGCCACCATCGGGCGCCACGACCCGACCGGTTTCGCCGACTGGTCGTCAGTCAGCAGGTAGTGCGGTGCCGGCGGACCACATGCCGGACGCGATCTTTGCCAACCCCAGGCTCGCAGCGGTCTATGACGCGCTCGATCCCGACCGGAGCGATCTGGACGCTTACGCGGCGATGGCAGCTGAGTTCGGGGCGCGCGCCGTGCTGGACGTGGGCTGCGGCACGGGCACGTTCGGGTGCCTGCTGGCGGGCCGCGGCCTGGAGGTCACCGGCGTCGACCCGGCCGCTGCCTCGCTGGCGGTCGCGCGAGCGAGGCCGGGCGGGGGAGCGGTGCGCTGGCTGCACGGCGACGCGACCGGCCTGCCGCCGCTGCAGGTGGATCTCGCCACCATGACCGGCAACGTCGCGCAGGTGTTCACCACCGACGACGCGTGGGCTGCGACGCTCCGTGGCGTGCAGGCGGCACTGCGGCCCGGCGGGCGGCTGGTGTTCGAGACCCGCGACCCCGCGCGGCAGGCGTGGCTGGGCTGGACCCGCGAGCAGACTCAGACGCGAATCGCGATCCCCGGCGTCGGGCTGGTGCGGAGGTGGGCCGAGCTCACGGGCATCAGCGGAGCACTCGTGTCGTTCCGCACGTTCACCATCTTCGAGGCCGATGGCACGGTGCTCACGTCGGATTCGACCTTGCGGTTCCGCGAGCGGGACGAGGTGGCCGCGTCGCTCGCGGCCGCGGGCTACCGGCTCGATGAGATCCGCGCTGCGCCCGACCGACCGGGCCTGGAGTTCGTGTTCGTCGCGCGCCGTGAGCGCCGCGGGAGCCCCGGTCCGGTCTGCCGGACCAGGGCTCCCGCCGGGCCCCCGTCGGCTCAGGGCACCGTGTAGGCGACGACCTGCGCCTTGCCGCCGCCGCCCGCGGGACCCCCGACCACAGGCCCGGTCAACGGGCCGCCCGCGGAAACGATCACTGTGTTGCCCGCGACCACGAGCGGCGCGTTCGTCGACGTCGGCAGCTGATGGCGATACACGATCGCACCGGTAGTCCGGTTCAGCGCGATCAGCTCGCCGCCGTAGAGAGTGCTGAAGACGAGGTCGTTGGAGACGGTGGCGGCCCCGAGCGCCATCTCCGGCAGCCTGGTGTCCCACTCCACCGCACCAGTGACGAGGTTCAGCGCCTCGATCTCGCCGGTGGCCGTCTTGGGAGCAGCGCCGCCGAGGATCTGGGTGAGCTTGGTGTAGGTGATGGGCTCGTCGACGGTGGATACGTACACGGTGTTGTCAGCGACTGCCGGGTTGCTGAGGACACCGCCGAGAACCCCGGGCTCGATCGTGACCGGCGCCTTGAGGTGCAGCTTGTGCTCGAGTGCCAGCAGCCCGTCGTTGTCATGGCCGTTGTGCACGCCGACCGGCGTCTTCCACAGCAGCGCGCCGGTCTGCGCGTTGAATGCGTAGACGTAGCCCATCTTGCCGGCCGCGATGATCACGGAGGTTCCGTTGATGCTCGCCGCCATCGGTGACGTCTGCAGGTCGTGGTCCTGGAAGTCGTTGGGCACCGCCTGGTAATACCAGCGCAGCTTGCCCGTCGCCGCGTCGAGGTTCACCTCGCTGTCGGCGTAGAGCAGCCGCGCGGGGTGCGCGATGGCCGTCGCCGGCGACTCATAAGGGTTGCCGATGCCGAACGTCACCGAACCGTCGGTACCGACCAGCGGCGGCTCCCAGGCGCCGCCGGTGCCCACGACCACCGTGGACCCGATCATCGTGTTGAACTTCCAGATCGGCTTGCCGGTCGCGGCGTCGAGAGCAAGCAGGATCCCGCCGCCGGGCCCGGTGCCAATGGCGCTGGCCAGGTACACCCGTCCGGCGATCGCCTGGGGCTGGATTTCGAATACGCCCTGGCCCTTGGTCAGCAGATTCCGGTCCACCCAGACCGGCTTGCCGGTTGCGGCGCTGAGCGCGAAGACCGTGTGCGGCGTGTCCCCGTACACTCGTCCGTCCGCGACGGCGACGCCGTCCGGCCCCGGCCCGCCGAGCTCGGGGGTGTCGACCTTGTACTCCCACCGGAGCTTGCCGGTGCCGAGGTCGAGCGCGTACACGTTCGCCTGCAGGTCCTGGATGTAGACGACGCCGTTGACCACGACCGGGGACATGGCCAGCGCGCCGACACCGCCATCTGGCTTGCTCGTGATCCGGAACGTCCAGGCCTGCTGCAGCTGGGACACGTTGGCCGACGAGATCACCGACCCCGGCGCCTGCCGGGTGTTGGCGACGTCGGCATTCGGATATGGCCACGACCCGGATGGCGGCGTGGCCTTGGGGTTGGTGGTGGTGGCTGACTGGGCGTGGGTGGCCGTTGGCGTGTTCGCACTCCCGCACGCCGCGGCCAGCAAGGCCACCGGGAGTGCGAGCAGGCTCAGCGCGACGCGGGTGCGCCCGGTACGACTCGAGACCGGCATGGCACCTCTTCCTTTGCCGAGCAAAACTGATATCAGAATGATAGGAGATTGAAATCACCGGAGTCAACCACCTGAGCGCGCGGGAACGTGGCCGGCGGGCCCACGGATTAGACGACAAAGCGATCCAGAACTCATCGGGCGTAGTCGGTACCATCATCTCCGCGGTCGCTGGCGACTGCCCGCTGCGTTGACATTTGTCATCGGGAACCGGTGCGGCTCGGCACTACCTGGCCTGGCCTGCTAGGCACGATCCTTTGGTCATGACCACGACTACCGATGCCCGCGCGGGCATCGTGCTGTCCCGGCTCGCCAAGTCCTACGGGGCCGTGCGGGCGGTGCGCAACGTCGATCTGGTGATCGCGCCGGGTGAGACGGTCGCGCTGCTCGGGCCGAACGGTGCGGGTAAGACCACGACCATTGAGATGATGCTGGGCCTGACCAAGCCGGATAGCGGAACGGTGTCGATCTTCGGCGCGCCGCCTGCGGCGGCCCGGCAAGCTGGCTGGTTCGGCGCGATGCTCCAGACCGGCTCGCCACTCGACCATCTGCGAGTGCGGGAGATCATCACGCTGATGGCCTCGTACTACCCGCACCCGCTGCCCGTCTCCGACGTGCTGCGGCTGACCGGCGCGGATGAGTTCGCCAGCCAGATGACGACCAAGCTGTCGGGCGGTCAGGTGCAGCGGGTACGGTTCGCCGCCGCGATCGTCGGCGACCCTGACCTCCTCGTGCTGGACGAGCCCACCGCGGGCATCGACGTCGAGGGCAGGCGCGACTTCTGGCAGGCGATGCGGGCGATGACCGAGCACGGCAAGACGGTCCTGTTCGCCACGCACTATCTGGAGGAAGCCGACGCCCACGCCGACCGGATCGTGCTGCTCGCGCACGGCCGGATCGTCGCCGACGGTCCGGCGACCGAGATCAAGGCGCAGGCTGGCTCGCGGACGATCCGCGCCACCCTCCCCGGAGTTGACGTCGCCGCCCTCGGCGCGCTGCCGGGTGTGCGCACAGCCGCGCGGCACGGCGATGCGGTGACGCTCTCGTGCTCAAACGCGGACGCGGCACTGCCCGCCCTGCTTGGCGCGTTTCCCTGGGCGCGGGACATCGAGGTGACGGGCGGGACCCTCGAAGAAGCATTCCTGGAGCTGACCGCCAGCGAACCAACCGCCCGTGCGCAGACGATGGAGGCAACCCGATGAGCGGCGCGACTCACCTGCGGTACGAGATCCTGCGCACGCTGCGCAACCCCCTCGTCTACACCATCACGCTTGGTCTGCCGCTGGTCCTGTTCTACGGGGTGGCCTCGGGGCAGCGACACGTCACCCACGACGGCACGAGCTTTCCGCTGTACTTCATGACCGCCATGGCGGTCTACGGCGCGATGTTCGCGGTGACGGCGCCAGGAGCGCGGATCGCCAGGGACCGCGCCACAGGCTGGACTAGGCAGATGATGATCACGCCGCTGCGCGCCAGGACCGAGGTGAGCGCCAAGGTGGTCACCATGTACCTGGTGGCCGTGACAGCTCTGGCGCTGCTTTTCCTGGCCGGCGCGTCACTCGGGGTGCGGCTCACGGGCACGCAGTGGCTCGAGCTGGCCGGCCTGCTGCTCGTTGGCGTGGCTCCCCTCGCGGTGCTGGGCCTGATTCTCGGGTACCTGCTGCCCGGAGACGCGCTCACGCCGGCCATCGGCGGCGTCGTGATCCTCTTCGCGCTCTTCGGGGGCGTGTACGGATTCCAGCTCGCCTCGTCAGGCCCGCTGCTCGACGTGATGAAGGGCCTGCCGTCGTACTGGCTGGTGCTGGCGGGAGACGCTACGGTGAACCGCGGCGACTGGCCCGCTCAGGCCTGGATCACGATAGCCGCCTGGGTCGTGGTGCTGGTCCCGGTCGCCGTGCTGGCCTTCCGCCGCTCGGCGCGCCGACTGTGACCGCGACAGCCCAGTACTCTCGATGAACGTGGACACTCAACCCCAGCCCGCCACGCTGGCCGAGGCCGAGTGGGTAGCGAAGCAGAGCAGGTGGACCGGCGGCTGGCGGCGCTTCATCATGTCGGCCATTCCGCTGGTCTATCTGGTCTTCCTGGTTGCGGCGATACACGAGAACTCACGCGGCGCAGGCCAGGCCGCCGGCTACGGCTTCCTCGCGGCTTTCGCCGTGTCCTGGCTGGCCGGCCCTGTGCTGTTCTTCTCGCCGCACCGGCCCCTGCGCGGCTTCTGGCTGTACTACGCAGTCATGGCGGCGCTCTTCGTGGCCGACCTGCCGTTCGCGCATGCGGCGGGCTTCGTCCTGTGCGTGTTCCTCACGATCCTCACCGTGGGCCGCCTTGGCGCCTGGTCCACCCCTGTCGTCGTCGGCTTCGCGCTCGCCGCCCTGCTGGTTCCCGTGGCCATTCCGTCCTGGCACGTGAGCCTCCAGGCGTCTTTCGACGACGTCACGCCGGTGGCGATTCCCGTTGTCGCGCTCACGATGTTCGCGGTATTGGGAGTCGTTCGCGGGAACCAGGCGCTCAGGGAGGCGAGAACGGAGCTCGCTCAGCTCGCAGCGGAGAACGAGCGCATCCGGATTGCCCGCGACCTGCACGACCTGCTCGGGCATTCGCTGACGACCATCACTGTGAAGGCTGGCCTGGCGCGCAAGCTCGGCGAGACCGATCCGACCGGGGCGCTGGGGCAGATCGCTGAGGTCGAAGAGCTCTCCCGGCAGGCGTTGGCCGACGTGCGCGCCGCGGTGTCAAGCTATCGCGATGTCACACTGGCGGGTGAGCTGGCCCGCGGCCGGGAGCTACTGCGGGCGTCCGGCGTCGCCGCCGATCTGCCGACCGCGACGGAGGTGGTCGACGCCGCCCACTCCGAGCTGCTGGGCTGGGCGGTCCGGGAGGGACTCACGAACGTGGTGAGGCACGCCCACGCGAGCACGTGCGCGGTCCGGCTGTCGCCGGGTGGCGTCGAGATCACCGACGACGGCGTCGGCGCCGCCGCGCCGCCGGGGAACGGCCTGCGCGGCCTGCAAGAGCGGGTGGCGGCGGCCGGCGGGTCGGTCGACGCCGGCCCGGCCGAGCCCGGCGGCTGGCGGCTGCGGGTTTTGCTAGCCGCCGACGGTGGCACGTGACCGTCCGGCTGTTGCTGGCCGATGACCAGGAGCTCATTCGCAGCGCGCTCGCGGTGATGCTCGACCTCGAAGACGACTTCCAGGTCGTCGCGTCGGTTGGCCGCGGGGACGAGGTGGTCGCCGCCGCCAGGGCACACCGGCCGGACGTTGCGCTGCTCGACATCGAGATGCCCGGCATCGACGGGCTGGCTGCTGCGGCGGTCCTGGCCCAGGAGGTGCCGACCTGCCGGTCACTGATCCTCACCACCTTCGGCCGTCCTGGCTACCTGCGCCGCGCCATGGAGTCCGGCGCGTTCGGATTCGTGGTCAAGGACGCCCCGCCCGAGCGGCTGGCCGACGCGATCCGCCGGGTGGCGGCGGGGGAGCGCGTCGTGGATCCGGCCCTGGCCGCTGCCACGCTCGCGAGCGGCGTTTCCCCGCTCACCGCCAGGGAACGCGATGTGCTGGTTGCCGCCCGGCCGGGCGCGACGGTCGCCGCGATCGCCGGGAAGCTGTTCCTGTCGGAGGGCACGGTGCGCAACTACCTGTCGTCGGCCATCGCCAAGACCGGTACGCGCAACCGGGCGGAAGCCGTCAGGACCGCGGACGAGAACGGCTGGCTCTGACGGCCGGGCTAGGCGGGGCCAGGCTGCATAGGGTGGAAGCCGCCACCCCGAGGTGAGGAGCGGCATGCGCGTCGCCGGGCCGGTCGGCTTCGACCTCGACCTGACGTTGATCAACTCACGGCCGGCCATCATGGCGGCGTGGCAGGAGGTGGCCGAGGAGCTCGGGGTGCACATCGACCTGGCCGAGGTCGACCGGCGGATGGGCATCAAGCTCGAAGACGAGGTCGCCTACTGGTTCCCGGTGGCGGGCCACGCGGCCGCCGCCGAGAGCTACCGGCGGCACTACGTCCGCCTCGCGGTGACGCACACGTCGCTGCTGCCCGGCGCCGCCGAGGCGCTCGCGGCAGTCCGGGATGCGGGCGAGCGGGCCGTGGTGGTCACGGCCAAGCATCCGGTGTCCGTGCAGCCCAGCCTGGCGGCCGTCGGCCTGCAGCCGGATGAGGTCGTCGCGCACGTGCACGGCCCGGAGAAGGCGGCCGCGCTGGTTCGCCTCGGCGCGGCCGTGTACGTCGGCGACACGCCCGCGGACATGGCGGCCGGCCGGGACAGCGGCGCGATCCCGGTGGGCGTTCCGACCGGATCGTTCGGACCGGGCGAGCTGGCCGCGGCCGGAGCGCGCGTGGTCCTCGGCTCGCTCACGGAGTTCCCGGCGTGGTATGCCGGACTGCGTGCCGGGCAGTCTGAGGAAGGCAGGAACGGGTGACCGCTGACATCCTGGCGCTGGCCGACCGCCTCTGGCGGGGCGAGACACCGACGAGCGAATTCCACCCGGTCGGCCACCTCGGCGGTCTCGCCGAGATCTGCGCCGGTGTGGCGTTCCTGCCGGCGTTCGCCAACGTCACCGCGATCCGGACGGCCGACGGGCTGGTGCTCGTCGACACCGGCAGCGCGTTCGTGGCCCGAGCGATTCACGACGAACTGCGCCGCTGGACCGGCGAGCGGCTGCACACGGCCATCTACTCGCACGGCCACATCGATCACGTGTTCGGCGTCCCGGTGTGGGCGGCGGAGGCGGCGAACCAGGGCTGGCCGGCGCCCGTGGTCGTCGCGCATGAGGCGGTGCCGCGCCGGTTCGACCGGTACCGGCTGACCGCGGGGTACAACCAGATCATCAACCAGCGCCAGTTCGGCGCCCCTGGCCTGCGCTGGCCGACGGAGTACCGGTATCCGGACCGCACGTACGCCGACCAGCTGACCCTGGAGGTCGGCGGCGTCGAGCTCGCGCTCCGGCACGAGCAGGGCGAGACCGACGATCACACCGTCACGTGGCTGCCGGAGCAGCGCGTGCTGTGCTGCGGCGACCTGTTCATCTGGGCCTCGCCGAACGCCGGGAACCCGCAGAAGGTGCAGCGCTACCCGCTGGAGTGGGCGCAGGCGCTGCGCCGCATGGTCGAGCTGCGGCCGGAGTATCTGCTCCCCGGCCACGGGCTGCCGGTGATCGGTGCGGACCGGGTGGCCGTCGCCCTCACCGACACCGCAGACCTGCTGGAGTCGCTGGTCGACCAGACGCTCGCCGTGATGAACGGCGGGGGCCGGCTGGACGACGCCATCCACACCGTGACGGTGCCCGCGCACCTCGCCGCCCGCCCGTACCTGCAGCCGGTGTATGACGAGCCCGAGTTCATCGTGCGCACCGTCTGGCGGCAGTACGGCGGCTGGTGGGACGGCAATCCGGCCACGCTGAAGCCGGCCCCAGAGCGCGCCCTGGCCGCAGAGCTTGCAGCCCTGGCCGGCGGACCGCGCGTGCTGGCGGCCCGCGCCGTCGAGCTGGCCGAGCGCGAGCTGGCGGTCGCCG
>JASHPF010000254.1 GCA_030038295.1 Streptosporangiaceae bacterium
ATACCTGAAACCGGGCTCGGCAGGTGATTGCCGGACGCTGCTGACAGTTCTTATTCTACGGAGCGGCTATATTGATGTTTATGGGCTGACTTACGAGCCCGCCTGCCGTGTTGCTGGCGGCGATCGTGAAGGTGCTGGATTCCGCGGATGTGGGCGTGCCGTGGAGGGTTCCATTCGGGTCCAGCGTAAGGCCGGCTGGTATGCTGCCGCTCTCGACGGTATATGTCGGTGCAGGCAGTCCAGTCGCTGCAAATCGGTAGGTGCTGTAGGGCACGTTGACCTGCCCGCTGGGCGGACTGCTGGCGGTAAATGCGCTAGGCTTATTCCCGCCCTGCGAGATAGTAACAGCCGTATTCAATATGTCGGCGCGGGCTTGATCTGCATTCTTGGATGAGAAATAGAAGGCAACGGCCGCGCCCACACTCGCTATGAGACCGCCGAACAAGGTGCTGCGCAAATTTGCATCGTCGATGAGGAAAGCGCCCGCACAGAAGACCACCAGCGCGAGGACAAGTGTGATCGCGATCCAGCTGCGGATGATCGAGACCGGCTGACCGTTGCTACCACTATTAACCGTCGCGCGGCCGACAATGACGATGATGCCCGCTATCAAGGAGCCACCAACCACCAGCGATAGCAGTGTGATTCCTTGAGAGAACGATAATACATTAGTAGTTGACGCGCTCAGCTGAAGAGCAGAAGTCACATGCACCTGCCTCGAGTGCGATGTTTGTCAGGAAAGCGTAGCGCCGGGACGTTGACAGCGTAGAGCTATTGGCTACCTCAGCTCAGGCGGGAGCCGAGGTTAGCCCCGCCGCCGCTGACCCTTAAGCCAACGCGAGAGAGGTGAGTAGCGCGCATCGGCAACCCGTGCGGGCGGTGCCGCTGCGGAGCGCTCGGCCCAGCCACGCGGCGAAGGAGAAGCCGCGCGCAGCGCGGCTCAGCTGGCGGCGCTGGTCAGCCGGGCGCCAGCAGCCGGTCGATCTCGGCGGCGGTCGGCATGCCCGCCCGCGCTCCCTCCCGCGTGACCGCCAGGGCCGCCGCCGCGACCGCGCGCTGGAGGGCAACGCGCAGCTCGTGGCCCTCGGCCAGGCCGGCGGCCAGCACGCCGGTGAGGGTATCGCCCGCGCCGGTGGTGTCGCGGACCTCGACCTCGTGGCCGGCGAAGTGCTGGGCGTGTCCGGACTCGGCCAGCAGAGCGCCGCGCGCGCCAAGCGTGACCGCGACCGGTCCGCCGGTGTGACCGGACAGCGCGACCGCGGACTCGTCCGCGGCCGCGGTACCACGCTGGGCCGCCAGCCCCGCCGCGGCGGCCAGCACACGGAGCTCGCGCTCGTTCGGGGTGGCGATCGCGCCACTCAGCAGCTCGAGGTGGTCCGCGTCGGCGGGCGCCGGGTTGACCACGAGCCGGGCGTTAGCCCGCCGGGCGAGGTCGGCCGCGAGCAGCAGTGGCGGGCCGGGCAGCTCGCAGGACAGCACGACAACGTCATCTGGACCGAGGTCGTAGCCACTCAGCGCCGCATCGACGAGGTCCACCGACACCGCGCCGTTCGCACCCGGCGCCACCCCGATCTGGTTCTCGCCGCTGTGGTCGGCGACCAGGACGACTGCCTGACCGGTCGGCTCGTCACACCGGCGGACGCCAGTGACGTCGACGCCCGACGCCGCGAGCGCGTCGATGCTGTCCTGGCCGTCAGCCGCGCCGACCGCGCCGATGAGGAACGTGCGCGCGCCGGCCCTGGCAGCGGCGACCGCCTGATTCGCGCCCTTGCCGCCGTGCTGTCGGGTCAGCACGCCACCCGACACGGTCTCGCTCGGCCGTGGCAGCCGTGGCAGCCGCAGGACAAGGTCAACGTTGATCGAGCCGACCACGATGACCCGCCCGGCTGCCACGGTGCCAACCTAGCTGCTCAGCAGCCGTCCGAAGGCGCCCAGGGCTGCGTGCCGTACTCGGCGTAGAGCCGGCTGAACGCGACCATCTGCTGTGCCACGGAGGCCTGTCCGGCCGTGCCGGAGTAGCCCAGCTGCGCCCACACCGACGGGAGGATGCCGAACAGGCCGTCCGGGTCCGTCGGGGTATCGCCGCTCTCCCGCCACGCCACACACTGCTCGAAGGCGGACATGCCGGCGGTGAGCGGCTGGCCGCTGGTCGCGGTCGTGGTGCCCGCGCCCGACGCACTCAGGTTGTCGGCTGTCGGCTGCGGGCCGGCCGGCTGCGTCGGGACCGCGGTCGGCTTGGTCGCGGCCGTGGCAGTCGCGGTGGTGTGCCTCGCCGTGCGGTGTGCGGATGGCCGCACGTGGCTGACGGTGTGCGCGGCGGGCCGCCCGGTCGTGTGCGCCGTAACCGCGGTTACGGACGACCCGTTGACGAACGGCATGACGCTGAAGGCGATGCCCGCGAGCGTGGCGGGGAGGAGCGCTGCAGCTGCGATGGGGGTGAGTTTCATGGGAAGCGTTGCTTTCCTTCGCCCGCCCTCAGCGCTTCGCGACGTGCGCGACTAACAGTGTTGGGCGTGACGTCGCTCTGCCATGCCGCGACGGGCATGGTCGTGGACAGGTGAAAGACGCGGCTCGATCCGCTACTGGAGGTACAACTCCTGACGCCGCCCGGAGCCATCCACCCAGCCGCCGGATATGACCCTTGTCACGCCTCCGGTTTCCGGGAATAGGCACGCCCTTCGGCCGCCACGCTGGGCGGATGTCAGGAGTCGAAGCCCAGGCCAGCCCGGTCGAGCGCGCGCAGCCAGAGGTTACGCCGCCCGGCGCGGGAATCCGCGCGCGCCAGCGACCACCGGGTGAGCTGGATGCCGGCGTAGCGCACTGGCTCGGGAGGGAACGGGGTCGGCTTGGTTCGCACCAGCTCGAGCTCGGTCAGTTCGGTGGGCTGGCCAGCCAGTAGATCAAGCAGCACGCGGGCACCGAACCTGCTCGCCCCGACTCCCAGCCCGGTGTAACCGGCCGCGTGCGCGAGCCGACCCGAGCACGCGGTGCCGAAGAAGACGCAGAAGCGCGTGCACGTGTCGATCACGCCGCCCCAGGCGTGGCTGAACGACACATCCGCGAGCTGCGGAAACGTCTCGAAGAAGTGCCGGGCGAGCAGGCGGAAGGTCGCCGGGCGCTGGTCGTGGCCGGGCCGGATCGTGCCGCCGTAGTGGTAGATCGCGTCGTACCCGCCCCACAGGATCCGGTTGTCGCTGGTGAGCCGGTAGTAGTGAAACTGGTTGGCGCTGTCGCCGACGCCCTGCCGGTGCCGCCAGCCGATGCTAGCGAGCTGCGTGCTCGTCAGCGGCTCGGTCACCAGCGCGTAGTCGTACACCGGGACGAGATAGCGCCGCAGCCGCCGGAGCAGCGGCGAGTACGCACCGGTGGCGAGCGCCACGTGCGCCGCCCGCACGCGGCCGTCCGGCGTCGTCAGCGTCACCTCACCGCGCTGCCCGTCCAGCCTTACCACTGGCGTGTCCTCGTGCACGCGCACGCCCGCGGTGACGCACGCCCGCAATAGCCCGGACGCGAGCCGGGCCGGGTCCACGAGCGCGCAGCCCGCGGTGTCCCACAGGCCGCCGAGGTAGCTCGGCGAGTCCAGCTCCGCGCGGACCGCGGCGGCATCAAGCAGCCGAGCTGGGGTGCCGACCCGCGCGGCGAGCTCGGCGGCGTCCCGCAGGGCGTCGAGCTGCCAGGGCTGCGTGGCGACGGCCAGCTCACCGGCCCTGGTGAAGTCGCAGTCGATGCCCAGTCGCTCGACTGCCTCCTCGATCTCATCGAGGTTGTCGCGGCCCAGCCGCTCCAGAGTGGCCAGCTCTGCCGGAAACCGGTCCTGGCCGTTGGCCAGCCCGTGGGTGAGGCTAGCCGAGCAGAACCCGCCGTTGCGGCCGCTCGCCGCGTGCGCGACGCGCCGTGCCTCGACCAGGATCACGTCTCGGCCCGGGTCCGCCTGCTTGGCGAGCAGCGCCGTCCACAGCCCGGTGAACCCGCCGCCTACGACGGCCAGGTCGGCCTCGACCCGGCCGACGAGCGCGGGGTGCGGCTCCGCCGCCGGCGCATCGAGCCAGTACGGCACCGGCCTGGCCCGGGCTAGCGCCCGGGCCGCCGGATCCTGGCGCACAGTCTCCTCCCGACCCCGGCCACGACCTTGATGGGTCAGCAGCTACCCTACAAGGGAATCCGCAAGATTCCAGGTCATAGTCAACGAAATCAGTTGACAGGGCCGGTTCGCATGGCAGCATGGGAGCAGGGAGGCCGAGGCATGGCGCACACACCGGCGGTTCCGCTGGTCCAGGTCGGCCGCGGCCGTGACCGGACGAGCCGGGACACCGAGATGCGGGTCGTGCTCGATGATCTGTCGAAGCGGATCATCGAGCAGCTGCAGCAGGACGGACGTCGGTCCTACGCTGCCATCGGCAAAGCCGTCGGCCTGTCGGAGGCCGCGGTCCGGCAGCGGGTGCAGCGCCTTATTGACGTCGGCGCTATGCAGATCGTCGCCGTGACCGACCCGCTCACGCTGGGCTTCATGCGGCAGACCATGGTCGGCATCCGCTGCGGTGGCGACCTGGAGCGGGTAGCCGGCCACCTGGCGGGCATGGCGGAAATTGACTACGTCGTCATCACGGCGGGCTCTTTTGACCTGCTGATCGAGGTGGTCTGTGAGAACGACGATCAACTACTGGAGATCCTCGGGCGGGTGCGGTCGATCCCGACCGTGACGGCCACGGAGACGTTTGTGTACCTGAAACTCTGCAAGCAGACCTACAGCTGGGGGACCAGATGAGCACGCCGTACGGCCCGGACGAGATCGCCGCGCTGCAGGAGAAGGCAAAGCGCCACCTGTGGCTGCACTTCACCAGGATGTCGTCCTACGCCGCCGCCGACGTTCCCGTCATCGTCCGCGGTCACGGCCCGTACGTCTACGACCAGCACGGCAAGCGGTACCTGGACGGGCTGGCCGGCCTGTTCGTCAGCCAGATCGGGCACGGCCGGACCGAGGTAGCAGAGGCGGCCGCACGGCAGGCGAGCGAGCTGGCCTACTTCCCGCTCTGGTCCTACGCGCATCCGCAGGCGATCGCGCTGGCCGACCGGCTGGCCGCGCTGGCTCCGGGCGACCTCAACCGGGTCTTCTTCACCACGAGCGGCTCCGAGGCGGTCGAGTCGGCCTGGAAGCTGGCCAAGCAGTACTTCCGCAGCATTGGCCAGCCGACTAGGTACAAGGTGCTCAGCCGGTCCATCGCCTACCACGGCACGTCGATGGGCGCGCTCGCGATCACCGGCCTGCCCGGAATCAAGGAGCCGTTTGAGCCGCTCCCGGCCGGCGGTGTGCGGGTGCCCAACACGAACTTCTACCGGGCACCGGAGTTCGTCTCGGCCGACGAAACCGCCTTCGGGGTATGGGCCGCGGACGAGATCGAGCGGGCGATCCTGCGTGAGGGACCCGAATCGGTCGCGGCCGTTTTCCTAGAGCCGTGCCAGAACTCGGGCGGCTGCTTCCCGCCGCCCCCCGGCTACTTCCCGCGGGTCCGCGAGATCTGCGACCGGCACGGCGTGCTGCTGGTGTCCGACGAGGTCATCTGCGCGTTCGGCCGGCTGGGGTACTACTTCGGCTGCGAGCGGTACGGATACCAGCCCGACATCATCACCTTCGCCAAGGGCGTGACGTCCGGCTACGCGCCGCTCGGCGGCATGCTGGTCTCCGACCGCCTGATGGAGCCGTTCTCGTTTCGCGACCGTGCGGCCGGCGGGCACGAGCATCATCGACAGTTCCATGGCGCTGAGACCGCTGCGGACGGGCAGCACACGTTCTTGCACGGCGTGACCTTCGCCGGGCACCCCGTGTCGTGCGCGGTAGCCATGGCCAACCTCGACGTGTTCGAGAAGGAGGACCTCCTCGGCAACGTCCGGGCGCGCGAGGGCGCGTTCCGCTCCACGCTCGAGAAGCTGACTAACCTGCCCATTGTCGGCGACGTGCGCGGCGATGGCTACTTCTACGGCATCGAGCTGGTCAAGGACAAGGCGACACGGCTCACGTTCGACGACGACGAGTCCGAGCGGCTGCTGCGCGGCTTCCTGTCCCACGCGCTGTTTGACGCCGGCCTCGTCTGCCGCGCCGACGACCGAGGTGATCCGGTCATCCAGCTGTCGCCGCCGCTCATCTGCACCCAGGAGCACTTCGACGAGATGGAGCAGATCCTGCGCGCCGTGCTCACGGAGGCGTGGACGCGCATCTAGCGGTCTGGCTGCAGCACTCTGTCGCGGAAGTTATGCAGTTGTAACCACAACGCCGCTAACCAGAGAGGCCCTTAGGCGTGTCTTAGAGATGAGGGCCGGACGGTGCAGCAGGGGCGATCGTCGGGCTCGCGGGTCGCGGGAGGACCGATGCGGAGCGGTGCTGACAGGTGGGCGGAACTGTCGAGCCAGAACGAGCGAGTCGTCCGGCAGGGCGACGAGGCACCGAGCTCGGCGCGCCCGGCCGGGACCGGCTCCGGCTGGGCCGAGCTGGCCAGCCAGACCGAGCGCGTCGTGGACGCCTCCGATCCGCTGTTCCGCCGCCCCGAGGCCATTCGCGGGCCCGCGGGCATGCGGCTGGTGGCGGGCGCCGCCTAGCACCTCACGGTGCCTGCGGACGGCTAGCGGCCCGCGGCCGCGAGCAGATCCTGCACGTGCTTGACCACCTGGTCGACTGGAACGCGTTCCTTCTCCCCGCTAGCCCGGCTCACCACCTCGACCGCGCCGTCCGCGAGGTCCCGGCTGCCGACGCTGACGCGCACCGGGATCCCGGTCAGCTCCGCGTCCTTGAACTTCACGCCGGGCCGCTCGTCCCGGTCGTCGATCAGCACGTCCACGCCGGCCGCACGGAGGTCGGCGTAGATCGACTCTGCCGCGGTGACGACGGCGTTGTCCTTGGCCGACAGGGTCAGCACGGTCACCTCGGCCGGCGCCACCTGCACCGGCCAGACCAGGCCAGCGTCGTCGTGATGGACCTCCGCGATCACGGCCATTGCTCGCTCCACGCCGATGCCGTAGCTGCCCATGATCGGGATGATCGCCGAGCCGTCCGGGCCGAGCACGGTGACGCCGAGAGCGGTGGTGAATTTGCGGCCGAGCTTGAAGATGTGACCGATCTCGATGGCCCGGATGAGCTGCAGCGGTGCGCCGCACCGCGGGCACGGCTCGCCGGCCGTCACCTCGCGCAGGTCCGCCCAGGTCCCGACCTGGATGTCGCGGCCCACGTCGACGCCGGTCAGGTGGACGTCGTCGGTGTTCGCGCCGGTGGCCATGTCCCGCCGGCCGCGCAGCGCGTGGTCGGCGACAACCGGCAGGTCAGTGACGCCCACGGCGCCGAGGCTGCCGGGCAGCGCGCCCAGCGCGGCCCGGATCTCCTCCGGATGGGCCGGGCGAATGTCCGTCACCCCGGTGGCGTCGACCAGCTTCTGATCCTGCAGCTGGTGGTCGCCGCGCAGCAGCACGAGGGTGAGCTCGCCGTTCATCACCTGCACGAGCGTCTTGATCTGCCGGTCGGCCGCGAGGCCGTACCCGGTGGCCAGGTGCTCGATGGTGCGGACCCCCGGCGTGTCCAGCCGGGCGGGCGCTGCCAGACCAGGCTCGTCCTCGACCGGCGCGAGCGCTGCCGTCGCCCGCTCGAGATTGGCGGCATAGTCGCAGTTCGGGCACGTCGCGACCAGGTCCTCGCCCGCCTCGGACGGGCACATGAACTCCAGTGAGTCCTTGCCGCCCATCGTTCCGTTGGATGCCTCGGCCACGATGGCCGGGATGCCGAGCCGGGCGAAGATCCGCTCATAGGCCGCGCGGTGCGCGTCGAACGACTTGTCCAGGCCGGCCTCGTCCAGGTCGAAGCTGTAGGAGTCCTTCATGGTGAACTCGCGCACCCGCAGCAGCCCGCTCTTCGGCCGCGCCTCGTCGCGGAACTTCGTCTGGAACTGGTACCAGAACTGCGGGAGTTCGCGGTAGGACGCGAGCTCGGCCGCCACGGTCGTGAAGATCTCCTCGTGGGTGACGCCGAGCACCATGTCGGAGCCCTTGCGATCCTTCAGCCGGAACATCACGTCGATCGCTGCCAGCCGGCCAGTCCGCTCCCAGATCTCGGCCGGGTGCATGCACGGCAGCAGGAACTCCTGGGCGCCGATCGCATTCATCTCCGCGCGGATGATGTCGATGATCTTCGCGCGCACGCGCATGCCGAGCGGCAGCATCGAGTAGTGCCCCGCCATCAGCTGGCGGATGAACCCGCCCCGCAGCAGCAGCCGGTGGCTCGCCGCGTCGGCGTCCGCCGGGTCTTCGCGCAGGGTGGGGATAAACAGCTGCGACCAGCGCATGGATCTACGGCCTCTTCGTCGTCTGGGGATCACGCCGTCCTGATACCGGCGGTGGACCGTAAGTCTAGGGCCAGCGCCAGAGCCCAGCGATCTCGTTTCCTGGGCGATGCCTGGCTTATCATGGTTAGCGGCAATTGCTCGTAATAGGCAGGTCGCTCGTTTGAGTGAGTAACCGAGCGGGCACAAAACGTTACATGCCGACGGACAGGTCAGCTCGCCGGATCCTCTCGGCTGCCATGGGGGTTACCGCCCTCTTCGACCTGACCGGCATGACCCTCTACCAGCGAATGCGGCCAGTCCTGCCACCCAGTCCGCCCGGCCACGACGAAGACCCGTTCGCGGCGGCGTTGGCCACGATCTTGTCCGCACGGCAGCAGCCTGCCGACCCGGCACGTGACGAAAGCGGTGAGGCGTTACCCCCATGACGACCCCGAGCCAGCCCGACCAGGCAGGCCCCCAGCAGATCGCCGACGCGGTGGCCGATCGAATCGGGGACAAGGTGCCTGAGGTCCGCGGTCAGCAGCCCGAGATCCCGTCGGTCACCCAGGCCATCGCCCTGCGCGAGCAGGCACCCGAGATGTACGACCTGTGGCTCAAGATCGCTAAGGACAAGGCCGCGACCGCGAACTACGTCGACCGCGCGCCGTATGAGGTACCCGAGCGGCTCGCCCAGTCAGGCCGGCCCAGGGCGCTCGGGGCTCTGGTCATCGTGCTCGCGTTCTGCGGCTACCTCGCCTGGCTCGGCGGCCCCGGCCCGTACATCGCCGGCCTGATCGCGATCCTGGACCTCGGCATCATGTTCGGCATGTTCTTCGGCCTCCGGCCGGACCGGCTGCCCGACCCGCAGCAGCAGGAGCGCCGGAATCAGCCGCGCCGCGGCCTGTTAGCGGCTTGTCGCGCACCCGCTGGCGCGAGTGCGCTGACACTGTGGAGGTTTGGTAACGACAAACATGGGCAAGTCAGGCGCAGATCTGGCTCAAAGCTCCACGGTGTCGCCTGCTCCAGGCTAGTTGACCGCTGTTAGCCTGCGTTAGTGCTCGGCGGACGGCTGGTCGTGGACGCGCACGTGCACGTCGCGCGGCTGCCGACGCTGTCGGCCGACTGGCGCGGCTGGGTCCGGGAGTTCGGCGGCGGCGTCCCGCTCGACGGCCTGTTCGAGCCCGACGGGGTGCCGCGCCCGGCGGAGCTGGATGCCTACTTCGCCGCCGAGGGCGCCGACCACGTGCTGCTGTTCAGCGAGTACAGCCCCAAGACAACCGGCATCCAGCCGATCGAGGATGTACTGCCCGTCGTGGCGCACAACCCCATCAGGTTCCGCCCGGTTGCCAACATCAACCCGCACCTGCACTACCCGGTCAAGACCGAGCTGGCTCGCCAGGTGAGCCTCGGCGCGGTGGCGTGCAAGATCCATCCGGTGCACGCCGGGTTCGATCCGGCCGACCGGATGCTCTACCCGGCCTACGCGTACTGCGAAGAGCACGCCCTGCCGGTCGTCGTGCACTGCGGCACGTCGACCTTCGCCGGGTCGGCAAACTCTTACGGCGAGCCGGCCCTGCTCGACCCGGTCTTCCGCGACTTCCCCAGCCTGACCGTGGTGCTGGCGCACGGCGGCCGCGGCTGGTGGTACGACCAGGCGGCGTTCCTGACGCTGATGCGCCCGAACACCTGGCTCGAGGTGTCTGGGCTGCCGCCGGCCCGGCTGCCCGACTACTACGGCGCGTCGCTGGCCCGGCTGGCGCGCAAGATGGTATTCGGCACCGACTGGCCGGGCGTGCCAGGCGTCCAGCGCAACGCCGCGGCGCTGGAGAAGGTGCTGCTCGCAGCGGGGTGCAGCGAGGACGACGTCGCGCTCGCCCTGGGCGGCAATGCCGTGCGAATCTTCGGCCTCGCCTAGCCAGCCCGGTCGCATACCAAGCGGTCGCTCGGCTCTAGCGGTGCGGGGCGTGCGGTCCTTAGGGTTACCACAAGGCCGGGATCACACTCACAGGAGAGCGGATGAAGACCAGGGCAGCAGTGATGCGCGGGATTGGCAACGACTGGGAGGTCACCGAGCTCGAGCTCGACCCGCCCAAGGTCGGTGAGGTACTGGTGCGCTTCGTCGCCTCGGGCCTATGCCACTCCGACGAGCACGTCCGCTCGGGCGACCTGCCCCCGCGGTACCCGGTCGTAGGCGGCCACGAGGGCGCCGGAGTAGTGGAAGAAGTCGGCGTCGGCGTGACCAGGCTCAAGCCCGGCGATCACATCATCTGCTCGTTCCTGCCGGTCTGCGGCCACTGCCGCTGGTGCTCCACGGGCAGGTCGAACCTCTGCGACATCGGCGCCAACCTGCTCGAGGGCTCGCTGCCTGACGGCACCTTCCGGTTCCACGACGCGAACGGCGAGGACCTGGGCGCGATGTGCATGCTCGGTACGTTCTCGCAGTACGCCGTCGTCTCAGAATTCTCCTGCGTGAAAGTGGACGACGATCTTCCGCTGGACAAGGTCGCGCTGATCGGGTGCGGCGTGCCGACCGGCTGGGGCTCGGCCGTGCACGCGGCCCAGGTCGAGCCGGGCGACACCATCGTGATCTACGGCATCGGCGGCGTCGGCATCAACTCGGTGCAGGGAGCGGCGCTGGCCGGCGCCCGCAACGTGGTCGCCGTCGACCCGGTTGCACTGAAGCGGGAGGTTGCCGAGCAGCTCGGCGCCACGCACAGCGCGGCCACCGGCGGCGAGGCCGCGCTGCTCATCAATGAGCTCACCCGCGGCGTGATGGCCGACAAGGCGATCGTCACCGTCGGCGTCGTGAC
>JASHPF010000036.1 GCA_030038295.1 Streptosporangiaceae bacterium
GTGCGGGCGGCTGCGCCGCGGCCGCGGCCTGCTGCGCATAGCCCTGGCCGCCGCCGGCGAAGCCGGGTCCGGGCGGGGGCGGGTTATACGGCGCCTGGGCCGGCGCCTGCATCATCTGTCCTGCCATGCCGAACCCGGCGCCGAGGAACATCGGAGTGACCGCGGCACCGCCCTGCGCCATGCCCTGACCCGCGCCCTGCAGCGCCTCGGCCTGCGCAGCCTGGAGGAAGCCGCCGGCCAGCCGGCTGTAGGCGGTATCCCCCGCCAGCTTCTTGAGCCGAGCGTTGTCGTCGTCCTCGAGATTGACGTCGACGTTGCCCAGCCGGGTCAGGCTGATCCCATAGTCCGCGAGCTCGTGGTTCGCAGCCTCCAGTGACTGCGACTCGATCTCCGGGCTGTGCATGGACAGCCCGAGGATCGGCCAGGCGCCCGACATGAGCTGGGTCGTCACCGTCGTGCGGGTGACCTTGAGCAGCTGCTGGGTAACCCAGCTCGTGACGGCCTGGTTGTCCGTCACGTCCACGGTTCCGACCAGGTTGAGGATCAGCTTGGTCGGGTCGTTGACCCGTAGCGAGTACTCGCCGAATGTGCGCAGCGTCACGATGAGGCCGGTCTGCGGGTCCTGGACCTCATCAAGCCGACCGCCGAACCTGTTGTTCGGGAACTCGCGGGTCCCCACGAAGTAGATCTCGGCGCGGAAGGCGTTGCCGCCGGACGCCCAGTCCACGAACATGCCGAGGAACGGAAGCTCGCGAGCGTCGAGCGTGTGCTGGCCAGGCACCAGGACGCCCATGACCTGGCCCTGGCTCATGAACACCGCGGTCGCATCGGGCTCGACGATCGCCCTGGCGAACTTGCGGATGTTGATGTCTGGCCACTTATAGACGATCTGGCCCTTGGCCGAGTCAGGCGCGGCGATGAACTCGCGGCGAGCCTCGTTCAGAAGTCCCATGGAAAGCCGCTCCCGTGTGCGCAGAATGTGACGCTCGCTGCCCGCCCTCGTCACGCTTACCGGGATCATACGTCCGCCCCGGCCGATTGTGATCCCAACTGCGCGGCGCGTAACCCCGACCGGAACCGGGCGGACAGGGTGAACGCCAGCTGAAATTCGCCTGCGGACGGCTGCCGGCACGGCTTGAACCGGCGTCATACTGGCAATAGACAGAATTTCATCGAAACCCATGCGAGGCAGGCGGAGCGAGTCGCGGACCGTCGCCGGGTCGCTACTCGGAGGTGAAAAGTGGGCATCGGCGGGGCGCTCGCAGCAGCGCGCAGCGAGGCCGGGCTGACCGTAGACCAGGTGAGCGAGCGTACCCGCATACGAGCCACGATCATCCGCGCCATTGAACGCGACGACTACGCCGTGTGCGGCGGCGACTTCTATGCTCGCGGTCACATCCGGGCGATAGCCAGGGTGGTGGGCACCGATCCGGTCCCGCTGATCGAGCAGTACGACCTCGCCCACGCGCCGGCCCTGCCGCCGCCCGACCCGGCCGCCCACCGCACCGGCGGTCCGTGGCTGCACACGATGGAGCGCGGGCCCGACTCCGCAAGCCGTGCGACGAGCAACGGCGCGGGACCGGCCGAGAACGGGCACGCGGGTAACGGCTGGGTCCGACCCGCCGGTATCACCGCCGCGGAGGCGTTCCGGCCGTCCATGCCGCTGCGGTTGCAGGGCACCCGCCGGGTCCCGGTCGGGCGCGTCGTGCTGAGCCTGATCGTGCTGGCGGCCATCGGGGGCGTTGCCTATCTCGTCGCGTCCGCGGGCGCCCGGTCGGCCGCGCCCAAGACCCATCACGCATCCGGTGCCGCCGCGCACCGCGGCGTGGCGCACCACCCGGCCGCGGCGGGTAGCTCTGCGCCCACCACCCGCAGCACGCCGTCGGCGCTACCGGTGGCGAGCGCTACCGCGTTCGGCCCGGCCGGCCCGAGTCAGGGCGACAACCCGTCGATGGCGGGACTGGCCATCGACGGTAACAACAGCACCGCGTGGCAGACCGACTGGTATGCAACCTCGACCTTCAACGGCACGCAACCGGGCACCGGACTGCTGCTGGACATGGGCTCCAGCGTGCAGGTCTCGGCGGTCGAGCTGCTGCTCGGGCCGGCGGCGGGCGGCACCGTTCAGCTGCGCGCCGGGAACACACCCGCGCTCGCCGACCTGCCGGTGGTAGCACAGGCGGCGGACCCGGGCGGGACGCTGACCCTGCAGCCCAGCGCGCCGGTGACGGCGCGGTACGTGCTCATCTGGTTCACCCAGCTACCGCCGGACAACGCGGGTACCTACCAGGCGTACGTGTATAACGTCAGCGTGTCCGGCACCGGCTAGCGACCGGCTAGCCGCAGCCGCCGCAGCGAGCGCAGCACGATGCCGACCTCGGGGACCACCAGCGCCGTCGCGGGCGTCATCAGCATGGTGCTGCTCACCGCGGTGGTGGTCCTGGGCATGCTGGTGGACCGGCGGATCCGGCTGCCCGGTCAGCCGCGGTTCGCGACCCTGAGCGCGCACCGGTACGTCTCGCTGCTCGCGGTTGCCTTCCTGGCCTTGCACATCCTGACAGCGGTGGCCGGGCCGTATGCCCGCGTCGGGCTGCTGGGCGTCTTCGTGCCGTTCACGTCAGGATTCACCCGCGGCTGGCTGGCCGCCGGTGTCATCGCCTCGGACCTGACGGTCGCGCTGGTGGCCACCAGCCTGCTGCGGCGGCATCTCAGTTACCGGGTCTGGCGCGGCGTGCACTGGCTCGCTTACGCCTGCTGGCCGGTGGCGCTCGCGCACAGCCTGGGCACCGGGACCGGCATGCGGTCAGGCCGGCTGCTCGACCTGGCCGTCGGCTGTGCCGCCGCGGTGGCTGGCGCGGCGGCCTGGCGCTGCGCGAGCGCGCTGCGCCGCCGGGG
>JASHPF010000255.1 GCA_030038295.1 Streptosporangiaceae bacterium
GGGCGGCGTGGGCGCAGCCGGCCGGAACCGACGACGTCATGCCGAGGCCGGCCGGCCCGCCGGACTCGGCGGATCCGGCCACGCTGCCGACCGGGGACCTGGCCGGTGCCGACGTCGTCGGCGGCGTCGGTGCCGACGCCGCCGACGCCGCGCGCAAGCCGCTATCCGCGGCCGGCTACGCGGCCCTGGTGAACGCCGTCGCCGCGGCGCTGGACCTCCGGCACAACTACATCGGCACCGAGCACATCCTGCTCGGCCTCTACCGCGACCCGGACAGCCTCGCCGCGCGCGTGCTTGCCGACGCGGGCGGCGAGCCCAGCGAGATGCAGGTCCGCGTCGCGGAGCTGGTGCGCGGCTACGCCAAGCCCTAGCGAGGGCGCCGCGATCGCTGGCGTCCCGGCATCGTCGCCGGGCGTCCCGACGCTGTGGAGGTTTGGGTCTGTGCTGCGTCCGGTTTCTGCTGTTTTGTGACCACCAAAACCTCCATGGTGTGGCAGTGAGTCAGCGGTGTGGCAGTGAGTCAGCCGACATCGCGGCGGCGCAGGCCCGCCAAGCCGACCGCGGTCATGGCGAGGGCCGCCACGCAGAGCCAGATCAGCGGCGCGGCGCTGACTGCGCCGCCCGGCAGCTTCGGTACATGCGTGAACGGGGAGATGTCCAGCACGCCCTGGTTCAGCTGGATCGCGGGCCCGATCAGCTCGACCAGCACGCACACGGCCACCGCGCCCCAGCCGACGCCGATGCTCCAGCCCGGAACCAGCCCGATGGCCAGGAAGGCGACCCCGGCCAGGCACAGCGCGGCCGGCAGTTGCACCAGCCCGGCCTCGACGAGCCGGCCGGCCCAGGTGCCCACGCCGGAGCTGGCCAGGCCGAGGCCCAGGCCCATCCCGAGCCCGCCGACGACGAGAATGACCGCGGTTCCGGCCGCCGTCATCAGCAGCTGGCTGCCACCCCACCGGTACCGGCTCACCGGCGACGCGAGCACCGGCTCGCCGAGACCGTCGGTCTCGGCCGTTCGCAGCCGGAGCACCGCGGCCGTCGCGTACGCCGCGGCAACCAGCCCGAGCAGGCTCATGCAGGCGCCGAGGTAGGCGTTGGTCAGGGCCGTCTGCCCGGCAATCCGAGCGAGTACCTTCTCGACCTCGCCGCCGCCCGCCCCGAGCAGCTGGCTGATGCCGTTGCCGACCACGCCGATTGCGAGTCCTGCCACGAGGAAGCCGGCCGACCAGCCGGCCAGGCTGCCGCGCTCCAGCCGCCAGGCCAGACCCAGCGGGCCGGCCAGCTGTCGGCCCGCGCTTCCGGGCCCGGGCCGGGGCGCCACCAATCCGGCCCCCGCGTCACGCCGACCTGCCAGCGCGAACGCTGCCGCCGTCCCGGCCGCCGTTACCGCGGCGGGCACCGCCAGCACCCACCACCGGTCGCCGGCAAACGGGCGCAACAGCTCGGCCCAGCCGAGCGGGCTCAGCCACGTCAGCCACGTGATGCCGTGGCTGGCACCCGAGTCACCCACGCCGCGGAGCAGGAAGACCACGCCGAGTGCCGTGATGGCGATTCCGCGTGAGCCCCTGGCCGTGCTGCTGACCTGAGCCGCGATGGCTGCCAGCGCGGCGAACGCCAGGCCGCAGCCGACCTCGCCCAGCCCGAACGCCAGGGCCCCGGCGACCGGCAGCCGGTACAGCGTGAAGATCGCCACGTCGAGCACCAGGGTGACGACGCTGGCGATCAGTGGCAGCAGCAGCGCCGCGACGAGCGCGGCGGGCCGGCCGACCGCGGTGGAGCCGATCAGCTCCAGCCGGCCGGCCTCCTCGTCTGCCCTGGTGTGCCGGATGACCAGGAAAATGCTCATGAGACCGGCGGCAAGCGCCGCGTAGACCAGATACCGCCAGGACAAGACCGCGCCATAGCTGTCGCCGTGCAGCTGACCGTAGATGAACAGCAACGCCGCGTCGTGGTGCACGGTCAACGCGAGCGACGCCCGGTCCGCAGCGGTCTTGTAGACGAGCTTGACCGCGTACCCGCCGGACAGCGCGATGATCAGAAGCACGTAGATCCAGATCGGCAGCAGCATCCGGTCACGCCGCACCGCGAGCCGGAACAGCTCCCCGACGCCGGTGAGCTGACCCGCGGGGCCTGCACCGCCGCGCGCCGACCCGGCCACCCGCGCGGGCGCCTCAGCCGCGGTGCGGCTCATCGCGCGTCCGGTGGCTGCGCGCCAGCGGCGGCGGCACCAGGTACGGACGACCCGAGTTCGGCTGCAGGTCCGCTCGCGTAGTGCCGCAGGAACAGCTCTTCGAGCGTTGGCGGCTGGCTCGTCAGCGTGCGGACTCCGGCCGCGACCAGCACCCGCAGCACGTCCTGGAGGCGATCCGAGTCGGCCTCGCACCGGACCCGGCTGCCGCCGGACTCGCTCGCGTCGATGACGAGGTCGTGCACACCCGTCAGGTCGGCTAGCCCGGTCGGGGTCGTCGCGAGCTCCGCTGCGATCGACGTCCTGGTCAGGTGCCGTAGCTCGGTGAGCGTGCCGGTCTCGACGGCGCGGCCCGCCCGGATGATCGTGACCCGGTCGCACAGCGCCTCGACCTCAGACAGGATGTGGCTCGACAGCAGCACGGTGCGGCCGCGGGCACGCTCCTCCTCGGCGCACTGCCGGAACACCGCCTCCATCAGCGGGTCGAGTCCCGCCGTCGGCTCGTCCAGGAGCAGCAGCTCGGCATCGGAGGCCAGGGCGGCGATCAGCGCGACCTTCTGCCGGTTGCCCCTCGAGTACGCGCGCGCCTTCTTCGTCGGGTCGAGGTCGAACTTCTCCAGCAGGTCGGCTCGTCGCTTGCTATCGAGCCGGCCACGCAGCCGGCCGAGCAGGTCAATGATCTCGCCGCCGGTGAGCGTCGGCCACAGCGTCACGTCGCCGGGCACGTAGGCAAGCCGTCGGTGCAGCTCGACGGCGGCGCGCCACGGGTCCCCGCCGAGCATGCGCGCGGTACCGCCATCGGCGCGGAGCAGGCCGAGCAGGATCCGGATCGTGGTGGTCTTGCCCGCGCCGTTCGGGCCGAGGAACCCGTGCACCTCACCGGCCGACACGGTCAGGTCGAGACCGTCCAGCGCTACCGTCGTGCCGAAGGTCTTGCGCAGCCCGGCAACTTCGATAGCGTTCATGTAGACCACTCTACATTAAATTTAGAAAACACTGAATATAAGGGAACGGAGAAGCTCGGACTCGTGCCAGTACGCAAGGGCCGCGGCCACAGTGACGCGCCGGCCACGTCGCGCGCGGCCGGCCGATCGACGACCGCGGGGCGTGGTGGGAAGCAAGGCCTCGGCCCGCCCGACTCGGCCACGGCCGTCGCGGCGGGCGCGGCGGGCGCGA
>JASHPF010000256.1 GCA_030038295.1 Streptosporangiaceae bacterium
GGCGTGATCGTCGGCCTCTTCCTGCTCGCCCCCCTGGGCATCAGTGTCCTGACGGCTGGCGTCGGGCCGCGGCTGCCGGTCGCGGTCCGGATCGCGGTGCGTGACCTGGTTCGCTACCGGGCCCGGTCCGGTGCCGCGCTGGCTGCGGTCACGTTCGCCATGTTCCTGGCCATGGTGATCTGCCTCGTCGGCAGCGAGCGGACTGCCAACCCGCTCATGCCGTCCGTCCCCAACCTGTCCAGCAGCCAGCTCGTCGTCACCGCGGGGCGCAGCCCGTCCCCCGGCATGATGATGCAGCTCTCCGGCGCCCAGGAGGCCAGCCTGGCCAGGCGGCTCAATAGCCTCGCCGTCAGCCTGCACGCGCGGTCAGCGCTGGCGCTGGAATCCGCGGGCATACTGAACCAGGCAGGCGCGCCGCTCAACCGCAACAGCAACAGCGTCGGGGTCGGCCTGTACGTGGCTACCCCGCAGCTGCTGGCCATGTACGGGATCAAGGCCAGCCAGATCGCTGTCGGCACCGACGTCCTGACCGCGCGGCCGGGGCTGGCAGGCCTGTCGCACATGGAGATGATCTGGCAGAGTTCCGGCAACGGAGGCGAGCCCGACAGTGACAATAATGGCCCGTCCTGCACGCCGGGTAGCTGCCTGGCCAGCCCCGCGATCCAGACGATGAGCAGCCTGCCCAGCGGCACCGACGCACCGAACACGCTGATCACCGAGTACGCGGTGCGCAAGTACCACGTGCAGACTCACCTGTCCGGTTGGCTGATCCAGGCACCGGCCCCGCTCACCGCCACGCAGATCCAAGCCGCGCGGCGCGTTACTCTCGCCTACCAGGCGCCGCTCGAGATCGCCTCCGGCGGAACCAACTTCGGCGAGATCGCCGACGCCGGCACGGTGCTCGGCATGGTCATCGCGCTTGGCGTGCTGGCCGCGTCTGTCGGCCTGATCCGCAGCGAGACCGTTCCGGACCTGCGCACGCTCGCCGCGACCGGGGCCAGTACCACTACGCGGCGGACGATCACGGCGACGACGGCGGCCGCGCTCGGCCTGCTCGGCGCGGTCCTCGGCCTGGCCTTCGCCCTGGCCGCCAGCCTGGTCTGGGCGCACGGCAGCCTGTCGGCCATGTTCAGCGACGTGCCGCTAACCGACGTGCTGATCCTGCTGTTCGGCCTGCCGCTGGTTGCCGCGGCCGGCGGCTGGCTGCTGGCCGGCCGCGAGGCGGAGGTCATCGCGAGGCAGCCGCTCGACTGATGCGGGTCGCCCTGGTCGCTCCAGCCCACCGGCTCCGGCTCGACTTCGCCGACGGTGTCGCTGGCGGCTCCTGCCATCCACCTCCGATATACGTGCGATGTCCCTCGCGTGTACCTGCAACTCGGGGACGATGGCGGGCGCTGCCCAATAACAAGGGGCCGTCTGCGGGCACCAGCCGCTCGCCACGCCCGTGCAAGCCGTCGGCCGCAGCCCGGCCGTGCTGGGTTCTTCCGGCAACCGAGGCTGGCGCCCGGCCGACATGGATTGCGATCCGCCCGCGCAGTCTGGGGCCCGCTGCAGGTGCCTGCTGAGACCGGTAACCCTGGCCGCGTCCGAGCGGGCTTGACGCCGACTCCGTCGAGAGAGCAGTCCTAGCCGCGCTGGCCAGCTTCTATCGCGACGAGTCGTGCAATGACCAACTTGGTGCACCTAACGTGTCAGCACCCGAACCTGTCGCAACTGGTGGTCGAGGGTTTCGAGATTGAGGTCAAGCCGGTCCGTAGCCGTCATCCGGCTGGTGCCAGGTCACCTATCTGCGGATAGCCGTGCGAAGTTGTTCCGCAGGTTCCTGAGCGCTCGCGCTTGTCACTGTGATATGCGAGATAGCGATTGAGATTGCACGGACATCTTGTGCTACCATCTTCATATGGTAACCACCGATACGCCGGCTGGCGGCGAGCTCGACCGCCAGATGAGCGGTACTGCCGACGGACTGATGGCATTTCTCGACTGGGCGGCGCGCACGGGCGAACTTAGCGCGAACACGGCCGCTGGTTACAAGACCGCGGTGACACGCGTTCTTGAGATCGACGGCGAAGCGTGGACGGATACCAGCATCCGAGAACTCGATGTCTCACGGCAGATGGATCGCTTCGCCAGGCTGCGGGCCAGCAGATACAACCCGACCAGTTTGCGCACGTACGGTAACCGCCTAAGCGCGGCTGTCACTCACTACTTGAAGTACCTCGACGACCCGGCTACGTTCCGCGCGGCGCACCCAGGCACACCGCGCGCCAAGCTATCGGACAAGGCCAAGGCCGCGCGCCCCACGGCGCGGGATGGGTCAGGACCAGCCGTTGGAGCGGACATAGCGTCGACCGGCGCAGGCCGCACCGCATCGGGCGACCTCGTGCAATACCCGTTCCCGCTCCGGGCCGGAGTGATGGCATATTTCTCGCTGCCCCGAGACCTTAGCCGCGCTGAGGCGCAACGGATCGCAGCCTTCGTCGCCAGCCTCGCCATCGACCCGGCCGGGTCGGCCGAAGTTCACAGGCAGGGGGATTCCTGATGCCGCGAGCGGGAGCCAGGCATGAGCCGTGGCTGATCCACTTCTTCCAGCGACATTCCGATGAGGACGCTTCCACTCCCGTCCCGGCCATCGAATTCCTCGCGTCGCTGCCGGCCAATACCGCCGCCGAGTTCCACGCGATCCTCAATGCAGTTGCGAAAGCTCCGCCGCCTGCGTTCTCGGGCGGCGGGAAGTGGGAGGCCATGCACGGCGACATGGCCGGGATCTACGAAGCGCGCGTCACCTCGCGAGGTGCCAACCACCGCCTGTTCTGCCTCGTGGTACGAAGCTCAGAGCGGCTCGGCGGGCCGAGCATCGTCTGCCTAGGCGGCCTGACTAAGCCACTCCGCTCCCCGGCCCAGCCACGTGACTACGCCCTCATCAGGCAGTACGCCGCCGAGTTCCGTAAGCACGGGACGGTGCTGAAGTAGAGGCTGCGGGCTTTTGAGCCGCCGCTGATATCGATAGGCGCGGTGATGATTCGCCCGGCGCCACGCAGATTTTCAGCTCGAGCGCGTCTGCTATCGCAGCTAGGGACGTTAGGGTCGGATTCTTGTGCTGCTGCGAGAACAGGCGGCGGATCACTGCGGGCGGCATGTCCGCACGGCGTGCGAGCTCGGCCTTTGTCATCCCCAGTTCTTCCCTGCGAGCCTCCAGCGACCGGACGACGTCATCGAACATCGCGATGCGCCGCGAAGCACGCTCATACGCCGCCGCGTACGACGGGTCTGAGAGCTGTCGCTCAAGGTGCTTCTCTGCAGCTGTCCTGGATCCCATGAGGGCAGTGTAACATTTAAGATACGCTACCGCCACCCACGGTCCCTATGGTCATCCCCTCATGGCGCATGAGGGCGGTCGTAATACGGCTTCTGCACAAGTTGGTAGGCCCAGTCCGCCATAACCCGAACCATCGTTATCTCAAGCCCGGATTCGGGCGTCCTCGCTGTGGCCGCCCGTCTTCCGCATCCCAAAGGCCACGGGCGCAGAACGCGCCCACAGCAGCGGCGAAGCGTCGGGTGTTCGTGCAATGACCAAGATGGTGGGGCCGGTGGGACTCGAACCCACACTGCCAGGAACCTAAATC
>JASHPF010000037.1 GCA_030038295.1 Streptosporangiaceae bacterium
GAGCTGCCCGGCAAGACGATCATCCTGGGCGTCCTCGACCTGAGCACTCCCGAAGTGGAAACGCCGGAGGTCGTGGCCGACCGCGTTCGCCGGGCGCTGCCGTACGTCCCGGCCGGGCGGATCGTGCTCGCGCCGGACTGCGGGATGAAGTACCTGCCGCGAGAGTCGGCGTTCGGCAAGCTGGAGTCGATGGCAGCGGCTGCCAGGCAGTTGCGATCCGAGCTCGCCGGGTAGGCGATCCGCGCCGCCGGGCGGCGGCGCCCTCGGCACCCAGATTTCCTGGAACCTTAGGGGTCGCTGGCGGCCCGAAGTCTCCGTGATCCTGTCGTTCTGCGTATCAGCGGCCCCTCGCCGACTCTCTTGACATCTGTGTCCCGCGTCATTTGTGGTCCGCCCCAATCTTGGCTGGCAGTTTCTGGGGTACCACCACAAATAGCGCTCGGCAGTGCGGTACGCTGCCAGCACCTGGACAGATTTGATGACAGCTTGGCGACCAGGACAAAAACGCCTAAAGAGTCACGCGGTCACGATTCGCGTCTCTTCTGGCAACAAGGGGAGGGGCGGGGAGCAGTGGCCGATTCGGACACCATCAGGGGCATGCTCGACGAGCGGATCCTGGTGCTCGATGGCGCCTGGGGCACCATGGTGCAGGGTATCGGCCTTGGCCCGGCGGACTTCCGCGGCGACCTCTTCGGTGATCACCCGCGCGACGTCGCGGGCGACCCTGATGTCCTGAACCTGACCCGGCCTGACGTGGTCCTCGACATCCACCGGCGGTACCTCGCCGCCGGGGCCGACATCACCACGACCAACACCTTCACCGCGACCAGGATCGGCCAGGCGGACTACGGCCTGGAAGCCGCCGTCAGGGACATGAACCTGGCCGGCGCGCAGCTGGCCAGGCAGGCCGTTGACGAGGCGGTGAGGGGTGGCCGCGACGGCCGCCGCGGCTTCGTGGCAGGCTCGGTTGGCCCGCTCAACGTCACCCTGTCGCTGTCCCCCAAGGTGGACGACCCGGCCTTCCGCACCGTCACCTTTGACGAGGTCTATGCCGCGTATGCCGAGCAGATCGGCGCGCTCGCCGAGGGCGGCGTGGACATGCTGCTCATCGAGACGATCTTCGACACGCTGAACGCCAAGGCCGCGATCACCGCCGCGCGTGACGTCGCGCCCCAGCTACCGCTCTGGCTGTCGGTCACCATCGTGGACCTGAGCGGTCGGACCCTGTCCGGGCAGACCGTCGAGGGGTTCTGGACCTCGGTGCAGCACGCCGAGCCGCTGATCGTCGGCGTGAACTGCTCGCTCGGGGCGGCCGAGATGCGCCCGCACGTCGAGGAACTGGCCAGGCTGGCCGGCACGTACGTGAGCAGCCACCCGAACGCGGGCCTGCCCAACGCCTTCGGCGGCTACGACGAGCAGCCGGCCGAGACCGCGGGCCTGCTCCGTGACTACGCCGGGGCCGGCCTGGTCAACATCGCCGGCGGCTGCTGCGGTACCACCCCGGCGCACGTGGCGCAGATCGCCGCCGCGGTAGCCGGCCTCCCGCCGCGACCGGTGGGCGGCGCCACCCACCGCACCCGGTTCAGCGGCCTGGAAACGTTCGAGATCGGCCCGGACACCGGCTTCGTGATGATCGGCGAGCGAACCAACGTGGCCGGTTCGGCCCGGTTCCGCCGCCTCATCGAGGCCGGTGACAACGCGGCGGCGGTCGACGTGGCCCTCGAGCAGGTCCGCGGCGGCGCCAACCTGCTGGACGTCAACATGGACGCAGACCTGCTGGACGGCGAGCACGCCATGTCCGCGTTCCTCAACTACATCGCGACCGAGCCCGAGGTCGCCCGCATCCCCGTCATGATCGACAGCTCCCGATGGTCGGTCATCCAGGCCGGGCTCAAGTGCGTGCAGGGCAAGGGCGTGGTGAACTCCATCAGCCTCAAGGAAGGGGAGGCGGAGTTCCTGGCCCACGCGCGCCAGATCCGCAGCCACGGCGCCGGCGTCGTGGTGATGGCGTTCGACGAGCAGGGCCAGGCCGACACCGTCGAGCGCAAGGTGGAGATCTGCGGCCGCGCCTACGACCTGCTGACTCAGCAGGCTGGGTTCGCGCCGGAGGACATCATCTTCGACCCGAACGTGCTCGCGGTCGCCACCGGCATCGAGGAACACAACAGCTACGCGCGGGCGTTCATCGAGTCCCTGCCGCTCATCAAGGAGCGCTGCCCCGGCGCGCGCACCAGCGGCGGCATCTCCAACCTGTCGTTTGCCTTCCGCGGCAACGACGCGGTCCGGGAGGCGATGCACTCGGCGTTCCTGTTCCACGCGATCAAGGCCGGCCTGGACATGGGGATCGTCAACGCTGGCCAGCTCGTTGTCTACCAGGACATCCCCGCCGAGCTGCTGGAGCTGGTCGAGGACGTGATCTTTGACCGCCGCGCGGACGCCACCGACCGGCTCGTCGCCTTCGCCGACACCGTGAAGGGCTCGGGCACCAAACGCGAACTCGACCTGTCCTGGCGCGAGGCACCGGTGGAGAAGCGCCTCGCGCACGCGCTCGTGCACGGCATCGTCGACTTCATCGAGTCCGATACCGAGGAGGCCAGGCAGCTCGCCGACCGCCCGCTCGACGTGATCGAGGGCCCCCTGATGGACGGCATGCGGATCGTCGGCGACCTCTTCGGATCCGGCCGGATGTTCCTGCCGCAGGTGGTGAAGAGCGCCCGCGCGATGAAGCGGTCGGTCGCCTACCTGGAGCCGTTCATGCAGGCAGAGAAGGAACAAGCCGCCAAGGATGGGAACGGGGTCGCCGGTGGCAGCGGCGCGTCCGGCCGTTCGCAGGAGAAGATCGTGCTCGCGACCGTCAAGGGCGACGTGCACGACATCGGCAAAAACATCGTCGGCGTGGTGCTCGGCTGCAACAACTACGAGGTGATCGACCTCGGGGTCATGGTGCCGGCCGCGACCATCCTGGACACCGCGGTCGCCGAGGGCGCCCGCGCGGTCGGCCTGTCTGGCCTGATCACGCCGTCGCTCGACCAGATGGTCGGGGTGGCCGAGGAGATGCAGCGCAGGGGCTTGCAGCTGCCGCTGCTGATCGGCGGCGCGACCACGTCCCGGCAGCACACCGCGGTCCGGATCGCCCCAGCCTACGATCAGCCGACCTTGCACGTGCTGGACGCGTCCCGCGTCGTCGGCGTCGTGTCGGACCTGCTCGACCCGGTCCGGTGCATCGGGCTGGACCGCGACAATCGCGCGGACCAGGAGCGGCTGCGCATCGAGCACGCGGGCAAGCAGCGCCGGCCCATGATGCCGCTCTGGCAGGCGCAGTCCAACCGCGACCGGGTCAGCTTCGACGACCTCGCGGTGCCGTCCTTCACCGGCACCCGGCTGGTCGAGCCCGACCTGTCCCGGCTGCGCGAGCTGATCGACTGGCAGTTCTTCTTTACCGCCTGGGAGCTCAAGGGCAAGTTCCCGGCGATCCTGGACCAGCCGGCCGCCCGCGAGCTGTTCGACGACGCTAACGCGCTGCTGGGCGAGATCATCGCCGACGGCCTGCTGCAGGCGCACGGCGTCTACGGCCTCTGGCCGGCCAGTGCCGACGGCGACGACATCGCGCTCGAAGCCGGTCCCCGGTTCCCGATGCTGCGGCAGCAGGCGGCGCGCACCGACTCCCGGCCGAACCGCTGCCTGGCCGACTATGTGGCGCCGGCCGGTGACCACGTCGGCGCGTTCGCCGTCTGCGTGACCGGCGCCGCGGAGCTGGCGAGCAGCTACGAGCGCCAGAACGACGACTACCGCGCCATCACGGTCAAGGCGCTGGCCGACCGGCTCGCCGAGGCGTCGGCCGAATACGTGCACCTGGCGGCGCGCCGAGCCTGGTACGAGCCAGCCGCCGAGCCGAGCATCGAGGACCTGCACGCGGAGCGGTTCCGTGGCATCCGGCCCGCCTTCGGCTACCCGGCCTGTCCGGACCACTCGGAGAAGCGCAAGCTCGTCGACGTGCTCGACGCCGGGCGGATCGGCGTGGGGCTGACCGAGTCATACGCGATGACGCCAGCCGCGAGCGTCAGCGGGCTGCTGCTCGCCCACCCGGCCGCGCGCTACTTCGCGGTCGGCCGGATCGGCCGTGACCAGGTCGAGGACTACGCCGCGCGCAAGGGCGTGCCGGTCACCGAGGCGGAGTACTGGCTGCGGCCCAACCTGTCCTATGACCCGGCGTTAGCCACCTGAGCTGAGTCATGGGAGCGGGATCGCACTGGCTATAGCCAGTGCGATCCCGCTCCCATGACAGTGCCGGGGCTGCCGGGTCAGTCCGGCTGGCTGAGCCAGCCGATGCTGACCGGCATGAGGTACCGGTCCGTGGTCGCGTTGAGCACGCGCCGCGCCTGGTGGAAGTGCTCTGCGTTGTCCCGGAGCGCGGCGGCGGCATCCCGCGCGGTGGCGGTCCGGCGCGCGGCGAGCCGGTACCAGCTGGCGCCGAACCACTCGAACAGCTCCGCGGGTGCCAGCAGACCGGCCGGTG
>JASHPF010000257.1 GCA_030038295.1 Streptosporangiaceae bacterium
TCGCTGCGTCAGGCTTTCGCCCATTGCGCAATATTCCCCACTGCTGCCTCCCGTAGGAGTCTGGGCCGTGTCTCAGTCCCAGTGTGGCCGGTCGCCCTCTCAGGCCGGCTACCCGTCGTCGCCTTGGTGGGCCGTTACCCCAACCAACAAGCTGATAGGCCGCGAGCTCATCCCTAGCCGATAAATCTTTCCACCACGGCCGATGTCAGCCGAAGTCATATCCGGTATTAATCCCGGTTTCCCGGAGCTATCCCAAAGCTAGGGGCAGATTGCTCACGTGTTACTCACCCGTTCGCCGCTCGAGTACCCCGAAGGGCCTTTCCGCTCGACTTGCATGTGTTAAGCACGCCGCCAGCGTTCGTCCTGAGCCAGGATCAAACTCTCCGTTGAATGTCTGTATGCAGAACCGCCAGCCGCGGGCACAGGACCCGCAGGCAGCGGAGTGCAGACTCGAAGAGATGCCTCGGCAGCGTTAGCCGACGAGGCGATCTGGCAATACTTCGTCCAGAGACATAACTGACCAGTCGGGCTTACCCGGCTGGCCTGCTGTCCCTCATTGACGAGGATGTGCATTTGCACTGGCTTTTAGCACGCTGTTGAGTTCTCAAGGAGCGGACGCTCACCGGCAGACGGCTTCGCAGCCTCGTCCGGGGCAACCCTGCTAACTTACCCATCTAGCCACAGGCTGTCAAGCGAGTTAGCTGGTCTGGACTTGGTTCGTTACTTACAGTGTACCCCGCGTACCCCGGTCGGGGCCGCCCCATGCCGGATGCCCGGCACGAGACTGCCACAGTCGAGGGGAGGGTGCTTGCCCCCGAAAGCGCGCGCCCGGCAAGGCGGCCGACACTCTCGGGGCAGCACGAAACATTAGGCAGCAAAGGCGCTCAAGTCAAATCGCGCACTGCCCTGTTACACCCGCTTCGCGACTAAAGCCCGATGTGACCAGTCGGCCTCGCGGCGGGCGCCGCGGCTGCCGGGAACCCGCAACCGGCGCGTGTGCCAGCCGGCACACGTCCTCCGGGCTCACCGCACGCGGACGGCGCCGACGGTGCGCTTGCCGCGGCGCAGCAGCAGGAACTGGCCGTGCAGCAGGTCCACCTCCGTCGGCACGGCGTCCACGGCGGTGACCCGCTCGTTGTTGAGGTACGCGCCGCCACCGGCAATCGCCCGTCGCGCGTCCGACTTGCTGGCCACGATGCCGCAGGCCTCCATCAGCTCGGCGACTGGCGGAAGGTCGCCGCCCACGCGCTCGACCTCCGCGCTCGGCACCTCGGCAACCGCGGCCGCGAGGGTCACGGCGTCGAGCGCGCGCAAGTCCCCCTGGCCGAACAGCGCCTCGCTGGCCGACTGCACCGTGGCTAGCTCGGCCGGCCCGTGCACCAGGGTCGTGACCTCCTCGGCCAGCAGTCGCTGCGCGAGCCGGGCGGCGGGCCGCTCGGCGATCTGGAGTTCCAGCTCCTCGATCTCGGCGCGCGACAGGAACGAGAAAACCCGCAGCAGGCCAGGCATCTCGGCGTCGGCCCGGTTCAGCCAGAACTGGTAGAAGGCGTACGAACTCATCATGTCCTGGCTCAGCCAGACTGCCTCGCCCTCGGTCTTGCCGTACTTCGTCCCGTCCGGCTTGGTGATGAGCGGCGTGGCCAGCGCGTGCACCGTGTCGCCGGTGACCCTGCGGATCAGGTCGACGCCGGAGACGAGGTTGCCCCACTGATCGCTGCCGCCGAGCTGGAGCGTGCAGTCGTACCGGTTGTGCAGCTGGAGGAAGTCATTGGCCTGCAGGATCTGGTAGCTGAACTCGGTGTAGCTGATCCCGCCCTGCTCCAGCCGCGCCCGTACTACCTCGCGGGACAGCATCTGGCTCACCGGGAAATGCTTGCCGATATCACGCAGGAACTCGATCGCGCTGAGCTCACCGGTCCAGTCCAGGTTGCTGACCACCATCGCGCCGGTCTCGCCGGGCGTGAAGTCCAGGAACTGGCTCACCTGTCCCCGAATCCGCTCGACCCACTCCGCGACGACTTCGCGCGGGTTCAGCACGCGCTCGACGGACTTTCCGCTCGGGTCGCCGATCAGCCCGGTCGCACCGCCGACGATCGCGATCGGCCGGTGGCCGGCCTGCTGCAGCCGCCGCATCGTGAGAAGCTGCACCAGGTTGCCGATGTGCAGGCTCGCGTTGGTCGGATCGAAGCCGCAGTAGAACGTCACGATCCCGGTATCAAGCGCCTTGCGCAGGTCGTCCAGGTCGGTGTGCACGGCGATCAGCCCGCGCCAGGTCAGGTCGTCGATGATGTCGGTCACCGGTGCATCGTCCCATCTTCGGTCTCACGGCCGGCAACCGGTTTCGGCGTGGACCCTCGCGGCTTGATGGCCTTATAACCCGAAACATGGCTATCGCCCGCCAGCCAGAATCGCCACGGCCGGTCCGCGGCCCTGGTGATGCCTACCCTCGGGCCGGTGCAGATAGCGGCGACAGGATCGGGCTGGTCGAAGGCGCGCGGCGGGCTTATCCCGAGCGGCCCGCCTGGCGCGCACACGTCCGCGCCGTCTAGCGACCGGTCGATGCCGAGCGCCTGGCAGAGCCGGCCGGGGCCGCGAGCCAGGTCTCGATCCCGCTGTCGGGCATTGTTGTTCCGGGCGGGAGCAGCAGCGTCGCCGTCGGCGTCGGGCAGCCCATACCGGCGGCGCCGGGCCAGCCCGGCGCCGTCGACCACGGCACCGGCCCGAATCAGTACTGCCTCACCCGTGCCGGGCTGCTCGCAGACGAGGTTCGCGCAGTAGTGCATGCCGTAGCTGAAGTAGACATACACGTGGCCGGGCGGCCCGAACATGACGGCGTTGCGGCCGGTCTGGCCGCGGAACGCGTGCGACGCCGGGTCGATCGAGCCCCGGTACGCCTCGACCTCGACCAGCCTGGCCGCCACCAGGCCCGCTGGGCTGCGATACCACAGCACGCAGCCGAGCAGGTCAGGCGCGACCTCGGTCGAGGGCCGGTCGAAGAACTCGCGCGGCAGCAACTCCGTCTTGTCCTCTGTGCGCACGGTCCGAGCGTAGCGAGCCTTGGCGACCCGGCCGCACCGATGATCTTGATCGATGTCGGTTTACTGTCGCCGGCACGACAGTAAGGTCACATTCATGAACGTCGTGAGCCCGACGGCATGACCGGAGCCGCCGAGCGGCCGGTGGAAATGTTCGGCGCTGCGGCAGGGCCCGATTCGGCCGCGGCCGAGCCGCGCCGCGTGCCGCTCCCGGTGCAGCGGTCCGGTAGCCCGGTGCCCGCGACCCTGTGGCAGCCGGCCGAGGGCACGGGACCGTGGCCGGCCGTGCTGGTCGGGCACGGTGCCGGCGGCCACAGGGAAGCGCCGATCGTGGCGCGCGCCGCCCGCGAGCTGACCGCGCTCGGCTGCGCGGTGGTGTCCATCGACCTGCCCTTCCACGGCGACCGGACCCCGCCAGAGGAGGTCGGGTTGTCGGCGGCCGAGCGGCGCAGCCGGATTGGGCTGGACGGCTGGCGGGCGCGTAACGCGCTCGCGACCACCGAGGCCGTCGCTGACTGGCGCGCGGCCCTCGACGCGGCGCAGGGTCGTGCCGACGTCACCGAGGGCCCGGCAGGCTACTTCGGGCTGTCCCTCGGCACCCGGTCCGGCCTGCCGCTGGCGGCGGCAGAGGGCCGGATCGCCGCGGCCGCGCTCGGGTTGTTCGGCTACTCGGCCGAGACCGGCCCGGCCGGGGTGGCCGAGGCGGCGCGCTGCGTCACCGTTCCCGTGCTGTTCCTGCTGCAGTGGGACGACGAGCTCTATCCGCGGGCAGACGGGCTCGCGCTGTTCGATCTGCTGGCGTCGCCGCACAAGATGCTGCACGCCAATCCCGGCGGGCATCTGGACATCCCGGCGGCAGAGATCAGCGGCGCGCTGCGGTTCGTCGCCGGGCAGCTCGGCTAGTCGCCGGCCGCCCAGACCGCTTGGTCGTGCACGTCCTGCCGCAGCCGGGCCAGTTGCTCGGCCACCCGGATGGGCGCCGTCCCGCCCCGGCCGACCCTGGCCGCGATCGCGCCGGCCACCGTGAGGACCTCGCGCACGTCCGGTGTCAGCAGATGCGACACCTTCGCCAGGTCGTCGTCACCCACGTCCGATAGCTCGCAGTCGTGCACCTGGCACCAGACCACGAGGTGCCCGACGACCTCGTGTGCCTCCCGGAACGGGACGCCACGGCGGACCAGCAGTTCGGCGAGGTCGGTCGCCAGCGCGTGCCCGGCGGCTGCCGTCGCGCGGAGCCGCTCTTCGTGGAACCGGAGTGTCGCCACCAGTCCCGCCATCGCGGGCAGCACGGTCAGCAGGGTGTCGACCGCGTCGAAGACCGGCTCCTTGTCCTCCTGCAGATCCCGGTCGTAGGCGAGCGGCAGCCCCTTGAGTACCGCCAGCAGCCCGGCGAGATTGCCGATCAGCCGCCCCGCCTTGGCCCGGGCCAGCTCCGCAACGTCAGGGTTCTTCTTCTGCGGCATGATCGACGAGCCCGTCGCGTACGCGTCGTCAATCTCCACCCAGCCGAACTCGTGCGTGGACCACAGCACGATCTCCTCGCCGAGCCGGGACAGGTGCACGCCGAGCAGCGCCCCGGCGAAGCAGAACTCGGCGGCAAAGTCCCGGTCGCTCACCGCGTCGAGGGAGTTGTCGGCAGCGGCGGTGAAGCCCAGCTCGGCCGCGACGGCATCCGGGTCGAGCGGCAGCGACGAGCCCGCCAGCGCGCCCATCCCGAGCGGGCTGACGGCCGCGCGTCGGTCCCAGTCCCGAAGCCGGCTCACGTCCCTCGCGAACGCCTGCACGTGCGCGAGCAGCTGGTGGGCGAGCAGGATCGGCTGCGCGTGCTGCAGGTGCGTCAGGCCGGGAGCGGGCGTGTCCGCGTGCCGCTCGGCCTGGCCGATCAGCGCCAGCTCCAGCTCGGTCAGCCGGGCCGTGATGATCCGCGCGTGGTCGCGCAGGTACAGCCGCAGGTCGGTGGCAATCTGGTCGTTGCGGCTACGGCCGGCGCGGAGCTTGCCGCCCAGCTGGCCGGCGCGCTCCAGCAGACCGCGCTCGAGCGCGGTGTGCACGTCCTCGTCGGCTGCCGTCGGCCGGAACGCGCCGGTCTGGCACGCCCGGCCCAGGTCGTCGAGCGCGCCGAGCAGCCTGGTCAGCTCCGTCTCGCTGAGCAGTCCGGCACGGTGCAACACCCGGGCGTGCGCGCGCGAGGCGAGCAGGTCGTAAGGCGCCAGCCGCCAGTCGAACTGAACGCTGACCGAGAGCCGGGCGAGAGCCTCGGCGGGGCCGGACTCGAACCGGCCGCCCCACAGCCGGACTGGCGGGCGGGCCGCCCCGTCCTCCTCAGCCCCCATCGCGCGCTCCCTGATCTGCCGACACGGTTGTGACACTATCCGCTATATCTACTCAGAGCTGGCCAGAGTGGAGGTACCGACGTGCCCGGTGAAGCCAGCACCGCCGATCCCGGCGCGGTTCCCGTCATCGCCGTGGCGAGCGGCAAGGGCGGGGTCGGCAAGACCACCGTGGCGGTGAACCTGGCGCTGGCGCTGGCCGCCGCCGGCCGCCGCGTCGGCCTGGTGGACGCCGACCTGTACGGGCCAGACGTACCGCGGATGCTCGGCCTGCGTCGCCGCCAGGAAGCCAGGGAGCTGACCCTGTTCAGCGCCCGCGGGGGCCCGCTGGAGCGGCTGCAGGCCGTGGAGCGGCACGGACTGCAGGTGGCCTCGGCGGCGTTCCTCATCGGTGACAACCAGGGCCTCGGCCTGGAGGCCAGCCTCGCCCAGCTGCTCGTGCGCCGGCTCATCGCAGACACCACGTGGCAGCAGCCGGACTGCCTCGTGGTCGACCTGCCGCCCGGTACCGCCGACGTCCAGCAGTTCGTCTTCGCGCTGCGAAGGCGGCCCGTGCACGTGCTCATAGTCGTCACGCCGCAGGTAATCGCGCACCAAGACGTCCGCCGCCTGCTCGCCGATCTGCGCCGGCGGACGGCGGTGTCGCTCGGCGGCGTGGAGAACTTCAGCGGCTTGATCTGCGCGCACTGCGGGCAGCTCACGCCGATGTTCCCCGTCGCCCCGGCGGCGGAGAGCATCTGGGGCCTGGTAGACCGGCTGGTCAGCGTGCCGTTCAGCCCGGCGGCCGCCGCGGATGCCGACCAGGGCCGGCCGGTCATGGTCACCAGGGCCGTGCCCGAGCAGGTCGCGGCGTTCGAGCTGCTCGCGGCCCGGGTCGCCGAGCGGCTGCGCGACGGCCACCCTGAGTCGCCGGGCGCCGCCGGGCCGGGCGGCTCGCCGTGACGCGAGCGCTCGCTACCTGCGCCCGGAGGTCTGAGCGGCGGGACGGGACGCCAGCCGGAGTAGCGCCGCGGCGAGCTCGGCGCCACCGTCCGGATCGCGGGAGATGACCAGCACGGTGTCGTCGCCCCCGACGGTACCGAGCACGCTGGGCCAGCCGGCGTGGTCGATTGCCGACGCGAGCAGCTGTGCCGCTCCCGCAGGCGTGCGCAGGACGACGAGGTTGGCACTCGCCTCGGCCGAGACGAGAAGCTCAGCGGCCAGCCGGCCGAGCCTGGCGGCCGGATCGGCGGCCGACGGGGCGAACGGCCCGCCCGCCAGCGCGCCGGCCACGCCGGACACGCCGCCCGGTCCCGGCTGCCCCGGCAGCGCGTAGACCAGCACGCCATCCCGGCTGCGCAGCCGGACCGCGCCAATCTCCTCGAGGTCGCGCGAGAGGGTGGCCTGAGTGACCCGGACACCGCGCTGGCCCAGCAACTCCGCCAGCTCCTCCTGGGAGCGGACTGGCTGCTGGGCCAGGATCGCGGCTATCTGCGCGTGCCTGGCCGCCTTGGTCAGCGGGCTGGTCATGAGCTGGCGGACTCCCCGAGCAGGAAGCACAACAGCGCCTTTTGCGCGTGCAGCCGGTTCTCCGCCTGCTCGAAGACCAGGCTAGCGGGACCGTCGATGACGTCGGCGGCGATCTCCTGGCCACGATGCGCAGGAAGGCAGTGCAGCACCCGGCAGCCTGGGCTCGCCACCGCCAGCTTCGCCGCGTCCAGCGCGTACGGCACCATGAGCTCCGACCTGGAGCCTTCCTGGCCCTCCTGCCCCATCGAGGTCCACACGTCGGTGGCGAGCACGTCCGCACCCGTACAGCCCGCCTCGGTGTCCGCGGTCACGTGCACCGAGCCGCCGGTGCGGCCCGCGATGGCCGCCGCCGTGGCCATCACGGCGGCCGCGGGCCAGTACGCCTCCGGCGCGCAGATCCGGACGTGCAGGCCTGCCGTCGCGCCGCCGAGCAGGTAGGAGTGCGCCATGTTGGATGACCCGTCGCCGAGGAACGCCAGTGTCAGGCCCGCCAGCCGCCCGTGGGCCTCCTTGATCGTCAGCAGGTCCGCGAGCACCTGGCACGGGTGGAACTGATCGGTCAGCGCGTTCACGACCGGCACCGCGCTCGCGTTCGCCATCGCGACCACCCGGTCCTGACCGAAGGTGCGCCAGGCGATGGCGACGACCTGCCGCGACAGCACCCTCGCGACGTCCTCGATCGACTCGCCACGGCCGGCGTGCGTCCCGCC
>JASHPF010000258.1 GCA_030038295.1 Streptosporangiaceae bacterium
ACACCGACCTGGTGGCGTTCCTGGACAGCGACTGCGTGCCGCCGGCAGGCTGGCTCGCTCCGCTCGCGTCACACCTGGCCGATCCGCTGGTCGGGGCGGTGGCGCCGCGGATCGTGGCCGTGCGCCCGGCCGGGGGGTCACGGGCGGCGGCCCGGTACGCCGCGGCGTGCAGCAGCCTCGATCTCGGCGCGCGGCGCGCCCGGGTGTTGCCCGGCAGCCGCGTTTCGTACGTGCCGACCGCGGTTCTGCTGGTCCGGCGCACCGCGCTGACTGACGTCGCGGCCGGTCGGGACGTGTTCGACGCCGCGCTCCGCTACGGCGAGGATGTCGACCTCGTCTGGCGGCTGCACGAGGCGGGCTGGCGGATCCGGTACGAGCCAGCCATCGAGGTGGCACACGAGAGCCCAATCGGCTGGACCAGCTTGCTCGCCCGCCGGTTCAGCTATGGCAGCTCGGCCGGCCCGCTGGCCCGTCGGCACCCGGCAAGTATGGCGCCGCTCGTGCTGCAGCCCTGGCCCACCGCGACCGCAGCGGCACTGCTCGCCCGCCGCCCGGCTCTCGCGCTGGCCGCCGGGGCTGGCGGCTGGCTCGAGCTGACCGCGTTCGTGCGCCGCGCCGGGATACCTGCCGACGGCGCGGCGGGCGCGACCGTGACAGCGATCCGGCAGACGTGGCTGGGCATCGGACGGTACGCCACCCAGTTCGCCGGGCCGGCGCTGGCTGCGCTCCTCTGCGCGCCCGGCGGGACGACCGCGGCGCGCCGCTGGGGCCGCCGAGCGGCGGTGACCTCCTTGCTGCTCGGCCCCGCGCTGACGGGCTACGCGCAGCGCAAGCCGGACCTGGACCCCGTCACCTTCGCGGTCGCGCACATTGCCGACGACGTGTGCTACGGCGCTGGCGTGTGGGCCGGCTGCGTCCGGGCGCGGACCCTGGTGCCCGTCACGCCCGTCGTGTCCTGGCGGCCGCTGCGCGTGACCGACAGCCGTGGACGTGACCGCACCGACCGCACGATCGAGAAGGTGAACCCAGATGGCTAATGCGTGGTTCGAGTCGGTGGCCGAGGCACAGCGCCGCGCACGCAAGCGCCTGCCGGCCTCGGTGTACAGCGCCCTGCTGGCCGGCGCCGAACGCGGTCAGAGCCGGGACGACAACGTGGCCGCGTTCGCCGAACTCGGCTTCGCGCCGCACGTGGTCGGCAACCGGGCGCAGCGCGACCTGGCCACGACGGTCCTGGGCCAGCCCGTCTCACTGCCGGTGATCATCTCACCGACCGGCGTCCAGGCCGTTCATCCGGACGGCGAGGTGGCTGTGGCCAGGGCAGCGGCGGCACGGGGCACCGCCATGGGGCTGAGCTCGTTCGCGAGCAAGCCGGTCGAGGAGGTGGTCGCGGCCAACCCGCAGACGTTCTTCCAGGTGTACTGGTGCGGCAGCCGGGATGAGATCCTCGCCCGGGTGGACCGAGCGCGGAAGGCCGGTGCGGTCGGCCTGATCCTGACCGCGGACTGGACGTTCACCCACTCGCGCGACTGGGGCAGTCCGCAGATCCCGGAGCGGACGAACCTGCGCACCATTCTGCGGCACGCGCCCGAGGCGGTCGTCCGACCGCACTGGCTCGCGCTCTACGCGCGGACCGGCAGGCCGCCGGACCTGACCGTCCCGAACATGGCTCTGCCCGGAGCCGAGCCACCGACCTTCTTCGGCGCCTACGGCCAGTGGATGCAGACCCCGCCACCGGGCTGGGATGACGTGGCGTGGCTGCGGGAGCAGTGGGGCGGCCCGTTCCTGCTCAAGGGCGTCTGCCGGATCGATGACGCAAAGCGCGCGGTGGACGCCGGCGTGACAGCGATCTCGGTGTCCAACCACGGCGGCAACAACCTGGACGGCACGCCGGCCACCATCCGGGCACTACCCCCGATCGCGGACGCGGTCGGCGGGCAGGTCGAGGTCCTGCTGGACGGCGGCGTCCGGCGCGGCAGCGACGTGGTCAAGGCGATCGCGCTCGGCGCGCGCGCGGTCCTGATCGGGCGGGCGTACCTGTGGGGCCTCGCCGCGAACGGGCAGGCGGGCGTGGAGAACGTGCTCGACATTCTGCGGAACGGGGTTGACTCGGCGCTGCTCGGGCTCGGCCGGTCCGCGGTCGGCGAGCTCTGCCGGGAGGACGTCATCGTGCCGCCCGGCTTCGTGCGCGTCCTCGGTGGTTAGCCGGGACGGGCCCGGATCCCGCCCGCTGCCCGCGGGCACCACGCGGCGCGAGCTGCGTGTGGACGGTTCGGCGCGTTCCTATCTCATCCACGTGCCGCCCGGTCACGCCGGCGCCCGCCTGCCGCTCGTCATGACCTTCCACGGGTTTGGGGCCACCGCGCAGCAGCAGCTCGCGCTGTCCGGCTTTGAGTGGGTGGCGGATCGTCACGGCTTCGTCGTCGTAGCACCGCAGGCACAGCGCCTCGGCTGGGACTTTCTGTCGCCGCCGAGCCGGCCCGGCTCCGACGCCGCCTTCGTGGTGGCGCTCGTGCAGGACGTGCGGTCGGTGGTCCGCGTCGACCCGAGCCGGTGCTACGCCACCGGCATCTCGAACGGCGCAGCCGTGGTGTTCGCGCTCGCCTGCGCCGACATCGGGGGCTTCGCCGCCTACGGGGCCGTGGCCGGCGCCTTCTACACACCGCTGTGCGACCGAGCGCCGCCCCAGCCGATCGTCTACTTCCACGGCACCGCGGACCGGCTCGTGCCCATCGACGGCGGCCGGGTCTTCGGCGTCCCCGTTGCCCCTGCCCGCCGCTCGATGGCAGCGTGGGCCGCCCACAACGGCTGCCAGGCGGGCGCGCGCCGGTCGATGGTCGCCTCCGACGTGACACTTTTCAGCTGGGCCGGCGGCCGGGGCGGCGCCGACGTCGACTACTACGTCATCGCCGGCGGTGGTCACTCCTGGCCCGGCGCGCGACGGTCGATCGCGCAGGTCAGTGACCGGTTCCTCGGCCGTACCACCGAGAGCATCAGCGCCAGCCAGATCATGTGGGACTTCTTCGCGCCCCGTAGTCGCTGAGCGCCGGGCATGACAGGTGTCATGGACAGGTCGTGACGACGTGTTCACCAGGCTGTCGGTGATAACCGGCACACTGGAGCCATGACGCAAACTGCGACGTCAGGTACCGGCAAGTCCGCGGAGAGCACGCGGCCGCTGGTCGTCGAGCTCACGGGCGTGCACAAGTATTTCGGCCACGTCCACGCCGTCGACAGCGTGGACCTTGACCTCAGGTCCGGCGAGATCGTGGCCATCCTCGGTCCCAACGGCGCCGGCAAGACCTCGACGATCGACATCATCCTCGGGCTGTCCCACCCAGACGCGGGCCGGGCCAAGGTGTTCGGAATGCAGCCGCGGCAGGCGATCAGCCGGGGGCTGGTGTCCGCGGTGATGCAGACCGGCGGGCTGCTTCGGGACCTGACGGTCTTCGAGACCGCCGAGTACACGGCGAGCCTGTTCGCCCACAGCCAGAACCCGCGGGAGGTGCTGCGCACGGCCGGGATCGCTGACATCGCCGACCGCCGGGTTGGGAAGTGCTCGGGCGGCGAGCAGCAGCGGCTGCGGTTCGCGCTCGCGCTGCTCTCCAATCCCGACCTGCTGGTCCTCGACGAGCCCACGACCGGGATGGACGTGGAGGGTCGGCGCGGCTTCTGGGCGGCCATTCGCAAGGACGCGGAGAACGGCCGGACCGTTCTGTTCGCCACCCACTACCTCGAGGAAGCCGACGCCTACGCGGACCGGATCGTGCTGCTGCGGCGCGGCAGGGTGGTCGCGGACGGCACATCATCGGAAATCAAGGCGATGGCCGCAGGCCGGACGGTCCGGGCCACGCTGCCGGGCGCGAGCGAGGCCGCGCTGACGAACGTGCCGGGCGCGGAGACCGTCGAAGTGCGCGGCGAGACCGTGCTCGTGCACTCCAGCGACAGTGACGCCACCGCGCGGTATCTCCTCACGCAGACCGCCGCCAGGGACCTCGAGATCACCGCGCGCGGTATCGAAGACGCCTTCATCGCGCTGACCGGCGACGACGCCGGATCTGACGCTGTTACTCCAGGAGCTGCCCGATGAGCACCCCGACCATCGCTGCCGACGTCGCCGACCGCCGCACCCCCGCCCTCGGCGGATTCAACCTCACCGTGCTCAAGCTCGAGGTCCGGCGGCTCACCCGGAACCCGCGCACCGTGATCATCGCGCTCGTGGTCCCTGCCGTCTTTTTCCTGCTGTTCGGCCTGAACCGGTCTTACGACAACCTGGCCGTGGGGCACGGCAATTATTCCGCGTTCGTCATGATCAGCCTGGCGCTGTACGGAGCCGTGCTCGCCACGACGTTCGGCGGGGCCATGGTGTCGATGGAGCGGTCCCAGGGTTGGAGCAGGCAGCTGCGGCTGACGCCGCTCACGCCGGCCGCCTACATCGCGATCAAGGTGGCCACCGCCCTCGTGCTCGGGGCGACATCGGTCGCGGCCGTCTACATCGTCGGCGCGGTCACCCACAAGGCGTCGATGTCCGCGGGGCTGTGGATCGGCACCGGGCTGTCGGTCTGGATCGGGTCGCTGCTGTTTGCGGCGTTCGGGCTGTTCATCGGCTACCTGCTGCCGGCCGAGAACGTCATGCAGCTCATCGGGCTGATCCTGGGCCTGCTGTCCTTTGTTGGTGGCCTGTTCATTCCGGTCAGCCAGTTCGCCGTGGCGGTCCAGGACGTGGCCAAGTGGACGCCGCTGTACGGGCTCAATCAGCTCGTCCACACGCCCTTGCTGGGCAATGGCGTGGACTGGACCTGGGTCGTCAACGTCCTCTGCTGGCTGATCATCTTCTCGGGCGGTGCGATGTGGCGGTTCCGCAAGGACACCGCGCGGGTCTGACGCGCTCGGCGGCGCGCCTGCTCACGGGGGCCAGTCGCGTCGGCCCCGTTCCCCTTCTCGGTAGGATCGCCGGACGCCTGGCGCTTACGGAGGATGGTCATGAAGCTGGACAACGAGTTCACCGTCGGAGTGCCCATCGGGCAGGCGTGGGGTGTGCTCACCGACCTCGAGCTGATCGCGCCGTGCATGCCTGGCGCCCAGCTCACCGGTGTCACCGACGGCGTGTACACCGGCAAGGTGAAGGTCAAGGTCGGCCCCGTGACCGCTGAGTATTCCGGCACGGCGCGGTTTGCGGAGAAGGACGACGAGGCCCACCGCGCGGTGATCGAGGCGCGCGGCCGTGACTCGCGGGGCAACGGCAACGCGTCGGCGACCATCTCCGCGCAGCTGCGCCCGACCGGCACCAGCACGCTCGTCACCGTGACCACGGATCTGACGATCGCCGGCCGGATCGCCCAGTTTGGCAGCGGAATGATCAAGGAAGTGTCGGCCAAGCTGCTCGGGCAGTTCGTCGAGTGCCTCGAAGGTCGGCTCGGCGGCGACGCGATCGGTGTGGTCGTGCCGTCGCCGGCGGTGACGGCGGGGCCTGGCACCCTCGGCCGGTCACCCGCGGCCGGCGTGGCGGGGGCGGCCAGCGTCACCGGCGACGGCACGACCGCCGGGCTCGGCAGCGACGCGCCCGCTGCGGCGAGCGAGATCGTGGCCGGGCCGGGACCTGGCAGCGCAGCGGCACCGGCGGCCACCGCGACCGATTCCGAGCCGGCGCCGCTCGACCTCATGAGCGTGGCGGGCCGGGCCGTGTACAAGCGGCTCGTTCCGGTCGTGATCGGGCTGGTGGTCCTCGCTGTCGTCATCTACGTGATCGTGGCGAATACCTAGGGGCCCGGCGGATCACCGACTCCGGCCGGTCGCGAGGACTTCCGCGAGGTTGTAGTGCACCGGCTCCTCGAGCTGGTCGAAGCCGCAGGAACGCGGGTCGCGGTCGGCTCGCCAGCGGACCCACTGGGCGGTGTGCCGGAACCTGGTGCCTTCCATGTGCTCGTATCTGACCTCGGCGACGCGCTCCGGCCGGAGCGGGACGAACGACAGGTCCTTCCCGGCGTTCCACCTGCTGCCCTCCGCCTCGCGCGGATGCCGCGCCCGCGGTGGGGCCGCGGGTGCATCGGCGTCGGCCTCGACGGGCGGGCCGCCTAGCCCCGGCGCGGGCTCGCCACCCCAGTTCCACGGGTGCCCTTCGAAACTGGTCACGAGCGGCTGCACCTCGGCGAACAGCTGCCGTCGCAGAGCCATCGGGAACGCACCCACGACGCCCACGCTGGCCAGGTTGCCTGCCGCGTCGTAGAGCCCGAGCAGGAGGGAGCCAATCGCGTCCGCGCCGCTTTTGTGCAGCCGGTACCCGGCCACCACGCAGTCGGCGGTCCGCTCGTGCTTGATCTTGAACATGACGCGCTTGTCCGGCTGGTAGGTGCCGGTCAGCGGCTTGGCCACGATCCCGTCGAGCCCGGCGCCCTCAAACTGACTGAACCAGCGCAGTGCGACGTCCCGGTCTCGGGTCGCCGGCGTCACGTAGACCGGTGGCGCGACGCGGGCCAGCGCGTCTTCCAGAGTCGCGCGGCGGCGCTCGAACGGCTGGCCGGTGTAGTCCACGTCGCCGAGCGCGAGCAGGTCGAAGGCCACGAACGAGGCCGGCGTCTCCGCGGCCAGCAGTCGTACCCGGCTGGCCGCGGGATGGATGCGCTGCAGCAGCGCCTCGAAGTCCAGCCTGCGGCCGTCCCCGGCCGGGATGACGATCTCGCCGTCGACCACGCAGCGCTCCGGCAGGTTCGCCAGCAGCGCGTCGACGACCTCGGGAAAGTACCGGGTCATCGGCCGCTCGTTGCGGCTGCCGATCTCCACCTCGGCGCCGTCCCTGAAGACGACCGAGCGGAAGCCGTCCCACTTCGGCTCATAACTCAGCGCGCCGG
>JASHPF010000259.1 GCA_030038295.1 Streptosporangiaceae bacterium
CGCGCGTGGGCGGCCTCGAAGTCCGCAACGTGCAGGAAAAATCCCACCCGACCGGCAGTTTGCCTGCCGACCACGGCGAGTTGTTCGTCTCCGTCGGCCCGCGCCAGCAGCAGGCCGGTCACTCCGCCCGGCGGCCGTACCACGACCCACCGCTTAGGACGCCCGTCGTTGGTCACCGAAGGGTTGTCCTCGACTAACTCGAAACCCAGGACGTCGACGAAGAAGCTTATGGCTGGGTCGTACTCGGTGACCACGATGGTGACCAAGCCCAGATGCGACACCGCGCCAGGATAAAGCGAGCCACGCGCGCGGGGCGCCTCGCGCCTGGCGATCAGGCGTCGGCCGGCTCGGTGAGCGGGAGCCGCACGAGGAAGTGCGTGTCGCCGGGCGCCGACTGCACCCGCAGGTCGCCGTGGTGCCGGGTAACGACGATGCGCCAGCAGATGTCGAGCCCGAGGCCGGTGCCCTGGCCGACCGGCTTCGTGGTGAAGAACGGCTCGAAGATTCGCCGCTGCAGCTCGGGCGGGATACCGGGGCCGGTGTCACCGATGTCGACAAGAAGCTGGTCGCGGTCGAGCGCGGTGCGGATCGACAGCGTGCCGGATCCGCCCATGGCAGCCACCGCGTTGTCGATCAGATTGGTCCAGACCTGGTTGAGCTCGCCAGGGAAACAGGGCACCCTCGGCAGGCCGTGGCCGTAGTCACGGACCACGGTGATGCCGTCGCCGAAGGCGCCGCTCAGCATCGCGAGCGTGCTGTCCAGCAGGTCGTGCACGTCGACCACCTGGTGGGGCGCGCGATCCAGCTGCGAGTACTGCTTGGCATCGGTGACCAGCGCGGAGATGCGCCCGATCGAATCGGTGATCTCGGTCAGCAGCAGCTCGGTCTCGAAGCTGTCCGCCAGAAATCGCACGCTGCGCTCCAGCGATGTCGCTCCGGCACCAGCGCCGCCGTCTGCGGCAGCCTGATCGGCCGCCGCGGCGAGCTCGTCGAGCTCGCTGACGCCGATGCCAGCTTGCACGAACGCCGGCGCGAGCTCCCAGCCGCGTGCGATGCCGTGATCGTCAAGCCAGTCGGTGATGGCATCCTCGAGATCGGCCGCTTCGAGCGGCCCCGGGCCGGCCCGCTGCCCGCCGGCAATCTTCGCTTCGTCGAGCAGCCGCACCAGCAGCTGCAGCAGCGCGTCCTCGTGCTGGTCGGCGGCCATCTTCGGCAGCTTGTGCCGCAGGGTGACGATCCGGTCCCGCAGCGCTGAAGTCGCCCGGACTGCGGCGGCGGCGGGGTTATTCAGCTCGTGCGTCAGCCCGGCCGTGAGCGAACCGAGGGCGAGTAGCCGCTCGCGCTGACCGATCACCTCCTGCACGTTCTTGGTGCCGAAGAACAGCCCCTCCAGCAGATGCACCGCCATCGGGAACCAGTCGTTCATCATCTCGGCAAACCGCTCGGCCTCGAGCACGAAGAACCGCGACGGTTCGGTGACCCGCATCGAGTTGTTGTAGACCTGCGGCACCCGGTCGCCCAGGTACGCCATGAACGCGCCGCCGTAGACGCCGGGAGTCGTCGTTCTGGTGACCTCGATCTCGTCCGCGCCAATCCGCCTGGTCAGCGCCACCCCGCCCGCCAGCAGGACGTAGAAGCTCACAGCGGGATCGCCTTCGGCATAGGCGAGTCCCTGCTCGACGACCTCGACGCGGCCGTGTCGGCACAGCCAGCCGAGCTGGTCGTCGGTCAGCTTCTCGAACAGGAACAGAGTTCGCAGCTCGTCGGCGCTACAGGTTGCGATCATCTTCTCGTCTCGACAACAGCGGACCGATGACAGCCGGTCAACTACCCTTTGACCTGCGAAAATACTCGCTAGTACCACCATAGCAGCGGTCAGGCGGCCTGGCCGGAGGCAACCGGTTCCGAACCTGCCGGGCGATATGCGATTACGGCGTCGGCAGCTTCCGCTCGATCTCGGCGTTCTGGCAGGCCTGCCGCTGATGCATCAGGCCATAGGTGAACGTGTCCTCTGCTGCCGCCCGGGCTTCTTCGGCCAGATCGAGGAGCACCATCCTGGCGACAACCCCGTCGTGATGGTCACCGAGCAGTTGCTGCAGTTCCCTGGTCCACGCGACTTGGCGATCGGCGCGGCTGCCGAGTGCGGGCGCGGCTGCCTCGGCGGCGTAACGGGCCCGTTTGGCGGCTTTTCGTGCCTCGTGAATCGCCGCGTCCCGGTCCTTCGCGCTGGGCACCGCCGCGAGGGCGCGCCGCAGTTGCCTCTTCGCCCGCCGGACCGGTTTGGCGAGCACCTTCCCCGCCGGGCCGTCGGCCCGTGACGTCAGCGGCGGACGGGCCACGAGCTCATCCAGGTCATCGAGCAGACGCAGGTAACGGTGCCCGTCGAGCGCCTGCAGCGCCGCCTTGAGTGCCTGGGCGTACTCGGTGCTGAAGTGGACGCGGATGCGGGCCTGGACCGGCCCGACTACCAGCGCTTCCGGGATGACGGCAAGTTCTTCGGTGAACCGGTTCAGCAGCACCTCGCTGTCGCGGACCCGCCCGAGCGTGGCGGCAAGCCATTTCAGCTCCGCGCACAGCGGCCGGGTCGGCTCCCGGTCAATGACCTGACCGAAGGCTTGCAGGACGCTGCGAGCCCGACGAGTGGCGACTCGCATCTGGTGGACCGCATCTGGTGCAGACCGCCGGACCAGGGGGTCGTCGCGCGAAATGGCCGTCACCTGATCGCGCAGGTATGCGAGCAGCACCTCGCCCGCTGCCGAGTCAGCCGTCACCGGTGGGTTCGGGGGCTCCGGCGCGGGAAGCCGGGGGCCGAGTGCCCGCTCCAGCTTGGTGGCCGTGTCGGCGGCCCGCATGCCCGCTGCGCGCAGCCGCGCGTCGATCGCCTCCAGCAGCTCCACGTCGCCGACGACTAGCTCGGCCTCGACCTCATCCCAGGAGGTGCCGGTGGCGGCTTCATCGGCTTGCTCGGCCGTCACGTGGTCGGCTGCGATCTCCGCCAGTGTCCGGTCCTCGCTGTCGAGCAGCCGGAACACCCTGCGGCTGGTCCGTATCCGGACCACCGGCGCGAGGTCGGCACCCCGGGTGCGGCCGCGAACCAGAGCCGTCAGCTCCGCCGGGACCGCGCCCTGGACGTTGCGGCGGGGTCGTGTGCGGGCCGTGCCAGCCGCTGGTGAAACGCCGCCGTCCGCAGTCACCCGCGGCGCCCGGTCCGCGCGCTTGGTCAGCGGCAGCCGGATCTCATCCCGCGTGTCGGCACCCGCGGGCAGTTTCAGGTGCCAGCCCGCGTCCGCGCCGCCGGTACGCCGCCGCAACGTGACGCCTGCCCGGATCAGCCGCAGATCCGCGGTGTCGTAGTAGACGGCATCGAGAATCTGCTCATCCTGCGGAGAAACCGATGTAACTCCGGTGATACCGGGCATGCTCATCACCGCGTCCAGCGCGGCCATACCCGCCCTGCCAGGGTCATACTTGCGCTCGACCTCACGGACGACGACGGCCACGACCTTGCCCCCTGTGCCACGACGCCTGCTGCCCGTTTTGTAGCCAGCGTCAGCCGCCCGCAGGCCCACGCGCCAGGGCCGAACGTCACCGATGACGACCCAGGATCGGCCGGGACGCCGGGCGCCACCGGCGCGTTTCCCTAGTTACTCGGACGTTGAGATCTCGATGAACGCCTGCTGGGCACCGCGGCAAGCCTCGCCAGCGGCGGGGCGGCGGCGAACGTACTGGCCATCAGGCTGCATGTCCCACGCCGAGCAGTTGTCATCCTCGTAGACGCGCAGGATGCTATCGAGCTCGGCCTTGATGACCGGATCGCCGATGGGGGTGATTACCTCCATGCGCCGTGACAGGTTGCGGGTCATCAGGTCGGCCGAGCCGATGAAGAACTCCGGCACGCCAGCGTTTTCGAAACGGTAGATCCGGCTGTGTTCGAGGAATCTGCCGAGGGTGCTGTAGACCTGGATGGTCGGCGACAGCCCTGGGACGCCCGCCCGGAGGCAGCACAAGCCGCGGACATTCAGGACGATGGGGACGCCGGCCAGGCTGGCCTTGTACAGCTCCCTGATCATTTGAGCATCCTGGAGCTGGTTCATCTTGGCCGTGATGCCGCAGGGGCGGCCTGCGCGGGCGTGCTCTGCCTCGCGTCGGATCAGGGTGGTGAACCGCTCGCGCAGGTCGTGAGGCGCTACAAGGAGCTTGCCCGGTGTCGGAGCCGGGATGCCGCCCGTCAGCTCGTTGAAGACGGCCGCCGCGTGGCCGGCCAGCTCAGGATCCGCGCTGAGCAGCCCGAGGTCCTCGTACAGCCGCGCGGTGCCCTCGTGATAGTTTCCGGTGCCGACGTGGACATACCGACGTATGCCGTCGGGTTCCTCGCGCACCACCAGCGCCAGTTTGACGTGCGTCTTGAACCGCTCCACGCCGTAGGCGACGTGAGCTCCGGCCTGCTCGAGCTCTTTGCCCCAGCTGATGTTTGGCGCCTCATCGAACCGTGCCGTGATCTCGACCAGGACCGCCACCTGCTTGCCACGGCGAGCCGCCTCTTTGAGCGCCTGGATGATCCGGGAACGGCGGCCGATGCGGTAGATCGTGAGCTTGATCGCGAGAACGGCGGGATCCACCGCAGCACTCTGGATGAACCGCAGGATCGAGGTGTCGAAGCTGTGGTAAGGCAGGTGCACCAGGATGTCGCCGCGGCGGATCTCGTCGAATATCGCAGCCGGATCGGTGCGATCGAGGTTTCGGAGCCGCGGGTGGGTCACCGGCTCGTACGGCGGGTCACGCTGCTCGGCATGGCCTTCCACCGGCAGGGTCATGAGGTCCCCGAGGCTCAGCAGACCGCACGTCGCAACGACGTCGGCAGAGTCCGCGCCGAGCTGAGTGACGAGCCAGCCCCGCAGGCTCGCGGGCATGTCGGCGCTGACCTCCAAGCGCACCACGCCCGCGTACCTCCGGGCGGTCAGCTCAGCCGTGACCATCTCGATGATCGCGCCCGGTGACAGATCCACCTCCTCGTCCGCAACCTGGTCGGTCCAGGGGTCATCCTTCGCACCCCTCGTGACCCGGAAGAAGAAGCACGCCAGCTTCGCCGACCCCGGGAAGAGCACGCTCAGGTTGTACGCGATCACCTGCTCCAGGGGAACCCAGCCCGCCTGGTCGGGCAGCGGCACCCACCGCGGCCGGTTGGGCGGCACCTTGATTCGCACAAAGCGGTGGGCCCGGTGACCCGGCTCGGTGATCAGCACGGCCAGGTTGAGGCCGAGGTTGCTGATGAAAGGGAACGGGTGCGCGGCGTCCGCCGCGAGCGGGGTGAGGATCGGTTCCACGGAGTCGACGAAGTACCGGGCGAGGAAGTCCCGCTGGGACGAGTCGAGATCCTCGACATCCAAGATCGGGGTTCCCAGGTCGCGCAGCGCCGGGCGCAGCTCGTCCTCAACGAGCCTGGCCACCGACTCCTGCTGGGACCGCAGCTCCTCGCGACACGCCGTGAGCTCCTCGGCCGGCGTCAGGCCTGCAGCTCCTCCGGCGCTTTCCTCTTTTCTGACCTTCCGGAACAGTCCCCCGATCCGCTTCATGGCGAATTCGTCATAGATCATCCCCATGATCCCGGCGAACTTGACCCGTTCCAGCAGCGGCTCCTCCGGGTCCTCGGCCAGGGCTAGCACGCGCCGAGCGAAGCTGAGCCAGCTCAGCTCGCGGTTGATGAGGGCCGCTCCGGAGTCAGGTGTGACCGGTACAGGCTCTGACATAGGCACTCCATACAACCGCGCTAGCCTGGCCGTCCTGCCAGCGGGCTAGGGTCAGCGGCACCAGGGCATCGAACCCCGGCTGGGCCCGCGGTACGCCGCCGGCTGACCGGCCGCTAGCTCACAGCTTTTCCAGATACCGGTGCACCAGCATGACGGCCATCGCGCCCTCGCCGACGGCTGACGCGACCCGCTTGGCGGACTCAGCGCGCACATCGCCGGCCACAAAGATGCCGGGCACGCTGGACTCGAGGTGATAGGGCGCGCGGTCGAGCGGCCAGCCCGACGGCGAGTCGCTACCCGGATGCAGGTCGGGACCGGCCAGCACGAAACCGTGGTCGTCGCGGGTCAGCACGCCATCCAGCCACTCGGTCAGCGGCGCGGCGCCGATGAACACGAACAGGTACTGCGCGTCCACCGTCTGCGTCTCACCGGTGTTTGCGTCTCGCAGCGTCAGCCGTTCGAGGTGGTCGGTGCCGTGTGCCTCGACGATCTCGGTGCAGGTGCGGACGGTGATGTTCGGGAGGCTGTTCACCTGCTCGATGAGGTAGTGCGACATCGACTTGGTCAGCGACGGGCCACGGACCAGGATCGTCACCGACTTTGCGTGCCTGGCGAGGTAGACGGCGGCCTGGCCGGCCGAGTTGGCACCGCCGACGATGTAGATGTCCTGGTCGATGCAGCTGGTCGCCTCGGTCAGGGCCGACCCGTAGTACACCCCGCGCCCGGTCAGCTCGGCCACCCCGGGGGCGGTGAGCTGGCGGTAGGTGACGCCAGTGGCCAGGATGACCGTGTGCGCCGCGATCTTCGTGCCATCGGCAAACTGGACAACCCGCGCCGATCCCTTGATCTCGACGCCGGTGACGTCGCGGGTCGTGAGGATCTCGGCGCCGAATTTCACGGCCTGCCGCCTGGCCCGGTCGGTCAGCTGCGCGCCGGTCACGCCGTCGGGAAAGCCCAGGTAGTTCTCGATCCGGGAGCTCTGCCCGGCCTGGCCGCCGGTGGCGGTGCGCTCGACCAGCACCGTCCGCAGGCCCTCGGATGCCCCGTACACGGCGGCGCCGAGCCCGGCCGGACCGCCGCCGATCACCACCAGGTCGTAGAACTTCGCCGACGGCGAAGTCGCCAGTCCCACCTTGTCCGCCAGCTCGGCGTCCGACGGTTCGACGAGCGCGCTGCCGTCGGGTGTGATCACGACCGGCAGCCGCTCGCCGTCGGCGCCCGCGGCGGCCAGTAGCTGGCGGCCTTCTCGCTCATCGCTCGCGTACCAGCGGTAGGGCACCTGGTTGCGGGCCAGGAACTCGCGTACCTCAGACGAGCGCGCGGACCAGCGGTGCCCGATCAGCTTGGTCTCCGGGACGGGCCGGTGGTCGGACGACAGCCACGAGTCCAGCAGCGCGTCGATAACCGGGTAGAGCTTCTCCTCCGGCGGGTCCCACGGCTTGAGGAGGTAGTAGTCCAGGTCGACCACGTTGATCGCGTCAATCGCCGCGCCGGTGTCGGCGTACGCGGTGAGCAGCGCGCGGCGCGCGCCCGGGTAGATCTCGATGGCTTTCTCAAGAAACTCGATGCCGTTGAGCTGCGGCATCCGGTAGTCAGCCAGGATCACCGCGACGAGGTCACCGCGCAGCTTCATCTGCCGCAGCGCGTCGAGCGCGGCGGCCGCCGACTCGGCTCGGACAATCCGGTGCCGCTCCCCGTACTGGCGGCGCAGGTCTCTGGCTACGGCGCGGGACACGTCGGGGTCGTCGTCGACGGTCACGATCGCGGGCCGTGGCTCCTCGGGCGGCTGCGATGCTTCGGTGTCCATTTGCCCATCGTAAGTACCCGCGGCCCCGGACCGGCCAACGGCCGCGAACCGGCGGACGGCGGCTCGCCAGAACTACCCCGTTCCGCACTTTATGATCATGAGTCCCGCCGATCGGTTGCACGAGCGCCCGCCGGACCGCGTGAGACACTGAGGCGTGCCGCGCGGAGAGCCCGACGTCGTCCGTGATCTGCGGTCCCGCGGCGTCAGCGAGGTGGACATCGCGCCCCGCCGGCTCGCCGAGTACGCCAGTGACGCGTCGCTGTACCGGGTGGTGCCGACGGCCGTGGCGTTTCCACGCGGGGCGGACGACATCGCCGCTGCGCTGCAGACGTGCCGGGAGCACGGCGTGCCGCTGACCATGCGCGGGGCCGGCACGTCCATCGCGGGGAACGCGGTCGGGCCCGGTGTCGTGCTCGACGTGTCCCGGCACCTGCATCGGGTGCTGTCCGTGGATCCGGATGGGCGGACGGCCACGGTCGAGCCGGGCGTGGTGCTAGATGACCTGCAGCACGCGGCCGCCCGCTACGGGCTGCGATTCGGGCCGGATCCGTCGACGCACAGCCGGTGCACGATCGGCGGCATGATCGGCAACAACGCCTGCGGGTCCCGAGCGCTGCGGTACGGCCGCACCGCCGACAATGTGCTCGGCCTGACCGTGCTGACGGGCGGCGGCGAGCTGCTCGACGTCGACGACGACCCGGTGCGCGCCGACCGGGTGCACGCCGCGCTGGCGGAGGTGGTCACGCGCTACCTCGGCACCATCCGCACCGAGCTGGGCCGGTTCGGCCGTCAGGTGTCCGGCTACTCGCTGGAGCACCTCCTGCCCGAGCGCGGCTTCGACGTGGCCGCGGCGCTCGTCGGCACCGAGGGCACCTGCGCGATCACGACGCGGGCGACGCTGCGCCTGGTCCCGGCGCCGGCGTACACCGCGCTCGTCGTGCTTCACTACGCCAGCCTCGCCGACGCGGCTGACGCGGCGCCGGCTTTGCTGCCGCTCCGGCCGACTGCGATGGAGGGCCTGGACGCGCGGATCATCGACCTGGTCCGGGCCCGGCCGGGCGGTCTGGCCGGTGCCGGGGCGCGCGTGCTGGCCGACCTGCCGGGGGAGGGCGGCCTGCTGCTGGTCGAACTGGCCGGCGACACGCAGGCCGAGGCCGCCGCCGCCGCCCGCGCGGCGGT
>JASHPF010000260.1 GCA_030038295.1 Streptosporangiaceae bacterium
CGCGACGAAACCACCGGACACCCTCGCGCCGGCAAAACGTCGCCACGATTTCAGCCGTCGTCGAGCCGCCAGAGAACTCCCGTCTGCCTGCACGACCTACGTTCGCGTGATGCTGTCTCGTCGCAGGTTCCTCCAGATCTCGGCCGCCTCGTCCGGCCTCGCCATCACCGGCTCGGAACTGCTCGGCAGGGCCGTGGCCCGGGCGTCGAGCACGATCCGTGCTGACGGTTCGCAGGGCATCCGCCACATCGTCATCCTGATGATGGAGAACCGCTCGTTCGACCACTTCCTCGGCTGGCTGCCCGGTGCCGACGGCCGCCACGACCTGACCTTCGTGTCCGCGGTCGACGGCAATACCTATCCGAACTATCCGCTGGCGCCGGACTTCCAGGGCTGCGGGTACAGCGACCCGGACCACAGCTGGGAGGGGTGGCTGGTCGAGTACAACTACGGGAAGATGGACGGCTTCCTGCAGCGGCCGACAACCCCGCCGAACAACCCTGGAGTGACTCTCGCCGCCGCCAACACGTTCCCGATCGGCTACTACACCAATGTGAACCGGGACGGAACCCGCAAGATCGTGCCGGACCTGCCGGTCATCGGCGCGCTCGCCGAGCACTACACCACGCTCGACCACTACTTCTGCGCGTTCGCGGGAGAGACCTATCCCAACCGGTTCTACCAGCACGCTGGCCAGACCGACCGGGACCACAACTCCGAGGCGCCGTCGACGCTGCCGACCATCTGGGACCAGCTCTCCCCCATTCCGAACACCGCCGGCATTCCCACCGGCGGCTACTACTACCGGGATGCCCCGTTCCTCGCCCTGTGGGCCAGCCCGGCGATCGAGCCGGGCGCAACGTTCAAGTACCAGGCCTTCTTCCATCCGTTCTCCGACGCGGACGCCGCGACTGCCGCGCTCTCCGCTGGCACCTCGTTCATCTCCGCCTGCCAGAACGGCACGCTGCCGAACGTGTGCTACATCGATCCGGCCTTCGACAACGAGGGAACGGGCACGTCCGGGGACGACCATCCGCTTGGCGACATCCGGCTCGGCGAGCGGTTCATCGCCGACGCGTACCACGCGCTCGCCGACAACGGCTACCTGGACGACACGGTGTTCATCGTGACGTTCGACGAATGGGGCGGCTTCTATGACCACGTGCCCCCGCCGATGGTCATCGACGACACGAACCCCGCCAACGTCATGCACGCCGGCGACAGCACCACCCCGACCGACGGCCAGCTCTACCCGAACTACAAGCAGCTCGGCTTCCGGGTGCCCGGCATCGTCGTGTCCAACCTGGCCCTGCCGCGCGTCGTGCACGACGGCCCGTTTGAGCACTGCTCCAGCCTCGCGCTGATCGAGTCAACCTTCGGCCTGACGCCACTGACCGCGCGCGACCGGTACGCCAGGAATCTGCAAGAGGTCCTGCTGCCGTATCCGGTGCCCGCACCCTACGCGGTGCAGCCGGCCGAGATCCCGACGAGTTCGGACGTGATCGGCCCCGCGATCAGCCCCCCGTCCGAATCGCTGCTCGAAGTGCTCGAGGGCACCGCGGCGTTCGACCCCGCCGATGTCTGCTCCGCGGACAGCGTGCAGTCGGTGTCCCCCGACCCGGTTAACTATCCGCCGCTACCGCAGACCTTCGGCGCGGACACGACTCTGACCGGGACCTCCGGCATGGCCGATCTGTTCCGGATCTATCTCGGGACCAGCGCTCAGCAGGGCTGACGCCCGCTGCTCGCCCGGTCCGCAGGACCGGCGCACCGCGGCAACGGCCTCGCCGAGCACGTGCCGAGGCGGTCGAGGCTGAAGCGCGCCGTCCGCACGCCTGCCGGGGTACCGTGAGGTCGTGCGGCACGCCCAGGCGGTGCTTACCCGCGAGCTCCAGCCCGGTGAGCGGGCGCGCGGCAGCGCGGCCGTGACCTTCAGCCCAGCGCCCTGGGGCGTGCTCGTGCTGCTGGTGATCGCGCTCGTGCTGGTGGCGGCCGGTCTGACAGACGTGCTTGGTCCGTGGCAAGACCCGATGTCCGCCAGCCCCGCTGCCGGTCTGGCCGCTCCGCTCCTGGGGCTGGGCTGCTGGTTCCTGGCTCGTCCTGGGTTCGTGGTGGCGACGGATCGCCGGCTGATCTTTCTCAAGCCCGCCGGATTTCGCCGGTCCGGAAGCCGACTGGCCTTCGCGGTGCCGCTCGCCGACGTCCGCGTGGAGCGCTGCTGGCTGGCTTCGCACCGGAGCTCGATCGCGTGCGAGATTCCCGGCCGAAGGCGCATCCGGCTCTACGCAGACCGCAGGAACCGCGACGACTTCGGATCGGTGGCCGCGGCGCTGGCACAGTCGGGTGCATTCACGACGCTGGATCCGCCATACCCGGCCAGCTAGCTCGACACGACCTGATGACGCCGAGGCAGTTCGCGTCTATTGTCCTCAGCAGGCGGCCGCCGTCGCAGCCCTCCTGACGACCCGGCCGGAATGCATCCGACTAAGAGGCCGAGGAGCTCTGCAGCATGGCGTACGACGTCGCGGCCGACATCCGGCTGGATCCGAGGATCAAGGCGATGCTGGCCAGCGTTCCGGTTGAGCCCGTGGGCGACGTCGACAGCCGCGAGGCGTTGCTGGCCGAGGCGAACTCCGATTCCGCGAGACAGCAGGCGGAGGTGTTCCGCTCCCTTATGGAGCTGTGCGACACCGAGGAAGCCGCACCGTCCGCCGGATTGCGCGTGCACTCGGAGAAGGTCGTGTCGGAGCCGGATGGCAACTCGATCAACCTGCAGGTCATCCGCCCCGACACCGACGAGACCGTCGCCTGCGTCTACTACATCCACGGTGGCGGCATGGCGTCGCTGTCGTGCTACGACGGCATGTACCG
>JASHPF010000003.1 GCA_030038295.1 Streptosporangiaceae bacterium
GGTTTGCCACGCCCGAGCCCGTCGCGATAGGTGAACCCAGGCGTGATGTAGCGCAGGCCGGAGCCCGGCCAGGGGCCAGGGCCGGACAGCCCGCGCTGACGGCCCGGAGCCTGGCCAGGGCCTGGTCAGTGGCAGGCGTCCTGAGCCGCGGTGCGTTGCCCGCCCGGAGCGGCCTGGCCGTGCGCACTGGTCCCCGGCGCGTCGCCGTGCGAGCCGCCCGACTTGCTCGCGATGTGGACCGGGCCGGCGTCGTTCCGCAGCCAGCGGAACAGTGCCGCCGCCGCGGGCTGGTCCCACAGCACGGCTGACTCGCCGCTGGGCGTCTGGTAGTTGGCCGAGGCGATCGGCACGGTGGTGAACGAGACGTCCTCCGGCCTGATGCCGCGCAGCTCGTCCGCCAGTTCGATCAGGTTGAAGCCACGGTCAACCTGGACGGCGGACGCGACCGAGGACACCAGCTGCTGCAGCCTGACGGGATCTGCGACCACACCGGCCGCGGTCGCCTGGGAGAGCAACGAGGACAGCAGCTGCTGCTGATCGGCGATCCGGGCGAGGTCGGAGGTGGCGAACGAGTGCCGGTCCCGCACGAACTCCAGCGCCGTGACCCCGTAGACATGGTGCGGCCCGGCCGACAGGTGCAGGCCGCTGTCGCTGTCGTCTACCGCGAAGGGCAGGCAGACGTTGACGCCGCCGAGCTCATTGATGACCTTGACGAAGGCGACGAAGTCGACCTCGACATAATCGTTGATGGTGAGCCCGGTGGCCTGCTGCACCGTGCTGACCATCAGCGACGGGCCGCCGAGCGCGTAAGCAGCGTTGATCTTGTTCATGCCGTAGCCAGGGATGTTGACCCACGAGTCGCGCGGCAGGCTCACGACCTGGACGCTCTGATGGTCAGCCGGGATATGCACCAGCATCATGGTGTCCGTGTTCGCCCCGGCGGCGTTGCCGACGTGCAGCCTGAGCTTCTGCCGCTGGGTGAGGCCGCCGCGGGTGTCGATGCCGACGACCAGGATGTTCACCGGACCGCTGGCGGGCGTCCCCGATGTCCCGGCGTCCAGCCTGCCGATGCTGGCGCTGATGTCACTGGTGACGGCCCACGCGATGCCGGACACCAGGAGGGTAACGACAGACAGCGCGGCCGCCGCCATGAGCACGAAGCGCTGCTGACGGGCTTTCTTGCTCCTCGCCACGTGCCGAGCGAACTGGTGGCGTGCGGCCAGGTAGTTCGGCGTGCGCGGGGTACCGGGGCCGGGCTGGCTGTCCAGCCTGCGCTGCGCCCCGTCGCGAGCGGCTTGCGCCGGTTTCTGGTCCGCTGTCATGGGCCGGTGTTGGGCACCAGGTAACACACCCTGGGGTGAAGGCTTACCGGCGCGCCTCCCCGGCTAACCATCGCGCAGCCTGGCGGCGCCGGGTTTTACGCACGGTTGGCCGCTCCGTTGCCACTGGCCGACGAGATCAGGGGCACCCCGCCGCGTGACACTGGCTGGCTGACTAGGTACTATGGAGTAAGTTACTGGTCAGTAGCACCAGCGATTGTGGGCTAGCCCAGCCGGAGGCACAGTAACGGCTGGCCCCGGCGGGAGGCGTCATGAGTCACTTCAAGAGCAACCTCAGGGACATCGAGTTCAACCTTTTCGAGGTGCTCGGCCGACAGGAGCTGCTGGGCGCCGACCCCTTTCCAGAGGTCGACGAAGAGACGGCTCGCGGCATCCTCGACGAGGTCAACAGGCTAGCTGCAGGGCCGGTCGCGGAGTCTTTCGCCGACGCGGACCGTAACCCGCCCGTCTTCGACCCGGCCGCCCATTCGGTCACGATGTCGGAGTCGTTCAAGAAGTCCTACCAGGCCTTCATCGATGCTGAGTGGTTCCGCCTCGAGCTTCCGGACGAACTCGGCGGGACCAGCGTTCCCAGGTCACTGGCGTGGTCGGTCGCCGAACTGGTCCTCGGCGCCAACCCGGCCATTTGGATCTACGCCAGCCTTGGCTCGTTTTCCAAGGCGCTGTGGGTCATGGGCACGCCCGACCAGAAGAGGGTCGCCGAGCAGGCGATTGAGCACCGCTGGGGCTACACGATGGTGCTCACCGAGCCGGACGCGGGTTCGGACGTCGGCGCCGGCCGGACCAGGGCCAGCCAGCAGCCGGACGGCACCTGGCACATCGAGGGCGTGAAGCGGTTCATCACCAGCGGAGAGCACGACCTGGCAGAGAACATCCTGCACATCGTGCTGGCCCGGCCCGAGGGCGCTGGTGCTGGCACCAAGGGACTGTCGATGTTCCTGGTGCCCAAGTACCTCGTCAACCCGGATGGCTCGCTCGGCGAGCGTAACGGCGTCTACGCGACGAACGTCGAGCACAAGATGGGCCTGAAGGCGTCGACGACCTGCGAGCTGACCTTCGGCGCCGACCACCCGGCGGTCGGCACCCTGGTGGGTGACGTGCACGACGGCATCCGCCAGATGTTCATGATCATCGAGTTCGCTCGGATGATGGTGGGAACGAAGGCGATCGCCGCGCTGTCGACCGGCTACCTGAACGCCCTCGACTACGCCAAGACCAGGGTCCAGGGCGCCGACCTGACCCGGATGACCGACAAGACCGCGCCGCGGGTCACGATCATGAAGCACCCGGACGTCCGCCGCAGCCTGCTGCTGCAGAAGGCATACGCCGAGGGCATGCGCGCGCTGGTGCTGTACACCGCCAGCCAGCAGGATGCCGTCCAGGTCGCGGAGGCACGCGGTGAGAAGCACGACCTGGCGTCCGCTCTCAACGACCTGCTGCTGCCCCTCGTCAAGGGCGTCGGCTCTGAGCGCGGTTACGAGCAGCTGGCGCAGTCGCTGCAGACCCTCGGCGGCTCCGGTTACCTGCAGGACTACCCGATCGAGCAGTACATCAGGGACGCCAAGATCGACAGCTTGTACGAGGGCACGACCGCGATCCAGAGCCTGGACCTGTACTTCCGCAAGATCGTCCGTAACCAGGGCGTGGCGCTGAACTACCTGCTAGACCAGGTGCGGGCGTTCGCCGCGGCAGAAGCCGGCAACGGCCGGCTCAAGACGGTTCGGGCGGCGCTCGCCCGGGCGACGGACAACATCGAGGCCATCGTCACCACGCTGAACGGCTACCTTGGCGCCAGCCTCGAGCAGCCGCCGGAGATCTACCGGGTCGGGCTCAACACCACCAGGCTGCTGCTCGCGCTCGGCGACCTGGTGATCGGCTGGCTGCTCGGCCGGCAGGCTGAGATTGCCCTCGCCAAGCTCGACCGTGGCGGCCTGTCCGGTGCCGACGAGGCTTTCTACCAGGGCAAGGTTGCGGCGGCCGGGTTCTTCGCGGCGACCGTGTTGCCGCGCCTCGCTGCCGAGCGCGAGATCGTCGAGAACACCTCGCTCGACGGAATGGAACTGCCGGAGGAGGCTTTCTAGCAGCTCCGGTTCAGGCAGCGTCGGCCGCCCGCATCCCTCCCCCCGGAGGCGGGCGGCCGCGCTGTGCGAGGCGGCGGGCATCGCGGTCGGCCGCGCTGGGCGAGCTGGCTGGGCATCGCGGTCGGCCGCGCGGTGCGAGGCGGCGAAGGGTCGCAGCGGTAACCCTGATGCCCCTCTATGGGCATGAAATTTACAATTACGAACCTTCGGCCTTGGGCGAGCCTCAGCAGCAGACCAGGCCCGTCCCGAGGCCGGCGCCGCCGGTCAGAACTCGTACTGGACCGCGGCGCGTGTCTTGGTATGTGGTCTGCTTAGCCGCGCGATGATGTCCTGGTGGCCCGGATGGTCCCGGTAGGCCAGGTAGCTAGCCGCGTCCTCGAAGTCCGCGACCACCGCGAAGTCGAAGTTGCCCTCGACCAGGCCGACGTCCCGCCCGGCGTGATAGGCGCGGAGGCCCTTGAGCTCGGGCCCGAGCGCGGTCAGCTCGGCCACGAACTGCCGCTCGAGCTCATCGGTCATTTCCTCGTCCCAGGTGAACAGCACCACATGCCGGATCATCGGGGGCTCCTTCCCGTGTCAGGACCAAGCGAGCATTCGCAGCGGATCGGTCAGCATCGCGCCGATGTCCCGCAGCACCGCCGAGCCAAGCTGGCCGTCGACGATCCGGTGGTCGAACGACAGCGCGAGCGTGCACACCTGACGCACAGCGAGCTGCCCATCGACGACCCACGGCGCATCCCTGACCTGGCCGAACGCCAGAATGGCCGCTTCGCCAGGGGTCAGGATCGGGGTGCCGGAGTCCACCCCGAAGACGCCGACGTTGGTGATCGTGATGGTGCCGCCGGACAGATCCGCTGGCGTCGCCTTGCCGGCCCGCGCCGTCTCGGCCAGCTGCGTCAGCGCCGCGGCGAGCGCGGGCAGGCTCAGCGCCTCCGCGCCCTTGACGTTCGGCACGATGAGCCCGCGCTCGGTCGCGGCGGCGATACCCAGGTTGACGTAACGCTTGACCACGATCTCCTGCGCGGCTTCGTCCCAGCTCGCGTTGATCATCGGATGCCGGCCGACGGCGATGATCAGCGCCCGCGCGACCAGCAGCAGCGGCGAGACCCGGACGCCCTCGAACTCCGGCAGCGCGCGCAGCCGGGCGGCGGCCGCCATCGTCTCCGTGATGTCGATCTGCAGGAACTCGGTGACGTGCGGCGCCGTGAACGCGCTCGCCACCATCGCCGCCGCGGTGTGCTTGCGCACCCCGCGTACTGCAAGCCGCTCCTCGCGCGCCGCCGCCGAGGTGGCGATGCCTTGAGAGGGAACGGGGCCGGCGGGGGCAGCCGCTGCCGCCCGCTGGACGTCGTCGCGGGTTATGGAGCCGTTTGGCCCCGTCCCGGTCAGCGTCGCCAGGTCGATCCCGAGATCCCTGGCCATCTTCCTGACCGGGGGCTTGGCCAGCGCGGCGCCGTGCGCCACGCCGTTGCCGGGAGGTCCCGGGCTCGGCGGGACTGCTGCCGGGGCTGCAGGGACTGCGGCCGGCCCGGCCGGTGCCGCTGGCGGGGCCAGCTGGCCGCTGGCCGCGCGCCGGGGCGCGGTCTTGCGCGCTCGCCGGCTGGTGCTGCCGAGCTTGACGCCGTAGCCCACCAGAACCGCTTGCCGCTGCTCCGGCGCCGCCTCGGGCTGCGTCCGCTGGTCCGGCCGCGGCGCGGGCACGAGGGCCTCCGGCGGCGCGGTAGCGGGCTGCTGGGAGGGGAGCGCACGGGCGTTCCCTCCCTGGACGGTCGCCGTGCCGGTGCCCGTGTCGTCACCGCCAGTGTCGACCGAGATGATCGGGGTGCCGACGTCGACGGTCGCGCCCTCCGGGACCAGCAGGCCGGTCACCGTGCCGGCGTACGGACTCGGCAGTTCGACGACAGACTTGGCCGTCTCGATCTCCACGAGGACCTGGTTGACGTCGACCGTGTCGCCGGGCTGCACGTGCCACCTGACGATGTCGGCCTCGGTCAGGCCCTCGCCGACGTCCGGGAGCCGGAACTCCTTGATATCCGCCATCCCGCGTCCCTCAGTAGCCGAAGGAGCGGTCGACGGCGTCCAGGACCCGGTCCAGGTCGGGCAGGTAGTACTCCTCGAGCCGGGACGGCGGGTACGGGGTGGTGGGCGCCCCGACGCGCAGCACCGGGGCCTCCAGGCTGTAGAAGCATTCCTGGCTGACCCTGGCCGCGATCTCGGCGCCGATGCCGCCGGTCACGACGGCCTCGTGCACCACCACGCACCGGCCGGTCTTGCGGACCGAGGCGAAGATTGTCTCGGTGTCCAGCGGCGCCAGCGAGCGCAGGTCGACGACCTCGACGGACCGGCCGTCGCCGCTCGCCGCGAGCGCCGCCTCGGCGCACGTGCGCACCATCGGGCCGTAGCACAGCACCGTTACATCGGTGCCGGGGACCAGGACCCTGGCCTGCTCCAGCGGCAGCGCGGCGGCCAGGCCGCCCTCGACGTCGACATCTGCCCTGTCCCAGTACCGGCGCTTCGGCTCGAAGAAGATCACCGGGTCGTCGCTCTCGGCGGCCTGCTGGATCATCGCGTAACCGTCCGCGGCGCCGCCGCACGCGACCACCCGTAGCCCCGGCGTGTGCGCGAACAGCGCCTCCGGCGACTCGCTGTGGTGCTCGACCGCGCCGATGCCACCGCCGAACGGGATGCGGACCACGAGCGGCAGCCGGACCGAGCCGCGCGACCGGTACCGCATCTTGGCGAGCTGGCTGACGATCTGGTCGAACGCGGGGAACACGAAGCCGTCGAACTGAATCTCGCAGATGGGCCGGTAGCCGCGCAGCGCGAGGCCGATGGCGGTGCCGATGATGCCCGACTCGGCCAGCGGGGTGTCGATCACCCTGGCCTCGCCGAAGTCTTTCTGCAGGCCGTCGGTCACCCGGAACACGCCGCCGAGCTTGCCGACATCCTCGCCCATGATCAGGGCCTTCGGATTGTTCTCCAGCGCCTTGCGCAGACCCTCGTTGAGCGCCCTGGAAAGGGTGAGCGTCGTCATCGGCCCGCCTCCGCGGTTTCCATCTCGCCGGGGACGAAAGAGTCCAGGTAGGCGGCGAACTCGGCCCGCTCGGCCGCGAGCTGGCTGGTCGGACTCGTCAGCACGTTGTCGAACATGGCTAGCGGCTCTGGGTCTGGCATCTGCTGGCAGGCCCGGCGGACGTCGGTGCCGACCTTTGCTGCCTCGGCGTCGACCTCGTCGAAGAAGCTCATCTCGGCCTGCCCGGTCCGGATCAGGTACTGCTTGACCCGTTCGATCGGATCCTTCAGCTTCCAGGACTCGAGCTCTGCGGACAGCCGGTACCTGGTGGGATCGTCGGTGGTCGTGTGCGCTCCCATCCGGTAGGTGAACGCCTCGATCAGCGTGGGTCCCTGGCCTTCCCTGGCCGCCTGCATGGCCTTGCGGGCCACGGCCAGGCAGGCGAGCACGTCGTTGCCGTCCACTCGGATGCCGGGAAAGCCGAAGCCGCGGGCGCGCAGGTACAGCGGCGTGCGGGTCTGGCGCTCGAGCGGCTCGGAGATTGCCCACTGGTTGTTCTGGCAGAAGAACACGACGGGCGCGTTATTGACAGAGGCCCAGATGAATGCCTCGTTGACGTCGCCCTGGCTGGTCGCGCCGTCGCCGAAGTAGGCGATGACCGCCTCACCGTCCTCGCCCACCGCGCCGTCGCGCTGAATGCCCATGGCGTAGCCGGTGGCGTGCAGCGCCTGGCTGCCTATCACGATCGTGTAGAGGTGGAAGTTGTGCGCGGTCGGGTCCCAGCCGCCGTGGCTGACCCCGCGGAACAGCTCGAGCAGCTTGACCGGATCCAGGCCGCGGCACCACGCAACGCCGTGTTCCCGGTAGGTGGGGAACGCCATGTCGCGCGGCCCGAGCGCGCGCCCGGACCCGACCTGTGCCGCCTCCTGCCCCAGCAGCGAGGCCCAGATCCCCAGCTCGCCCTGCCGCTGCAACGCGATGGCCTCGAAGTCGATGCGCCGCACGATGACCAGGTCGCGGTAGAGGGCCCTGACCTCAGCGGCCGAGATGTCCAGGGGATAGTCAGGGTGCTCGACCCGCTCCCCTTCTGGGGTAAGGAGCTGGATCAGCTCGGGCGAATCGGCCTGCCGTGCTGGCTCGCGGGCCGGGCCCCGGCTCGCAGAGCGGGCGGCGCGTCCGGCATCTTTGACGGCCACGTGCCACTCCTTGCGTGTACTCACGTTTCCGGCCAGCGTAACCCGGACCGGCGCCTCATCCGGCATGACGGCGTGAACAGTACTCTGGCAGAGCCCTGGCCGGTCACGCGCCGATCTCCGCAAGGCCGACCATAGTGACGCACGCCACGAATCGGGTCATGGTGATCTGGTGACGCGCCGCCTCGCCAGCGACCGATCCCTCCGGCGGCCCGCCCTCCTGCTCGCGTACTGTTCGGGGCGTGCCCACCTTCGTCGTCAACGTCATGCTCAAACCCGAGATTCACGATCCCCAGGGTGACGCCATCGCCGGCGCCTGCCGTCGGCTTGGCTTCGACCAGGTCGCCGGCGTCCGGCAGGGCAAGCGGTTCGTCATCGAGCTGAGCGAGCCCGCGACCGAGCAGCGGATCGCCGAGCTTGCCGCCGAGCTGCTGGCAAACCCGGTCATCGAGGAATTTTCCATACATCCCGCGTGACCCATGGCCGCCCGCTCGCCGTGTCCCTCGCCCATAGCGCACTGTTCGTCCAGAGATCGCCCTAGTTCATGATTACCAAGCTCGCTGCGGGGAAGCCTGGAGAATGTGAACTGACGGTGACCGCGACGGGCGAGGAGCGATGCGATCTCGGGCGCTGCCTTCCGGGGAGCCAGCGGCGGACGTTGAGTTCTGCCTGGTTCTGCCGAGGGAGTCGCTGAGCGTCCCGGTGATGCGCCGGGTTCTCGGTGACACCCTCACCCGCCTCGGCGTCGACGCCACCTGCGTCGACGATCTGCTGCTCGCCGTCACCGAGGCGTGCACCAACGTCCTGCTGCACGCGGGTCCCGGGCACCGGTACGAGCTGGTGGCACACGTGAGCAGCACCCGGTGCGTGCTGGAGGTCGTGGACAGCGGCCGTGGCTTCGATCCGGCGACGATCAGCAGGCCGCACAAGGGGATCCGGATCCCGCCCTCGGTCCGGCCGGTGCCAAGAATCAGGCGCCCGCGCACCTGGTCGCCGTCGACCGCACCCACGTCGCCCAGCATTCTCCGGAGCCGGATCGCCAGGTCGAGGCGGCTGGCCAGGGAACGCGCCATCGCCGACCTGCCGGAATCCGGGCGCGGTCTGGCGATTATGCGCGCCTGCGTCGACGACGTCACGATGCAGAGCAGCCCGGGCGAGGGCACCGTCGTGTCGCTGCGCAAGCGCATCGCGTGGCGCCGCGACGCGCCGCTGGCCCTCGGCTCCGGCGCTGAGCTCAGGGACGCCGGCTGAGCGGGTAGCCTGCGAGCATGCGCCGCCGTCCGACAGCACGCCGATGACGGCCCGGATCGGAGTCGTCACCTTTCCCGGTTCTCTCGATGATCGCGACGCTCGCCGCGCCGTGCAGCGAGCAGGCGCCGTGCCCGTCGAGCTGTGGCATGACGACGCCAGGCTGCACGGCGTCGACGCCGTCATTCTGCCTGGCGGCTTCTCCTACGGTGACTACCTGCGCTGTGGGGCAATCGCCCGGTTCGCGCCGGTCATGGGGGAAATCATCCCGGCCGCCGCGCGGGGGCTGCCGGTGCTGGGCATCTGCAACGGCTTCCAGATCCTGTGCGAGGCGCACCTGCTGCCGGGGGCGCTGACCCGCAACGTGGCGCGACGCTTTATCAACCGGGACGTCCGGATCAGGATCGAGACCGCCGCCTCCGCCTGGACCAGCGACTACCGGGTCGGCCAGGAGATCACCGTCGTCCTCAAGAGCGGCGAGGGGGCGTACGTGGCCGACCCGGCGACGCTGGCGCAGCTCGAGGCCAACGGCCAGATCCTCGCTCGCTATGTGGGCGGCAACCCGAACGGCTCGCTCGACGACATCGCGGGCGTGATGAGCGCCGCCGGCACGGTGGCCGGTCTCATGCCGCATCCGGAGCACGCCATCGACCCGCTCACCGGCCCCTCGGCTGATGGCCTGGCCTTCTTCAGTTCGGTGCTCCGCGCGGTGGTGCCCGCGTGACCGGGGCGACAGGACCGACGAGGCTAGCCGCCCGCCCCGGAGCGGCGGCGCCGCAGGACACCGTGGCGGACGCTGGGGTCACGCCCGAGCGGGTGCAGCCCTACGCCGCGCTGGGCCTGACCGCCGACGAGTACGCCAGGGTCCGTGCCATCCTGGGGCGCCGGCCCACCGACGCCGAGCTCGCCATCTACTCGGTGATGTGGAGCGAGCACTGCTCCTACAAGTCCTCCCGCAAGTATCTGCGGCAGTTCGCCGACAAGGCGCCGGCGACCGACGTGCTGCTGGCCGGCATCGGCCAGAACGCGGGCGTGGTGGACGTCGGCCGTGGCTACGCGGTGACCTTCAAGATCGAATCGCACAATCACCCCTCCTACGTCGAGCCCTTCCAGGGCGCGGCGACCGGCGTCGGCGGCATCGTCAGGGACATCCTGGCCATGGGCGCGCGACCGGCGGCCGTGATGGACTCGCTGCGATTCGGCCCGGCCGACGCCCCGGACACGCACCGGGTGCTGCCGGCCGTCGTCGGCGGCATCTCCTTCTACGGGAACTGCCTGGGCCTGCCGAACATCGGCGGCGAGCTGGCGTTCGACCCGTGCTACCTGGGCAACCCGCTGGTGAATGCGCTGTGCGTCGGTGTGCTTCGGCACGAGGACCTCAAGCTGGCAGCGGCTACCGGGCCGGGCAACCAGGTGGTCCTGCTCGGCTCGCGGACCGGACCGGACGGCATCGGCGGCGCGTCCGTGCTGGCCAGTGCGTCGTTCGGCGGCTCGGGCGAGGGGGCGAAGCGGCCGAGCGTGCAGGTCGGCGACCCGTTCATGGAGAAGCTCCTGATCGAGTGCTGCCTGGAGCTCTACCGGGCCGGCCTGGTCGTGGGCGTCCAGGACCTGGGCGCGGCGGGCGTCGCGTGCGCCACCACCGAGCTGGCTGCTGGCGGTCACACCGGCATGCGGGTGACGCTGGACCGGGTGCCGCTGCGGGACGCCTCGCTCGGCCCGGCCGAGATTCTCATGAGCGAGTCGCAGGAGCGGATGATGGCGATCGTCACCCCCGCGAACGTCGCGCCGTTCCTGGCCATCTGCGCCAAGTGGGACGTGCCAGCCACGGTGATCGGGGAGGTGACCGACACCGGCCGGCTCGAGATGACCTGGCACGGCGCGCACGTCGTCGACATCCCGCCCGGATCCGCCGCCGACGACGGGCCCGTCTACGACCGGCCGGTCCGCCGCCCGGCCAGCCAGGACGCGCTGATCAGCGACAACCCTGACCGCCTGCCCCGGCCGGCCGGCCGCGGCGCGGGCGAGGCGCTGCGCGCCGACCTGCTCCTGCTCGTCGGCTCGGCCGACGGCGGCGACAAGGCCTGGGTCACCGAGCAGTACGACTGTTACGTCCGCGGCGACACCGTGCTGGCCTCCCCGCACGACGCCGGACTGCTGCGCATCGATGAGGAAACCGGCCTCGGGGTTGCGCTGGCCACCGACGGCAATGGCCGCTTCTGCCATCTCGACCCGTATGCCGGCACGCAGCTCGCGCTGGCCGAGGCGTACCGAAACGTGGCAACCAGCGGCGCCCGGCCGCTCGCCGTCACCAACTGCCTCAACTTCGGCTCACCGGAAGACCCGGCGGTGATGTGGCAGTTCACCGAGGCGGTGCGCGGCCTGGCCGATGGCTGCCAGCAGCTCGGGGTCCCGGTGACCGGCGGCAACGTCAGCTTCTACAACCAGACCGGCAGCACGGCGATCCGCCCGACGCCGGTCGTCGGCGTGCTCGGCGTGCACGACGACGTACGCCGCCGGGTGCCATCCGGGTTCAGCCTGCCGGACGCCGCTATCGTGCTGCTCGGGACGACCAGGAGCGAGTTCGGCGGGTCCCTGTGGGCGTGGCTGCGGCACGGTCATCTCGGCGGCCTTCCGCCGGCCGTCGACCTGCCGGCCGAGCGCTCGCTCGCCGACGTGCTGGTAGCCGCCAGCGCCGGGCGGCTGATCGTGGCCGCGCACGATCTGTCTGACGGCGGGCTAGGTCTGGCACTGGCCGAGGCCTGCCTGGTCGGCGGCACCGGCTGCTCGGTCACGCTGCCGGGCGAGGCCACGACGTTCCTGTTCAGCGAGTCCGCGGCGCGGGCGGTCGTGGCGGTGCGTCCGGGCGCCGAGGCCGAGCTGGCGCGGCTCTGCGCGGCGAGCGGGGTGCCAGCTGCGACGCTCGGCCGCACCGGCGGCTCCACGCTGGAGATCGCTGGCTTGTTCGCCGTGCCGCTGACCGAGCTGGCCGACCTGCACGGCAGGACACTGCCCGCGCTGTTCGGCTGACTTGCGGGGCTGGCGGCCCGGCTAGCCGGTGGCCCACCAGAACGCCACGAGCTGGTCAGGCTGGGCCGACCGACAGGCGGACAGGTCGGCCCCCCAGACCTTGCCCGGCAGCTGACTTCCCGCGGTCAGGCAGGATCGGTCTGCCACGTTGGCGTAGGCGTAAAAGCTGTGGCCCTGTGCCAGCGTGCCCGGCCCTACGCGCCGCCAGCGCTGGTTCGCCGCCAGGTCGCAGCGCTGCAGGACCAGCCTCGCCCGGCCAGCCCGGCCAGCCCGGCCGGCCGCGCCGAGACAGTCGCCGTTCGGCAGGAAGATGAAGATATAGCTGTTGCCGGCCATCAGGTCCGCGGTCCACTGGCCAGAGCCAGACTGCTGCTCAGCGAGGCTCACCAGGCTAAATTCTGGGCTGGCATGGCTGCCGAGCAGCTGCACCAGCTGCGCGGCGGATCGTGGCTGCGTGTCCTGGACGATCAGGCCCACCGTCTGATCGCTGACGACGCGGGTGGGCAGCGCCGCGGAGCGCGCGCCGGCCGGATGCAACGTAACCAGGTATGCGGCGACGCCACCGGCAGCGACCAGCACGATGACTCCGATGCCCGCGATCCTGGGCAGCCAGGAGCCGCGAGTGCGTCGACTCGCTGTGCGGGGCTGACCTGGCATAATGAACGAATACTGCTATCTGGGTGGGGTCGGGGCCAGATAGCGGCAAAATCCCGGAGATTTTTGGCTCCCGTGCTCCGGACGACGCGCGCTCGACCTGCCGGGCAGCCGCAGGCCAGGACCGGCGCCAGTCGGCTAGCCTGCACCCGTGCCAGCACGCGGCCCCGATCTTGGCCGGCTGCTCGCCGCAGTCAACGAGCAGCGAGCCGCCCTCGGCGAGCCGCCGTTCGGGGGCGTGGCGACGGAGCGAACGCTGGGCGCGGCGAGCCTGGCGGCGGTCACCGTCGCCCTGACGGTCGGCGCGGAGCCGCTGCGACCCGTCCTCCGGGCGGCGGTCCGGTACACCCTCGGCCTCCTAGCCGACCTGGCGCCGGGGCGGAGTGTCGAGGTACGGGTCCCGCCGCTGGCCGCGGTGCAGTGCGTGCCAGGCCCTCGGCACAGCCGCGGCACGCCGCCAAACGTGGTCGAGACCGACCCGGTGACCTGGCTGGACCTGGCCACCGGCCGGGTCGGCTGGGCCGCGGCGGTAGCCGCCGGGCGGGTCTACGCCAGCGGTCAGCGGGCCGACCTTTCCGGATACCTGCCCTTGGTGTCCGCGGGGCCTGGACGGGTTGCCAGTCACTAGACTTGATGAGTGATCAAGCCCGACGGCCGACTCTCACACGACTCCGATCCCGCTGACGGGCCCCCCAGGGACGCGTGCGGCGTATTCGGCGCCTGGTGTCCCGGCGAGGATGTCGCCAAGCTCACCTACTACGGCCTGTACTCGCTACAGCACCGGGGGCAGGAGTCGGCCGGCATCGCCGTCAGCGACGGCTCGCGGATCGTGGTCTACAAGGACATGGGCCTGGTCGCCCAGGTCTTCAGCGAGTCCGTCCTCAACACGCTGCACGGCTACATCTCGGTCGGGCACTGCCGGTACTCGACCACCGGCTCCTCGGTCTGGGAGAACGCCCAGCCCACGTTCCGGGCCACGCCGTCGGCCAGCCTGGCCCTTGGCCACAACGGCAACCTGATCAACACCCGCCAGCTAGCGAGCCTGCTCGGCGACCACGGCATCGCCCACGCGGGCCGGGCCACGTCGGACACCGACGTACTGACCGCGCTGTTCGCGGCCGGCGGCTCCGAGGTCGACGGGACGGGCTATCCCGCGGGAACCGGGCATCCCGGCGTCGAGGCGGCGGCGCTGACGGTGCTGCCTCTGGTGCGCGGGGCGTTCTCGCTGGTTTTCATGGACGAGCAGACGCTGTACGCGGCCCGTGATCCGCACGGCTTCCGACCGCTGGTCTTGGGGCGGCTCGCCGCGGGCTGGGTTGTGGCCAGCGAGACCGCGGCCCTCGACATTGTCGGTGCCGCCTTCGTCCGGGAGATCGAGCCCGGTGAGCTCGTCGCGATCGACGAGCGCGGCGTCCGGTCCTATACGTTCGCTCCCGCCGTACCGCGCGGCTGCCTGTTCGAGTATGTCTATCTGGCTCGCCCGGATACCACGATCTCCGGACGCAGCGTGCAGGCCACCCGCCTGGAGGTCGGCAAGCGGCTCGCTGCCGAGCACCCGGCGGACGCCGACCTCGTTATCCCGGTGCCCGAGTCCAGCACGTCGGCGGCGATCGGCTACGCGCAGGCGAGCGGGATCCCCTACGGCCAGGGCCTGGTCAAGAACTCCTACGTGGGGCGGACGTTCATCCAGCCGAGCCAGACGATCAGGGAGCGTGGCATCCGGCTGAAGTACAACCCGCTGCGAGAGGTCATCGCGGGGCAGCGGCTGGTCGTCGTCGACGACTCGATCGTCCGGGGCAATACGCAGCGGGCCATCGTCGCGATGCTGCGCGAGGCCGGGGCCAGGGAAGTGCACGTCAGGATCTCCAGCCCGCCGGTAGCGTGGCCGTGCTTCTTCGGCATCGACTTCGCCAGTCACGCCGAGCTGATGGCCGGCAGTCTCAGCGTCGCGGAAATCAGGGAGTCTATCGGCGCGGACTCGCTGGGGTTCGTCTCGCTCGGGGGGCTCATCGAGGCGACGACGCTGCCCGCGGAGCGGCTCTGCCGGGCTTGCTTCGACGGCGACTATCCGGTGCCGGTGGCCGACGATGAAAAGGGCAAGCACCTACTCGAGGACGTGGTCTCCGCGGTCGGTCCGACCGCAGGCGTGGTGGCTGGCTCGGCCGCCGGGACCGCCGTCGGCGGGCGGGCCGAGGGGTCATGACGAAGGGGCGGCCCGGGACTTACGCCGGTGCGGGCGTCGACATCGGCGCCGGGGACCGGGCCGTCGAGCTGATCCGCACCGCAGTCGCCAGGACAGCGGGACCAGAGGTGATCGGCGGGATCGGCGGCTTCGTCGGCCTGTTCGACGCAGCCAAGCTAACCGGGCTGCGCCGGCCGCTGCTCGTGACGTCGACCGATGGCGTCGGCACCAAGGTCGTCATCGCGCAGCGGCTGCACCGATACGACACCATCGGACGTGACCTGGTCGCGATGGTCGTCGACGATCTGGTCGTCTGCGGTGCTGAGCCGCTGTTCATGACCGACTACCTCGTGTGCGGGCGGATTGAGCCGAACCGGGTCGCCACGATCGTGGGCGGCATTGCCGACGGCTGCGTCGCGGCCGGCTGCGCCCTGGTCGGCGGCGAGACCGCCGAGCACCCTGGCCATTTCGGCGCCGATGATTTCGATCTCGCCGGCGCGGCGACCGGCGTGGTCGAGGCCGACCGGCTGCTCGGGCCGGACCGGGTGCGGCCGGGGGACGTCGTAATCGCCATGGCCGCCTCCGGCCTGCACTCCAACGGCTACTCGCTGGTCAGGGCCGTCATTGACGCGCCGGGATCCGGCCTGGACCTGGACAGCCAGCCGGCCGAGCTGAGCCAGCCGCTGGGCCTGGAGCTGCTGACGCCGACGCGCATCTACGTCAGAGACTGCCTGGCCCTGGCCAGCAGCTGTGCGGTCCGTGCGTTCGCCCACGTCACCGGGGGCGGGCTCGCCGCCAACCAGGCCAGGGTGCTGCCGCCGGACTCCGACGCGCTGCTCGACCGGGGGACCTGGCGACCCGGGCCGGTCTTTGGCTTGCTTGCCGAGCGGGGCGGCATCGAGGCGGCGGAGCTGGAGCGCGTCTTCAACATGGGCGTAGGCATGACCGCCGTGGTGGGCCCGGCCGACGGTGACCGCGCGGTCCGGCTGCTGGCCGAGCGCGGCCTGCAGTCATGGGTGCTGGGCGAGATCACCCGCGGCTCGGGCACCGCGCGGCTGACCGGGAGCCATCCAGCCTGACCGGCCCGGTTGGCCACCGGACCTGCTGGTCAGCGTCCCAGCGTCCCGTTAGGATCCGGTCGACGAGCCGGCGGACGAGCCAGCCTGCCGGACGAGGTCGGCGTCGCCGTACTCGTCGGCTTCCCAGTCCTCGTCCTCGTCGTCTTCCTCTTCGTAATCAGAGTCGTCGTCGTCCCCGGCGTAGCGGTCGCCTAGGTCCGCGTGCGCGGAGTCCCCGTTGACGCCATGCCGATCCGAGTCGACGCCCAGCTCAGCCCGCAGCCGGTCAAGGTCAGTGCCGCCTCCGCTGTACTTCAGCTGACGTGCCACCTTGACCTGCTTGGCCTTGGCCCGGCCGCGCCCCATTGGCTCGACCCCCTCTAACGTACGGACCCGACGGGTCCCTGGTCACCGCGCTCTATTGTCGCCCGTTACTACACAGCCGTCGCTCGCTACCACGCCAGTTCTCGGCGGTTTCGTGCACACAAGGCTCACCCGGCGCCGCTCCGCCTGCCGGAGTGCGCCGTGCTCGCCTCGACGTACAGGTACAACCGTACCTGCTTTAAGCGCCGGGCGCCGCTGCAGATTCCTGGCGAACTGATCACTGCCGCAGGTAAATGCCGCGGAGCCGCCCGATCTCGGCGATGCGGCGCTCGGCCAGCCGGTCCGCCGCTACCGCCGGCGGGACGCCGTCGGCGTCGGCGGCGGCGAGGATCTGCTTCGTCGTGGCCAGGATCTGCGACGCCTTCGCCTTGGCCCGGTCGAAGCTGAAGCCATGCAGCTCGTCCGCCACCTGGATGACGCCGCCCGCGTTCACCAGGTAGTCCGGTGCGTAGACGATGCCGTGATCGGACAGCACCTTCTCGACACCCGGGTGGGCGAGCTGGTTGTTGGCTCCGCCGCAAATGACCCTGGCGCTGAGCACCTCGGCAGTCGTTTCGTCGACCGCGCCCCCGAGAGCGCACGGCGAGTAGACGTCTAGCTGGCTGCTGATGAGCTCGGCCCGGCTCGCGGCGACCGACACCGCCGGGTGCTGGGCCTGTACCCGCTCGAGCGCGGCCTGGCTGGTGTCGAAGATCACTACCCGGGCGCCGTCGGCGACGAGGTGATCGACCAGCCGGTGCCCGACCTTGCCGACGCCCTCGATGCCGACCGTCTTGCCGTCCAGGCTGGTGCTGCCCCAGACGTGCTCGGCGCACGCGCGCATGCCCTGGAACACGCCGAACGCGGTGAGCACCGAGGAATCGCCCGCGCCCCCGTTCGGGATGGTCCGCCCGGTCACAAACCTGGACTCGCGCGCGACTATGTCCATGTCCTCGCTATACGTGCCGATGTCGCAGGCCGTGATATACCGCCCGCCCAGCGACTCCACGAACCTGCCGTAGGCGCGGAGCAGCGCCTCGGTCTTGACCAAGTCGGGATCGCCGATGATGACGGCCTTTCCGCCGCCGAGGTCGAGCCCGGCCAGCGCGTTCTTGTAGGCCATCGCCCTGGACAGGTTGAGCACGTCCGCGAGCGCGGCGCTCTCGCTCTGATACGGATAGAACCGCGTCCCGCCGAGACCCGGCCCGAGCGCCGTGGAGTAGATCGCGATGATCGCGCGCAGCCCGGACTGCCGGTCCTGGCAGAACACGACTTCCTCATGACCGCCCGGTCCGCCCAGCGCGCTCGCTGCGGCGGCGTCCTCGGCACCGGCGACATCGGGCCCGAATACAGAGGTCACGTCCGTGGGCTCCCAAGCTCCGCCTCAGTCCGCCGTCCTCGTTGACGCCGGATCGGGGACCAGCCTATAGCTGCGCTCTGCCCCCTCAGGCAGTGCGCTGACGACACTTACTTGCCCGTAGCCCTTTGCCCTGACGGGTACGGCATGTCACGATTAGTCATGCTACCCAAAGCGCGACAAGTGCCAGGGTTTCTGGTGCTTTCCGCGCCGTGGTGTGCAGGCGACAGCGGGGCGCTGGGCGCGCTCCGCACCGTAACCGTCGCAGCCCGGCGGGCAAAAAGCCCGGAACCAGATTATCTGGCAGCAGTTCTGGGGATTAATGGAGCAGTTCGACCGGTTGACAGCCAAACGGGGATACCCGTATCCGGCCACTGAGTTATCCGGTCACATGGGAAGCGGATAGCCGACCGGCTAACGGGTCAGGCGCTGATCGGCGGCGCGGGGAGGGAGGATTCCGGTAGCTGAGTCATGAGTCGCTGGCGGTTCCGGCCGGGACTGCGCGCGTATAGCTGGCGAACTGGAGGAGAACGGCAGCTAGGCGGGCTGGTCAGCCACGGCGGGAGGGACGCAGCGGCAACCCAGCTAAGTAGCTGATGAGAGGCGCGGATGACTTTTCCGAATCTGCCCGTTGCGACGGTGCGTGTCGCTAGAATCACGCAGCGTGACAATAGGCGGGGGGCACGCCGCGGCGACGCTTCAGATTACTTTGCTCCCGGTTGTCGACTTGTCACCGCTGGTAATGCCAATATGGTCTCAGCGGACTATATGGGACATCCAGCACAGGCTTCGCTAGGAGCCATGAACAGGAAGAAGAAGTAAGGATCGTAGTACCGGTCCAGGAGGAGAGGCCGTCAACATGTCAGCACGTACACCAGAAGCCGAGCCGCTATTGACGCCGGCGGAGGTTGCGACGATGTTCCGGGTTGACCCGAAGACAGTTACCAGGTGGGCAAAGGCAGGAAAGCTCACGTCGATCCGGACGCTCGGCGGCCACCGCCGGTACCGGGAGACCGAGGTTCGAGCCCTCTTGGCGGGAATCCCGCAACAGCGTTCGGAGTGAGTCGTGGCCGTGGTCTGGCGTACTAGCGTCAGGACGGCGGTGCGCACCCGCGTGCCGTCGGTAAGCGGCCATCAGCGTTAGAGGTTTGGGGGGGTCGACCCCGGCCGTCGCACTCCGCATCGGGGGGCGCGCTTCGCGTTCGATGCGATGAGGAGCCGTAGGCCCGTGAGGTAGCCGGGGTCGATCCGGCCTCCCCGGTCGGATAGCCGGGAGGTCGGCGTCATCAAACCCGTGTAACCGCCGGGAACGGACTGGAACCGGCCACAGTGCAGCGATGCGCGCGCCGGTGCCAGGCCTGTCCTGGCGCCGATCTTGGTAACTGTGCGTAGCTCCATAACAACTTTTCGTAATCGCACTTGTCGGCGACGGGTCACGACGATACTGAGGCTCAGGCCGTCGTGAGCCCGGCGCACACCGCGGCGGCACGCTCAACGTCGTGTCACGCGGCGACCAGACCGGTGCGCCAGGCGAGGGCCGGAAGCGCCGTGGGGGATGCCCGCCTGCGGGCGGAGCAAGACGGCGCCGCGAGGGGAAGGGTATGCACGATGCGTGATCCGGATTTGATGCAGCGCGCGGACCGCGCAGCTATCACGCTGGAGCAGGCGTGGGAGCGCTGGCGGGCCATGCACGGACTCGGCGCCGAGCCGTTACCGCCGGTGTCGAGCTACGTCGGCTATTCACTGGAGGAACCATGGGGGCAGCCCCGTGTCGTGTTCGGGCTGCGCGCGGACGAGGCCGAGATGCTGGCCTCGCTCCTCGACGGCCACGACTGCGTGGGCTCGGTCTACTCCGAGGCCGCCCCGCGGCACGACTGGCGGCTGCCAGCGAACGGCACTGCGGCCCGCTCGGCCCGCGGCTATAGCGGTCCGCTCTCCGTGCCCGCGCAGGCGCCGCCGCCAGGCACGGATGTGCTGCCGCCACCGCCCATGGATGAGTACTCGGTCGGCCGCCAGGCCGACGAAGACGTGCTCGCCGCGGACACGCTGTCCGATGACGCACTGGCCAGGGACCGGCGAACCGACGCTGCCGAGCTGGGCCAGACCGGAAATGGCGCCGCCCTGCGGAGCCCGGCGCGCGGTCGCCCTGGCCAGGGCCCGCGGACGGACCGGGCTGCAAGGCGTCCCGCGGAAGACGACGGCGAGGGCGAGGAGGCGGTGGCCGGCTGGCCGCCGGCCGATGGTGAGGACCCGGAGGCGGACCTTCCCGCGGACGGCCTCGAGCCCGGCGTCCCGCAGTCGCGGCCGCTTGCCCCGCTGCCCGAGGTGCCAGACTTCCTGGCGCGCCTCGACGATGGCGAACCGGTGCTGCCGGAAGAACCGGTAGCCTCGCCACGTCCGGCTGGGGCCGTGCGAGCCGGCGGGCCTGGTTATCGCGGGCCGCGCTATCGGGGCTTTCCGCCGCGGTACGAGACTAACCAGCATCCAGGCCAGCAATCCGCCGTCGCAGCTGCCGGTCCGGCAGATGACGACGACAGCGCCGATGCTGACGCCGAACCAGGACCGGTGCGAAAGTCGCACGCGGCCGCCAAGCTGAGCAGGTCCGCCCGACGGCGATCCCAGGGCGGCTGACGGCATCGCGGGGCCGGACCGCGTAGTCCGGCCCGCGGCCGCGGTCCGCTCGCGGTTCCATCCCGCGGACGCGGACGCCACGGCCCTGTCGGGCCGCGCGTGTCGGTGTTGTGCCGCAGACTCGGGATGTGCGGATCGCGGTGACGGCGGGACCGGACGCGGCCGGGCTGATCTGCCCGGTCCGTGACGACGGGGCGCCGGACGGCCCGGCGCAGCGTGTGCCCGACCTCGCGGCCGCGGTTGCCGCGCGGGAACCCTCCGGTGACGTCCGCTGGGTGTGGCGATCGGGGCGGCTGCAGTACCCCCGGCTGCTCCGGTCAGGCGTCGGCATCCGCCGCTGTCACGACGTGGAGCTGGTCGGCTCCTTGCTGCGAGCGCGCGACGGCGAATCGCTGCCGTCGGCCGCCGGAGACGGAACGACGGTGGCTCCCGCTGAATCGGGCGCCGCCCGGACCGACCGGCCGATGCTCCCGTTCGAGGCTGGTGACAGCCGGGAGCCCGATCAGGCGGCGGAGCTGGCTGCGGTACTGACGGCACACGCCGACCAGCTGGCCCGGATCAGGGCAGACGCGGACCCGGCGAGGTTCGGCCTGCTCGCCGCCGCCGAGTCGGCGGGTGCGCTCGCCGCGGCCGAGATGTCGGCGGCAGGCCTGCCGTGGCGAGCCGACGTGCACGATCGGCTGCTCACCGGCCTGCTCGGACCGCGCCCGCCGGTGACCGCCGGGCCCGCGCTGCGACCGGCGCGGCTCAGCGAGCTGGCCGCGCAGATAACCGAGACACTCGGCGCAGCTCGCCCGGTCAACCCGGACTCGCCGGCCCAGCTGCTGCGGGCGCTGGCGGCCGGCGGCGTCCGGGTGCCATCGACCAGGTCCGCGGTGCTGCGGCGGGTCGACCACCCGGTCGTGCCGCTGCTGCTTGAGTACAAGGAACTGGCCAGGCTGCACGCCGCGAACGGCTGGTCGTGGCTGGACGCCTGGGTCTCGGGCGGGCGGTTCCGGCCCGAATACGTGCCCGGCGGGGTGGTCTCCGGCCGGTGGGCGTCACGCGGCGGTGGCGCTCTGCAGATACCCAGGCTGCTGCGGCAGGCGGTCGTGGCCGATCCGGGCTGGACGCTGGTGGTGGCCGACGCGGCTCAGCTCGAGCCGCGAATACTGGCGGCGCTGGCCGGTGACCGGCCGTTCGCCCAGGCAGCCGCCGCCGGCGACCTGTACCAGGCGGTCGCCGCGGCGATCGGCGCCGACCGGGCCCAGGCGAAGGTGGCGCTGCTATCGGCGATGTACGGCGGCACCGGCGGTGACGGCGGTCAGTCGCTCGCCCTGCTGCGCCGCCGGTTCCCGGCAGCGGCCGCGTTTGTCGAGGACGCGGCGCGGGCGGGCGAAGAAGGCCGCGTGGTCAGGTCCGTGCTCGGCCGCACCTGCCCGCCGCCGTCTGCGGCCTGGCGCACGCTCACCAGCGAGCCTGGTGATCCGGACCAGGCGCGGGACCCCGGCGCTGGGCCCGCCGCACGGGCCCGCGGTAGGTTCACCCGCAACTTCGTCGTCCAGGCCAGCGCCGCGGACTGGGCCCTGGTCATGCTCGCATTGCTGCGGACCCGACTCCGTGCCGCGCAGCCTGCGACCGCCGTTCCCTCCCCTGGTCAGCCGGAACTGGTGTTCTTCCAGCACGACGAGGTGATCGTGCACTGCCCGGCGGCTGCTGCCACGGCGGTCGTGACCGCGGTCGAGGGCGCGGCGGCCGACGCGACCCGGCTGGTCTTCGGCGGGACCGACGTCAGCTTCCCCATGACGACCGCCGTCGTCGGCTGCTACGCCGACGCCAAATGAGGTCAGGCTGGCAGCCACCCGGCCGCTGACGTATCCGGGCGGGCAGGGTGGGCGTGGCTAATCCGACGCCAGGGAGCCGTGCCGGGCCCGGTGCGGCGCGGGCTTGTCGACGGCCGGCGGCGGCACGGGCGTGACCTCGCTGGTGCAGTACATGCAGCGCTTCGCGGCGACCGGGATCTCGCTGAGGCACTCGGGGCACTGACGCTGCGTCGCGACCTTGTTCCGGGTGGCGAGCGCGGTCATCTTGGCGGTCGGGGCAACGACCAGCCAGTAGATGACCGCGGCGATGACGATGAACGAGATGGCCGCGTTGATGACAGCGCCGTAGGTGAACGTCGAGTGGTGCACCATGAAGGACAGCTTGCTGAAATTGAGCTTGTTGCCCGTGATCGCGGTGATGAGCGGGGTGATCATGTCCGCGACGAGGGCCTGGACGATCGCGTTGAACGCCACGCCGATGACCACCGCGATGGCGAGGTCGATGAGGTTCCCCCGCATCAGGAAGTTCCGGAAACCGCTCATGCTCACCTTCCAAGCCCAGCGTCGCCGCCTGTCGTGCCGAGTCCGCGAGCGTGACATTACCAAAGAGTGGCGGCTATTTGACCTGATGAAGGACGAGGCGGGCGGACGGATCGGAACGCCGCAACGCGGGCAGGCGCGCGATCGCCGCGACCGGTGCTTGTGATAGGCAGGCAGCGTGCCGGAGGACAGCGCCGCCTGGCAGGAGACGCCGCCATGAGCCTCGCGGTCACGGTGCGTGGCATCACGATTCCGCCCGACGAGCTCACCTGGCGGTTCTCCCGGTCCCAGGGGCCCGGCGGACAGTCCGTCAACACCACGGACAGCCAGGCGGAGCTGTCGTTCGACCTGGCCGGGTCGGCGGCGCTGCCGCCGGTGCTCAAAGAGCGCGCGCTCGCCGCGCTGTCGGGCCGGCTTTCGGGCGGTGTCATCACCGTGGCCGCCAGCGAATACCGGTCCCAGCTCCGCAACCGCGAGGCAGCGGCCGCTCGGCTGAGCGCGCTGCTGACCGACGCGACCGCGCCGCCCGCGCCGACCCGGCGCCGCACCCGGCCCAGCCGCGCGTCCGTCGAACGGCGGCTCGCGGACAAGCAGCGACGCGCCGCGATCAAGCGGCTGCGCCGGCCAACCGACGACTAAGCCAACGAGGCACCGGCCGTGCCTGTCGGTGACCGGCGGGCCGCCGTTCGGCGGCGCCCGGTCGGCCGTGCGCAGGTCGCTACCCTAATCCGGTGAGCACCGCGAGACCGCGGCCTGGCCCAGGCCGTCCTGGCCATCCTGGCCGCGCCGCTGCCGGGCGAGTAAGCGCCCGTGGCGGGCGCACCGAGGCCGACCGCCGTCGGCGCGAGCTGTCCCAGAACTACCTCCGCGGTCAGCAGGCGGCCCGCCAGTTCCTGACCGCGGTACGCCCCGACCCCGACGGCGTGTGCGTGGAGGTCGGGGCGGGAGAAGGCATCCTGACCAGCCGGCTGGCCACGCTGTTCAGCGAGGTCATCGCCTACGAGATCGACGCGAATCTGGCCGGCCGGCTCGCCGCCAGGGTGGCGGGCCGGCCGAACGTTCGCGTGGTGCTCAGCGACTTCCTCGCCGCCCGGCCGCCCTCCCGGCCGTTCCAGGTGGTGGGCAACGCGCCCTTCTCGCTGACCGCCCCGATCGTCGAGTGGTGCCTGCACGCTTCGAAGATGACCGCGGCGACGCTCATCACCCAGCTCGAGTACGCGCGGAAGCGAACCGGCGGCTACGGTCGCTGGACGCAGCTGACGGTCAGCACGTGGCCGGTGTTCGGCTGGCAACTGGCCGGCACGATAGCGCGGACCGAGTTCCGCCCGATGCCCAGGGTGGACGCAGGCATCCTCCGGCTCACGCGCCGCGCGCAGCCGCTGGTGAGCCCTGCCCGCCAGGCTGCGTACCGGCGGCTGGTGCAGGCGGGGTTCAGCGGGGTCGGCGGATCCGTGCAGGCCTCGCTACGCCGGTCCTATCCACCCGAACACGTGGCGGCGGCGTGCGGGGAAGCGGGCGTGGACCGGCGGACGATCGTCGCCTACGTGAGCCCGGACCAGTGGGTGCAGATCTTCCACGCGCTCGAGGGCCGCGTGCGCAGGCCGGCCGACCGGCGGGCGGTGCGCGGATCCGCCGCCGACCAGCAGCGCTGACGGCGACCCGCGGGGGTTATGGCGCGGTAGTGCCCACCCGGCCGTACTTATCCTCGAGCCGCACCACGTCCTCGCGCCAGCCCGACTGGGCTGTCGATACCTCGGCAAGGGTCAGGTCGGTGATGGCCGTGATGCGATGGACCGCGCCGGGCGGCAGGTGAATCGTGTCGCCCGGACCCAAGTGCTGGCTGACGAGCGCGTCCGCAGAAGGCCCGTGCTCCACCAGCGCGGCGCCGGACAGCACGCTCATCGTCTCGTCCTTCTGCCGGTGGTATTGCAGGCTCAGCGCGTGGCCGGCCGTGATGTGAAGGATCTTTCCGACATACTTGCCGTCCAGCCCAGCGAAGATCACTTCGTGGCCCCAGGGCTTCTCCTGCCGCGGGGCCTGATATACCTCGGCGGCTCCGGACGTGGCCGGGCTGACGGCTGAGTCAGATGTCACGAATGACTGCTCCTGTCCACGAGGGTCATGTCCAGCTGCTGGACGACCATCCTAGTGAGCGTGGCAGCCAGGCCCGCCCGGGCCACCTAGCCGGACGCAGGTCGGCGCAACCCGCTGAGGCGCCGGGCCGCGTCGGCCAGCACGTCGTCGCGCTTGCAGAAGGCGAATCGCACCTGAGTCCGTCCGGCGGCCCGATCGTCGTAGAACACGACGTTCGGCACCGCGACCACTCCGCAGCGGTGCGGCAGGCTGCGGCAGAAGTCGAGGCCGTCGGACTCGCCGAGCCGGCCGATGTCGGTGGTGATGAAGTACGTCCCCTGCGGCACGAACACCTCGAAGCCCGCCGCGCGCAGCCCGTCGGCGAGCAGCCCACGCTTGCGGCGCAGGCCAGTGGCGAGGTCGGCGTAGAACGCATCAGGGAGCGCAAGCCCGGCGGCGATGGCGTACTGAAACGGCCCGCTGCTGACGAACGTGAGGAACTGCTTGGCGGTCCTGACGGCCGTGACCAGCTCGGGTGTTCCGGTTACCCAGCCGACCTTCCAGCCGGTAAAGGAGAACGTCTTGCCGCCGGAGCTGATGGTGACGGTGCGCTCCCGCATGCCCGGCAGGGTCACGATCGGGACGTGCTCTCCGTCGAACACCAGATGCTCGTACACCTCGTCCGTCACCACCAGCAGATCGTGCCGGACGGCAAGGTCGGCGATGGCGGCGAGTTCTGCCTTGGTGGCGACCATGCCGGTCGGGTTGTGCGGCGAGTTCAGCAAGATGATCCGGGTGCGGCTGGTAATGGCGTCCCGCATCGCGTCGAGGTCGGGCCGGAACAGTGGTGGCCGAAGCGTGACCGGCACCCGCCGCGCGCCGGCCATGGCGATGCACGCGGCGTAGGAGTCGTAGTACGGCTCCAGGGCGATGACTTCGTCACCGGGCTCTAGCAGCGCCAGCATCGCCGCCGCGATGGCCTCGGTGGCACCGGTGGTGACCAGCACCTCGGTATCGGGGTCGAGGTCGAGCCCGTAGAAGCGCTTCTGGTGCGCGGCGACCGCGATCCTCAGCTCGGGAATCCCTGGCCCCGGCGGGTATTGGTTCCCGAGACCGGCTAGCACCGCGTCGGCCGCCACCCGAGCCAGCTCCGCTGGTCCGTCGGTGTCAGGGAAGCCCTGGCCGAGGTTGACCGACCCGGTCCCGACCGCCAGCGCCGACATCTCCGCGAAGATCGTCGTGCCGAGGCCCGCCAGTGCGCTATTGAGCAGTGTTCGCGTCATGGTCTGCCTTCCGCCGCCGGGCGGCCCGGCCGCCGGCTGGGCAGCGGTGACCGTCATCGCCCGACGCAGCGACCATACCGGTAATCCGGCCGCTGGCCACGCCGAGCCGGGCCGCGACCACGACCGGCAAACGAGGGCGGCCCCGGGATACCCGGGGCCGCCTGTTATCTGGCTATACCGATTTGGCGCGATGCTTATGGCTTTGCGCGCCCTATCCGGCGCTGGGCCGGACCCGTTATAGCGGACGGACTTGCTCGGCTTGCGGGCCCTTCGTTCCCTGGCCGGCTGTGAATTCGACGCGCTGATTTTCCTGCAAGCTGCGGAAGCCGTCGACCTGAATCGCGGAGTGGTGCACGAAGACGTCGGCGCTGCCATCATCTGGGGCGATGAAACCATAGCCCTTGTCTGCGTTGAACCACTTCACGGTGCCCTGCGGCATGTGCCTTCTCCTACTGGGTGAAACTGCGGGATCCACGGACGAGGATCCTGGGCTGCATGCGTATCGAGAACGAGAATGCAGCCATCTCCATCAAACACCATCCCCGGAGCAGCTGTTACCGGGTCCGGCTAGTTGCCGAATTCGCCGGCGCCCAAAATGCGTACTCCGCAAAATGTAGGCTGACCTCAGTTCATTTCTCACTATGCCGAGACATGCCGGGGCGTCGCCGCCCGGAGCGGGCTGGCTCTGCGGGCGGTATGTCCTCGGGTCAGCCGCACCCGCCGGTCGGCAAAGAGCGCGGCTGTCCTCAGCGGGTTCACAGGATCGTGCGGTGTGGTGGAGACCTCAGACCGGCACCATCCGCCCGCGCCAGGAGGGCGTGGCCAGGCGCCGGCCGGAAGGAGCGCCATGGCCGGCACGTCCGCCCTCTCGCCAGGCCACTGGTCGCGGCCGGCCGCGCCGGACGACACCTGCGACGGCGCATCCGGCCGGGCCGACGTCACCGGCTCTGCTCCTTACCGGGCCCAACTCGAAGCCCGCTGGCGGGCAACCCTCGAGCGGGTGACAGCGATGTCCGTTGCCTACCACGAGGCGGCCGCGGCCGCGGGGCCCGATCGGCCGGCCAGCCAGGCCGCCGACCCGCACCCCCCGGATCGGGCCAGCCAGGAGCCGTCGCGGCTGGCCCGGCAGGTCGTCGCAGAACGGCAGGCCCTGGCCGAGATCGAGGCTGCCCTCGACCGCATCGCGGCCGGCCGGTACGGCCGGTGCGAGCAGTGCCGACGGCCTATCTCCGCCGGACTCCTCGCGGCGCAGCCGGAGGCCCGGTTCTGCTCGGCGTGCAGCCGCCGAGCCGCGCGTCTGCTCACGCCCGCCTGACGCCGGGCACCGCCTGGAGCGCGTGCATGATGATCGGCCAAGCCGGGAACAGACACCTGCGCGGCCGCTGAGGTCGGCTGCAGATGAGTTTCCCGACGCTGCGCGGGACCGTCGCGGCCGCCACACGCCGGGCAGCGCGGTCGCCCGAGGTTGCGCGCCAGCAGGTATCGGGCGAGCCTATGTCAGGACATCCGCACCCGGCCAGCGACCGAGAGGAAGAGCGTGGCGTATCAGATCCCGGCCAGCGACATCGTCTCGATCATCGATGCCCCGCCCACGCCCGCCGCCTCGCTCGCGCCCGGTCGCAGGTTCGTTGTCCTGATTCACTATGAGTCCCACCCGCCGATCACGCTGCTGGCGAGGCCATACCTCGCGCTGGCTGGCCTGCGGATCGATCCGGCACTCGGCGGCAGGCAGCGAACCAGGCGGATGACGGGGCTGTCGGTCATCGCGCTGCCCGGCGGCCAGCCGCGCCGGATCGAGCTGCCCGAGGACAGGTCGGTCGGCATGCCGGTCTGGGCGCCGGACGGGCGGCGATTCGCGTTCACCGTGGACGAGCCGGACGGCATCGCGGTGTGGGTCGCCGACGCGCAGGCGGCTGTCGCAGCCGAGGTTCCCGGGCTGCGGGTGCGGGACGTTCTTGGCGGCGATCCGACATCGTTCGGCTCGACGGTGCGCTGGGCCAGGGACGGGGCCACACTGCTGGCGCTTGGCTCGCCGGCCCCGCCGGAGCCGCCCAGTTCAGAGCCGATCGAGCCGCGCACCGAAGAAACGTCAGGCAAGCGGACCCAGATGGCCACCTTTACCGACCTGCTCGGTACCGACGCGGACGCCGACCTGTTCGAGTCGCTCGCGACCACGGTGCCGCTGCGCGTCGACCCGGAGGCCGGGACGGTTGCGAAGCTCGGCGATGCTGGCCTGTACTACTACCTCAGCGAATCACCCGATGGGACACACCTGCTTGCCTGCCGGCTGCGGCGGCCGTTCTCGTTCCGGGTGCCGTTCCCGTACTTCTCGCGTCGAGTCGAGCTCTGGACGGCCCACGGCCAGCTGGAGCGAGTCATCGCCGACCTGCCGGTGAGCGACGAGGTGCCGCGGCACGGCGTGCCAACCGGACCGCGCATGGTGTCCTGGGAGGAGTCGGTGCCGGCCAGCCTGGTCTGGACGGAGGCCCTCGACGGCGGCGACCCGATGGCTAAGGTCGAGCATCGCGACGAAATCTTCCGCCTGCAGGCACCGTTCGACGAAGCACCGCAGCCCTGCATCCTGGTCCAGCAGCGCTGCCTCGGCTGGTATGACATGGCCGCGGCGGGCCAGCTGATCGTGACCGAGCACGATCGCGACCGGCGCTGGATCACCTCCCGGCTGTGCGACCTGGCCGCGCCCGGTGACAGCCGGGTGATCTTCGATCACTCGGCGGATGAGGCTTACCTCGATCCCGGCACGCCGATGATGACCGTGCATCCGGACGGCACCCGCACCGTGCTTCAGGACGGGCATCAGATCTACCTTCGCGGCCAGGGCGCCAGTCCGGACGGCGACCGGCCGTTCCTCGACCGGCTTGACCTCTCTGACCTTTCCACCCAGCGGCTGTGGCGCAGCCCCGGCGACGCCTTCGAGCAGGTCCTCGGATTCGCCGGGGACGATCGAGGGTCGGTGCTGCTGTGGCACGAGAGTCGGACCGAGCCCCCCAACCTGGTAGTGGCGCGGCTCGACGGCAGTGCGGCGACGCAGCTGACTTTTTTCCCTGACCCGCACCCGCAGCTGACCGGCATGGACAAGCGCCTGCTGAGCTACGACCGCGGCGACGGCGTGCGACTCACCGGCTGGCTGCACCTGCCGCCGGGCTATGACCCGGGCCGCGACGGCTCGCTGCCGCTGCTGATCTGGGCGTACCCGCTCGACTACGGAGATGCCGCGACCGCCGGTCAGGTGCGCGGCACCACCGAGCGGTTCACCAGGCTGACCGCGTCCGACCCGATCTGGTTCGTGCTGCGCGGGTACGCCGTGCTGCAGGGCGCTACCATGCCGGTCATCGGCGACCCCGAGACCATGAACGACAGCTACGTGGAGCAGATCACCGCCGCTGCGGCCGCGCACATCCGCGCAGTAGCTGACCTGGGCATCGCCGACCCCGGCCGGGTAGCGGTGGGCGGGCACAGCTACGGCGCGTTCATGACCGCCAACCTGCTGGCGCACACGGAACTGTTCGCGGCTGGCATAGCCCGCAGCGGCGCCTACAACCGCAGCCTGACCCCGTTCGGGTTCCAGACCGAGCGGCGCAGCTTCTGGGAGGCGGCGGAGGTCTACGATCGGGTGTCCCCGTTCAGGTACGCGGACAAGATCTCCGCGCCGCTGCTGCTCATCCACGGTGAGCGAGACGCCAACTCCGGCACGTTCCCGATCCAGTCCGAGCGCCTGTTCCAGGCCATCCAGGGCACCGGCGGCACGGCCAGGCTGGTGATCTTGCCGTACGAGAGCCACGGCTACGTGGCGCGCGAGTCGGTGCTGGACATGCTCGCCGAGCAGCTGGGCTGGCTCGAGCGCTGGCTCGCCGTGCCGTCGATGACCAGCCAGCCGGCCGGCACCGAGGCGGACGAGGACTGGGAGTAGCCGCTACTGGCCGAAGGGCGCTGTGGCGGACCGGTATTCGATGATCTCGTCCTTGGCGAACCACACGCTGATCTCGTGCGCCGCTTCGTCGACATTGCCGGAGGCGTGCACCAGGTTGGCCACGGCGATCCCGTGCTCATTCGCGTAAGCCTGGCTCATGTGAGCGAAGTCACCCCGGATGGTGCCGGGCTGGGCCTGGTCCGGGTACGTGGCACCGACCAGCTTGCGCGCGCACGCGACCGCCTCAACCCCCTCAAACACAACGGCGAGCACCGGGCCGCTCTGCATGAACTCCGCCATGGCCGCGTACACCTTCGGCCCGAATCGCTCCTCCAGGTCGAAGTAGTGCCGCCGCGTCAGTGTGGCGTCCATCCAGACCATCTTGCTGGCAACGACCTTGAGCAGGCAGTCTTCGAAGCGCGCCACTATGCGCCCGACCAGACCGCGAGCCACGGCGTCGGGCTTGAGCAGGATCAGCGTCCGCTCAACACCGGTGTCGTTACTCATGATCGTCCTCTCCGTTTCCGGCCGCGGCGTTGCGGGCGCGCACAGCTTAGCGAGCGAGCTAGCCGATCAGGTACACGCCACCAGCTGGCGGCAGAAAATTGGGCGACATGCCGTTGCCACGCCCTGAACCAGGGGGAACGGCACATCGGCGGCTCGGCGGTCGCTATTGTCGCTACCCTCGTTAGTGCCGGATGCCTCGGGCCTGGCGTTGCCAGCCGCGGTGAACCCGACGACGCAAGGGACCGGTCGGCGTGTCCGGCGCGGCCCCGGTTAGGCAGTTGCTCGTGCATGACACCTGGGCGGTCAGGGACCTGCCCGTCCTCGACGCGACCGTGGCCTTGCTCGAGCAGAGCTTCATGGTCACCGTTACCGACATCGCCACCCGAACGGGCCTCGCGCCATCCGACGTGGCCACCGCGCTCGAGGCGCTCGACCCGCTGTACGTGGACTTCAGGAAAACGACGACGGGCGGCGATCCCCGGTACTGGTACGTCTTCAAGGTAACGCCTGAGGCGAGGCGCGTGGTCGGGCAGTGGCCGACCGGCGAGGCACTGGCCAGCAGGCTCGCGGAGGAGCTCACCGCGGCGGCGCGGGAGGAACCCGACGCCGAGCGCCAGGGCCTGCTGACGTACGCGGCCCGGCTGGTCGGCGACACGCTGCGCGACGCCACGGTACGCGCGGCCCGCCGGGTGCTGGCTCCTGCCTTCGGCGGCGCTCCGGTGCCCGAGCTCGGAACGCCGGTGCCGGAGCCGGAGCCCGCGTCCGAGGACGACTACCCCAGCCTCGTGGAGCTGCCGGAGCTGCCCGAGCTGCTCCGATCCCGCGGCGCCGCCCCGAAGGCGGCCGCCCCGAAGGCGGCCGATCCGAGGGCGGCCGAGCCGGAGCCGGACGAGCCGCCCGCCGCGCGGGCGGAGGTGCCGGAAGCCCGGCAGCTCACGCCCCTCCCTGAGCTGGGCGCGCCCGCTGCGGACAGGCACATCGAGGCACAGGATGCGGCCGACCCGCACCCTGGCGAGCCAGACGACGTCACCGCGCGGTAGTCGGCGTGCCGTCGGCCGCTGGCCCCGTCGTCGGCCCGCCCGGGCCGGGCTTTTTCCCATCCCCGTCGCCGGATGGCCTGCCATACGGCGGTCGCAACGGGCGGATGGGCCCGATCTTCTTGTTCCGCCGCGGGCCTGACCACATCGCCGGGACCGCGTCGATGGCGTACGCGATCGCGAAGGCCGCCTGCTCGTAGTTAACCCGCCAGCCGACAAAGTCCCGCCACGCGTCCTCGGGCGGCCGCTCGATCGGGAAGTCGACGAGTCTCATCAGCGCGACGGCTTCCAGGAAGTCCTCGTAGCTGAGCGAGATGCCCAGGCTCGGGTCAGGCTCGAACGGTATGTCGAAGCCCATCGCCCTGGCGACGTCCCCAAAGCAGATGAACCCGGCGCGCAGGCATAGCCGCGCCGACACGACCGGCGCCGTGGACGGGTTGAGCGACAGCATCAGGGCGGCCGAGTCGAGCACCGCCAGCAGCGAGGTGACCCAGGAGGAGAGCGGCTTCGGGGAGCGGAATCTGACCAGCGGCAGGTAGGTGGTGTGGCTCTCGCCGACCTCCGCTGCCCAGCTCTCCCACTCCGCATACAGCTGCGGCAGCGTGTCCACGGTGGACACGCCAGAGCCGAGCGCGTAATGGGTTCGGGCGAGCAGTTCCGGCCCCCAGCTCGGCACGCCGGCCCGGGCAGTCAGCAGCGTCACCGCGTTCTCGCGCCGGTTGAACTCGGTGTAGAGCGTCGGGAGGTAGGCAATCTGCAGCGTGATCGTCACGATGCCGATCACCGACGCGACGTCAAGCAGGCCTCGCTGAAGGCCGCTGCGCGCCTCGTCGCTGCCGATCTGCCAGAGGCCCGGCCCGGCCAGCCGGAACGCCTCGGTGATGCCGCCGGGCTCCAGCGGCCAGAAGATGAGCGAGAAGCCGACGAAGAACATCAGGAGCCACGCGGCTATCTGGGCGATGAGGACGGTGGCTGCGTGTGTGGCGAGGATCCGGTCACGCCTGCGGAAGTCGTGGACCGGCTTGGTGATGAGCACGAACGCGGCGTTGACGATCTGGTCGACTTTCCTGGTGAGCCAGCTGCTCACGGACCGCGGCACGATCAGCGTGCCGATGACGCTGCTGCCGGCCGTAACCACGAGCAGCACGCCTACGGCCGCGGCCACGTACCGCGCGGCCAGCGGAACGACCATCTGTCTCCTTGTGCCGCCGGCGGCGGCCTCGGCGGCCGTCCGCGGTCAGAGCGGCAGAGTAGCGCACGGCGAGCTGGCGGGCAGGTTGCAGGGCCAGCCGCGGCCGAGCGGCCCGGCGGGCCGCGACTCACCCCCCGGCGGCACCTCCGCGGCGGCGCTGGTCAAGGAGCGCGTCGAGGTCGGCCAGGGGGCCGAGGTGGCGCAGCTTGTCCCGGCTGATGATGCTCCGGAATGTCTGCACCTGACCGTCAACGATGTCGACGCCGAGCACGCCGATGAGGCTGCCGTCCGCTGCGCGGACGAGAGCGCCGGGCTGGCCGTTCACGGCGGCCGGCTCGAGCGAGGCGTGCACCGCGTGCAGCTGCCGTCCCAGCGCGACCAGCAGCCTGCCGACGTGCTCCCGGCCGGCGATTGGCCGCCGCCACCTGACCGGAGCACCGGCGCTGTCGCCGTGCACCGCGACATCGGCCGCGAGCATGCTGACGAGGGCCTGCAGGTCGCCGTTCTCAACCGCACCGAAGAACCTGGCGGCCAGCTCGTCCCGCTCGTCGGCCTCGACATCGAATCGCGGCCGGCCGGCCTCGACGTGCTGCCGGGCGCGGCGCGCGATCTGCCGGCAGTTCACCGCGCTGCGGCCGACGATGGCCGCCGTCTCGTCGTAGGAATACGCGAACACGTCGTGCAGCAGAAACACCGCCCGCTCCAGCGGCGTCAACCGCTCCAGCAGCAGCAGGAAGGCCATCGAGAGCGAATCGGCCTGCTCGGCGGCCGCCGCGGGATCCCGGCTGCCGGCCGGGAGTCCGGGGCCGGTGAGGAGCGGTTCCGGCAGCCAGTCGCCCACGTACGACTCCCGGCGGACCCTGGCCGACTGGAGGTAATCGATGCACAGCCTGGTGACCACCGTGGACAGGTAGGCCTTCGGTGACTCGGGCTGACCGTGGCCGGTGACCGCGCGGTGGTAGCGCACAAACGCCTCCTGCACGATGTCTTCCGCCTCGGTCACGGTGCCGAGCATCCGGTAGGCGATCGAGAACAGCACTGGCCGCAGCGTCCGGTAGATCTCGGCCGTGTCGGCGCCCCCGCCGGGACCCTGGCTCACCGGCTCGCCCCCTCTCGCGCGCTCTCGCAATCCGATCAACTGCTGAGACGACGCTGGTCGGTGCTTCGTGACAGGCCAGCTCGACCGCTGCCCAGGGGGTGTCAGGTCTCCGCCGACGCGGCGAACTCGGCCCGCACGCCGAGCAGCCGCACCGGGCGACGGTCGGGGAATTTGTCCAGCGCGGCGAGCGCCGCCTGCTCGATCTCCGACCGGTCGGCCGTCGGCGCGCTCAGCGGCACGCCGTGCGTACCGGTGAAGAACGGCCGGTAACGCACTTTCACGACTACTCGGATGGCCGGCCGGCCCTCGGCCGCGACGTCCTCGCTGATCAGCCCGGCCAGCTGCGCGACCTCGGCGCGGACCCGGTCCCAGTCGTCGATGTCCTGCTGAAAGGTCACCTCCCGGCCGCGCGACCGCGGCACGTAGGGCTCACCGCTGACGTGCGAGCTGTCCAGGCCCCGCGCGGTGGCGACCAGCCACGGGCCGATCGTCGGGCCGAATCGGGCCGCGACGAGCCCGACGTCGGCGGCCGCCAGCTCGGACACCGTCGAGATGCCTAGCTCGGCGAGCTTCGCGGCGGTCTTGGCGCCGATGCCCCACAGCGCGCTCACCGGCTCGCCGCCCAGCACCGCGAACCAGGTCGCGTGCGTCAGCCGGAACACCCCAGGCACCGGGCCCGCCGGTCGCGCGGCGGGTCCGGCTCCCGCTGCGCCGTCGCGACGCGGCTTGCCGAGGCCGGTGGCGAGCTTGGCCTGCAGCCTGTTCTCGCCGATGCCGACCGTGCTGTTGAGCTGCGTCGCCGCCTTGATGACCCGCTGGACCTCGCGGGCGAAGCGCTCCGGGTCGTCGGTGTTGACCGCGACAAACGCCTCGTCCCACCCCATTACCTCGGTGACCGCGCCGAGGCTGCGGAGCGCGCGCATCACCTCGTCCGATACGGCCTCGTACGCAGCCCGGTCGACGGGCAGGAAGACGCACTCCGGGCAGCGCCGCGCGGCCGTGCGAAGCGGCAGGCCGGAGTGGACGCCGAACTCTCGTGCCTCGTAAGAGGCGGTGGCGACCACGCCGCGCTTGGCCGGGTCGCCGTCGCCGCCCACCACCACCGGCTTGCCGCGCAGCTCAGGCCGCCGCAGCACCTCCACCGCGGCGATGAACTGGTCCAGGTCGACGTGCAGCACCCAGGCGGTCACGGCCCTAGTCTTGCCACATGGCAGGCGGCGGCACCAGGGCGACCGACCAGCTCGCCAGGCTCGGGATCGCGCACGTCCTGCACCGCTACCGCCACGACCCGCGGCACCCTTCGTACGGCCAGGAGGCGAGCGAGGCGCTCCGCGTGCCGCCGGACCGGGTGTTCAAGACGCTGATCGCGGCCGTCGACGGAGCGCTGACGGTCGCGGTGGTGCCGGTGGCGGGCAGCCTCGACCTGAAGGCTCTCGCCGCCGCGATCGGCGGTAAGAAGGCCGTGCTGGCGGACCCGGATCAGGCAGAAAAGGCGTCGGGATACGTAACGGGCGGGATCGCGCCGGTCGGGCTCCGCAGGCCGCTGCCGGTGGTGGTGGACGAAACCGCGCTCGACCATCGGACCGTGTTCTGCAGCGCCGGCCAGCGCGGGCTGGAGATCGAACTGGCCCCTGCCGACCTGATCGCCGCCGCGGCTGCGCGCACGGCGCCCATCGCCAGGACCTGAGGCTCAGCGGTCCCCGTCCGGGTGCCGCAGCCGGGAGTTAGCCGGGCGGAGCCGGCCGTTCGCGCGATGCCGGGGCCGTTCCGATGCTCCGGCGAGCGCCGCCCTGGCTTCCTCCTCGTCGTGCTCGATGATGTGCATGACCGCATTGATCAGCGCGAGGTGGGTGAAGGCCTGCGGGAAGTTCCCGAGGTGCCGGCCCGAGCGGGCCTCGATCTCTTCCGCGTACAGCAACAGCGGGCTGGCGTGCGACAGTACCTTTTCGCACAGGTCCCTCGCGCGGTGGTGCTCACCGATCTCGGCCAGCGCCGAGACGAGCCAGAACGAGCAGATGGTAAACGTGCCCTCCGGGCTGTCCAGCCCGTCGTCGGTCTCCGTCGACCGGTACCGCAGCACCAGGCCGTCCTCGGTCAGCTCGTCGGCCACCGCCAGCACGGTCGCGCGTATCCGCGGGTCGTCCGCCGGCAGGAACCGCAGCAGCGGCATCAGCAGCAGCGAGGCGTCCAGCGCCGTCGTCTCGTAGTGCTGGCAGAAGACGCCCCGGTCGTCGACCGCGTTGGCGCAGATGTCGGCGTGGATTTCGTCCGCGGCGTACTGCCAGCGCCGGGCCGCGTCAGGGTCGTCCCTGATCCGCGCGAGCCGCGCACCGCGGTCGGCGGCCACCCAGCACATGAGCTTGGACGAGGTGAAGTGCCTCGGGCTGCCGCGCACCTCCCAGATGCCGCGGTCAGGCTCGCGCCAGTGCTCCAGCGCGTGCTCGACCTGGTTCCTGGCCATCTGCCAGACCCGTTCGTCCAGCCTGTCCCTGGACTTGGTGTGCAGGTAGAGGGAGTCGAGAACGACGCCCCACACGTCGTTCTGCTGTTGGGCGTACGCCTCGTTGCCGATCCGGACCGGCTGCGCGCCCTGGTAGCCGCGCAGGTGCTTGAGTATCTGCTCCGGCAGGTCGCTGCGGCCATCGATGCCGTAGACGATCTGCATGTCGCCGCGGTCCCGCTCGACGACGTCGGTGAGAAACGCGAAGTAGTCGCTGGCCTCCCAGTCAAAGCCGAGTGTGAACAGGCCCCAGAGCGCGAAGGTCGCGTCCCGGATCCAGCTGTACCGGTAATCCCAGTTGCGCGCGCCGCCCGGGGTTTCCGGCAGCGAGGTCGTCGCCGCCGCGGCGATCGCGCCGGTAGGGGCGAACGTGAGCCCTTTCAGTGTCAGCGCGCTGCGGGCCAGGTGGCTGCGCCAGCGGTGGTCGGGGAACTCGCCCCGCGCCAGCCAGTGCTGCCAGTGGTGCGCGGTCCACACCTGCCGCTGGTACGCGTCGCCGTAATCCTCCGGCGGCAAGACGTGACCCCACGACAGCGCGACGTACCGGGTGTCCCCCTCGTGCAAGAGCGTCCGCGAGCGTGCGCTCGGCCCCTCAAGGCCGATCCGGATGTCCGACGTCAGCTTCACGGTCAGGTCGCTCTCGGCCGGCGAGACCGCCGCTTGGTAGTAGCCCCGGTCGGTGTGCCGCCAGCTGCCCCTGGCCTGGCCGTAGTCGAACACCGGCTCGCAGTCCATGACCAGCTGTGCGCTGCCCTGGACGCAGCGCACGGTGCGCAGCAGCGTGTGCTCGGCGTCATAGTCGGTCGGCGGCCTGGTGTGTGAGCTGCGACCCGGATGCTCGTGGCACCACGGTCCCATGAGCAAGCAGTCCCGGATGACGATCCAGCCCTCGTCGCAGTCCCAGCTGGTTTCCACGACGAGCGTGCCCGGCAGGTAGCGGCGGTCGGCCGGCTCGGAGACGTTCTCCGGCCCGAACCTGAACCGCCCCGCGTCCCGGTCCAGGATCGCGCCGAACACGCTCGGGGAGTCCATCCTGGGCAGGCACATCCACTCGATCGCGCCGCTCGGCGCGATGAGCGCCGTGACCTCGCAGTCCGACAGGAACGCGTAGTCGGCTATCGGCGGATAGGGCGAGAGCGCCGGGCCGCCCCCGTCCGCCCAGTCGCGCCTGGCCTGCCGCGGATCGCCCGGCGAGAGCGACACCGCCATCGCCGCGTGCACGGTCGGCCCCGCCCGGTCCGCCGACTCGGTGCCAGGAGGGCCGGGGAGGTCGGCGGTCATGGGGCTACCGTGCCCTGACACGCGCGGCGCCAACCACACACCGCATAACCGGTCTAAACATGTCCGACCGGACAGGATCCTCAGCGCACGCCGGCCGGACGGAACTGGACGCTGATCCTGGGCCCGGTGGGCCTCGCCGACTTCGGTATCGCGTGCTGCCAGGTGCGCTGGCAGCTGCCGCCCATGACCAGCAGGTCACCGTGCCCGAGGTCGTGCCGGAGCGTCGGGCCGCCCCCGGCCCTCGGGCGCAGCAGCAGCGGTCGCGGCGTGCCGAGCGAGAGGATCGCGACCATGGTGTCCTCGGTGCTGCCGCGGCCGATCGTGTCGCCATGCCAGGCGACGCTGTCGCGCCCGTCCCGGTACAGGCAGAGGCCCGCGGTCACGAACTCCTCGCCGAGGCCGGCCGCGTAGTGCTCGTTCAGCGCATCCCTCGCCGCCGTCACCAGCGGGTCAGGCAGCTCTTCTCCGGCGCCGTAGAAGCACAGCATTCGGGGGACGTCGACAACGCGCTCGTACATCCAGCGTCGCTCGGCGCGCCACGGGACGCCCGTGAGCAGCCGGGCGAACAGCTCGTCCGCCCCGGCCATCCAGCCGGGCAGCACGTCGATCCACGCGCCGTGGGCGAGCTCGGTCCTTGACAGCCGACCGAGCGGACCCGGACCCGGCGACTCGGTCAGGTCGAGCAGGGAGCCCTGCAACGGCGCGGTCATGAGCTCGATACTACGCGCCAGGGTCAAATATTCGTTCGGATCACTCACCCCGGCCTGGTCATGAGCCAGCGGGCGAACGTGAGCGACCCGGTCACGTCCGCCGTGTCGGTGGTGAGGCCGCCGGCCCGGAGCGTGCGGCCGAGCCTGCCGGGCAGCGGCAGCGGCAGCAGCGCCGCGGTCCGCCCGGCGGCCGATTGCCACGTGCGGGCGAGGTCC
>JASHPF010000261.1 GCA_030038295.1 Streptosporangiaceae bacterium
TCGGCGTCCGGCTGGCCGGCCGCTCGGGCCAGCCGGGCCTGGTCGCCGAGCGCGCCGATGCCGACCGCCGCCGGGCGGATGAGCTGCGCCGTGCCGCCGCCCATGGACCAGGCTGTGGCTGCGTCGATCGTCGCGTGCACGGCGCTCACCGCGCCGGCCAGGTCGCCCGCCCAGTAGGCATCCTCGGCGACCAGCCCGGTGGCGATATAGCAGGTCATCAGGTCGGCGGCGAGGTACGGCTCGAGCCACTCCCGGCGCTCGGCTACCCGGCTCGTGCCCATGGCCACATCCGTGAACAGCGCCATGGCCGACAGCCTGGCCTCGGAGACGTTGGTGACCCGAACCGGGAAGGCGTCGGCGAGGTTCTGAGCGTGATCCCAGCTGCCGTCCGCCACGTGCACCAGGTAGTGCAGGTACTGCAGGTCGAGCCCGTACGGGGCCAGGCTCAGCCCGGCCGAAGCGGCCCGCTCGACGCCGACGTGTGCCGCCTCCGCCGCGCCGGCGAGATTGCCGGACTCCAGCCGGAGCCGGGCCACGAACGTCCGAACGCGCAGGTCGACGCCCGGTCGGTCGGAGTCGCCGACCAGGTCGAGCGCCTTGCCCGCGAGGGCCTCCGCTTCATCCAGCCGACCGGTACGCTCGCTCACCGCGCACAGCGTGGCGAGCGCGTCGGCCTGCAGCCACGGCGCATTCGCGGCTGAAGCTGCCGCGTCGGCCTGCCGGGCCAGGGCTCCCGCGGCGGTGGGGTCGGCCACGCTCAGCAGCGCCCTGGCGTGCGTGGCGAGGGCCGCCGCTCGCTCCTGCGACGGCGGTTCGGCGGGCAGTACGTCGACCGCCGCGCTCGCGACCGCCACCGCTTCCGCGTCGGCGTCGATTTCCAGCAGGAAGAAGCTCAGCCGCTCCATGACGCGGGTGAGCAGCGTCGGGTCGGCGTGGGGGTCTCGCCGTAGCTCGGTCACGAGCCGGCGCAGCCGGCCGACGGCCACGTCGAGCTGGCCGGCATCGGCAGCGCTCAGCGCCGACCGAAACGCCAGCGTGGCTCGGCTGGTGCCGCTCAGCGCCACCGGATCGCCGACCTGCTCCCACAGCTCCAGCGCCTGGTCGAAGTGCCGGTGCGCGTCCGCGGGCGCGGCCATCCGCCACGCCGACAGGCCCGCCCGCACGGACGCGGCGAAGGCGCCAGGAACGTCATGGCTCGCCAGGCAGTGCCCGGCGAGCTCGGCCGCGGGTCCCCCGCCTGGCCGCTCCGCCAGCAGCCGGGCGAGGCGGGCGTGCAGCCGGGTCCGCTCGTGCGGCAGCAGGTCGTTGTAGACCGCCTCGCGCAGCAGCGCGTGCCGGAACGCCAGGCCGGCGTCGCCGTCGGGCACCAGCAGCTGGCGAGCCACGGCTTCCCTGACAGCATCCTCGTAATCGGTGGCCGACACCCCGGAGGCCTGCATGACCAGCTCGTCATCGATCCGCCGGCCCGCGACGGCGGCGGTCCGGAGGACCTGCTGCGCGGCCGCGGACAGCCCGGCGAGGCGCGCCACCAGCAGATCGGCCAGTCCGGCCGGAAGCTCCCTGGCCGAGGACGCCGTGGCCAGCAGCTCCTCGGCGTAGTAGGCGTTCCCTTCCGCCCGGCTGATCAGAGCGTCGATGGCGGCCGCGTCCAGCCGCCCGCCCGCGAGCTGGGTCAGGTGCTGCGCCATAGCCAGCGGATCCAGCGGGCCGACGTCGATGGCCGTCACGCTGGGCAGCCGGTACAGCTCCGCCACCACCGGCCGCAGCGGGTGTCCGCGGTGCAGGTCGTCGGTCCGGTAGGACAGCGCCAGCGCCACCCGCTCGGTGTGCAGCACGCGGCTCAGGAACGTGACCAGGTCTCGGGTCGAGCGGTCCGCCCAGTGCAGGTCCTCGAGTACCAGCAGCACCGGGCTGGCCGCCGCGAGCTCAGTCAGCATGCCGAGCACCGCACCGAAGAGCTGCTGCTGGGCCACGCCCGGCTGGGCCACGCCCGGCCTGGCGAGGCCCGGTACGTCAGCTGGCGACGTGCGCAGATGATCGGGCAGCAGCCGTGCCAGCACGGGCCGGGACGCCGCAGCATCCGCCAGCGGCCCGCTGGCGGCACCACGCAGGGCGTCGGCGAGCGGCAGGTACGGGACGGTGTCGGCCAGCTCGGCGCACCGACCCGACAGCACCGAGTAGCCGCGGGCGGCCGCCTCGGCGGCGAGCTCGCCGATCAGCCTCGTCTTGCCGACCCCGGCATCGCCGCTGACCAGCATGACAACGGGCTGACCAGCCGCGGCGGCGTCGAGCATCGACCGCATCCGGTCCAGTTCGGCGGACCTGCCCACGAACGAGCCAGCGGTGGCAGCATGCACAGCGTGGAACACACTCTGATTATCGCCGCTACGTCCGACATTGCCTGGTCCGCGGCGGCGGCACCGCGGGTCAGGACGTCGTATCGGCGATGAGCACCGAGCACGGGGCGTGATGAGCTACCGAGTTCGGCACGCTGCCGAGCACCCGGCGAACGCCGATCATGCCCTTGTTACCCACCACGATCAGGTCGGCCCCGATTTCCTCCGCCACGTCGCAGATGGCCTCCGCGGCATCCCCGCTCCTGGCGTACGTCCGGGCTTCGATGCCCGCGGCACGCGCCCGCGATGCGTGATCGGCCAGCACCGACTCGGCTAGGTCGCCCGAGTCGAGCTGCTGCTGCTCGCCACCGGACGCGGTGAACTGCTGCGGCTTGTAGGCCGACACGATGTGCAGGCTGCCACCGGTCAGCTTGACGAGCTCGATGGCCTGCCGGACCGCCTCGGCCGCGGTGGCTGACTGGTCGGCACCCACGACTACGGTCTCGAACACGGCGGCTCCCTGCGACCCTGGAGGTTTCCTCTGGGCGGCACTATAGCCGGTTTGTCGGTCCCGCCGTGGCCAAGATCGCTGCTAGCCAGACCAATCGAGTACGGCCGTTACGCGTAGGCAGCGAGCCGCTTGCGCAACAGGCCCCTGGCCCGGTGCAGCCGGGACATGACCGTGCCGATCGGGACGCTCAGCATCTCGGCGATGTCCCGGTACGGATAGCCCTCGACATCGGCCAGGTAGATCGTCGCGCGGTAGCACTCAGGCAGTTCCTCGAGCGCCCGCCGCACGTCGGAGTAGGCGAACTGGCCCAGCACCGCCTCCTCGGCCGACGGGGCCGTCCTGGCGGGCGCGCTCGCGGTGTCGATCGCGGCGGTAATGAGCGACTCGAACTCCGGGCTCAGCACCTGGCTCACCTCGCGCTGCCGCTTGCGGTAGCCGCTGACGAAGGTGTTCGCCAGGATGCGGAACAGCCAGGCCCGCGAGTTGGTACCGGGGGTGAAGTGACGCAGTCCCGCGTAAGCCCTGGTCATGCTCTCCTGCACGAGGTCTTCGGCGTCGCTCGGATTCCTCGTCATCCGCAGCGCGGCGGGATACAGAGCCTGCTCGTGCCGAGCCAGTTCGGCCTCGTAGACCTCGTGGTCCGACAGCGCGTGGGCGCTCCTGGACATGAGTGCTGTCGCCTCCTCAGGAGGCGACGGCTGCCGCCGACCCTGCACACACGAGCCGCGCACGGGCAGGGCGCGGGCACGGGGGTGCCCCACTTCGATCATCAGTCAAGCCGGGCGTCGCGGATTTGGGGGTCAGCGCGCCGCCGTCGCTTAAGCGTGAACTCGAAGTATTTAAGCCGCTACTGAACGTCATGTCAACATCGGCCACTTCAGCCACAGCTGACCGCCAGAGCACAGCTTTCCCCCGGCTCACGCTCCGACGGCCGGAATCGACCAGGTCAGCCGGTCGCATTCAGCCAGCGGACAGGAGCGCCGTCGCTGGCGCGGCGGAACGGCTCCAGCTCCGCATCCCAGGGATCACCCAGCAGCAGGGCGAGCTCGTCCTCCAGTGAGCCACCGAGCGCCGGGTGCCGGGGGCCGTGCAGCTCCCGCAGGCTGCCGAGCCGGGCGTTGCCGCTGCGCCCGCCCGCGCGCGCCGAGGCCGCCAGCTCCATCGCCGCGCGCAGCCGGTTCTCGCTGATCATGACGTCGCCGTTCGCCGCGACCACGGCGCAGAACGTGCCGAGAGACGGGGTGTGGCTGTACCGGACCGCGTCGCAGCCCTGGCTCGCGTCCTCGGTCACCTCGAACCTGAGCAGGTTCCAGCCGGCGAGCGCCGAGGTGATCGCGCCCGCGGCGCCAGGCCTGCCCTGCCACGTCAGCTCGGCGCGCACCGAACCCGGCGCGGCCGGCTGATCGATCCATGGCATGCTGACGGGCACGCCAAGAACCCCGGCGACAGCCCACTCAATGTGCGGGCACAACGCCGGGGGCGCACTATGCAGGTGCAGCACGCCGCGAACAAACACCCAGACCTCCCAGCAGCAGACGAGGTGCGTCTTCCCCTACGACCTCGCTCGCTCGGCGGCCTGGTGATCTTCCGCGACTTATTGTGCCCTACGCCCCGCCGGTAAGCCAGCACCTGACGACCGCGCCGCGCCGCGGCTCTCGGGTTCTGGCGCCGGTCGTGGTGTGATGAAGGAGTGATCTCCGCGGTGCCCGGTCCGGCCGCAGCAGCCAGCCAGGATGCCAGCGGGCTGCCCTTCGTCGCCGAGATGTACGGGCTGCAGGCCGACCAGCTCGCGCTGTTACTCGGCCTCACCAGCCGCCAGGCCCGAGCCCTCGTCAGCCGGTGGGTCGGCCGCGGGCTGGCCGAGTCGGCGGTGCTCGGGCCGGGCCCGCCGTGGGTCTGGCTTACCAGGCCCGGGCTGCGCGCCGTCGGCGTGCGGTACACGGCGGCACCCCCCGCGCTCGCCCGGCTGGCGCACATCAGGGCCGTGGCAGCGGTCCGGCTGGCGCTTGAGTCAGTCGCCGCCTACCGCGACGGTGGTGCCCACTGGCGCAGCGAGCGGCACTTGCGCGCCCGCGTGGGCGGCCGGGTCGGTGCCCGCGAGCATCTGCCCGACGCCGAGGTGCACTGGCCAGACACGCCGGCGGTCGGCCCGCCACCGGCCTGGGCCGGCGAGTGCTGGGCCATCGAGGCCGAGCTCACGCCCAAGACCGTCGCCCGCACCACCGCGATCATGCGCGAGTTGCTTGGCCGCACCGGCGACTACGGCTGCCCGGCGGCGCAGGCCCGGGTGCCCGGCGAGCCGCCGAGGCATGTCAGGGTGCTCTACCTGTGCTCGCCCGCTGCGACCGGCACGGTCACTCGGGCAAGGGCGGCGCTGGGCAGCCAGAGCACCCGGATCGAGGTCCGCAGGCTGCCCGCCGGCGCCGTTCTGGCGGCCGCCCGATGAACCGGGTCAGCAGCGGAGCGCTCAGGATCGCCGCGCGCGGCGCCACGGCCGCGGCCGCGGCGGTGATCGCGATCGGCCTGCTCCCGGTCACGTTCGTCGCCGCCGTCGCGGTGACGGTGGCCTGGCGCCAGGGCTGGCTACCCGCCAGGCTGTACCGGGCCGCCGCCTGGTGCACGCCCATGGTCGTGGTGTGGCTCGGGGTGACGGTGATCACCCGGCACTCGCTGTGGCCGGCCGCCGACGCTGCCTGGCTGGCTTGGCTCGCCATCTGGCGCCAGGGCAGCTACCTGCGGGCCGTCGTTCTCGTCGCGCCTGCCGCCGTCCCGCTCGGGCTGCTTGTCGGCGGCGTATCCTGGTCGTGGCGGCTGGCCGCGATGGCGGCGCAGGCTGGCGGCCGGTCCCCAGCCGCCGCGATCGGCTTCGACCGGCGGCAGT
>JASHPF010000262.1 GCA_030038295.1 Streptosporangiaceae bacterium
GACTTCCAGCCCAGTTCGCACAGGGGGGTGGAGGCTCGTCCGGTGATGAACCGCCAGGCCGCGCCGGGACCCCCCGCGGGGTGCCCGTACGACGCGGTGGGAATGCAGAGCGCGCTGGACTCGGCAATGGGCTTGCCCAGCAGGTCGACCAGCGCGTTGCGGATGCTCGTGTTTGTGATGCCAGCGGAGGTGAGAAGAAGCCTCATGATGTCTGCTCCTTGAACTCGAGCGCACCAGCGTGCGTCAGCTTGTCACCCAGTGCGTTGACGCCGGCCGGCGCCTGCTGAGTCTGCTTTCAGTGAATGAGAACGGCATACTCGCGGTTGGGCGCGAGCGGGTACTGCACATGACTGTCACTCCCGGTTGTCGTCCGGCGCCCGGTCTCCGGCCCGGCCGTCACTCCCGCTACGAAGTGGCCACCGCCGAATCGACACCCGCCCGCCACAATGCCAGAAACTTTGGGCCAGGCTCCGCTCCGCAGTCGCCCTAACACTCCGCAGCCCGTCAAGCCGGGTTCGGTCCAAACGCCCACGCCACCATCAGCGGGAACTCTTCGCGCCAGAACGCACCGCCGTGCGACCCGGCCCGCTCCGTCATCACCACGTCGGCACCCGCAGCGCGCAGCGCGACCGCCCACCGGGTCGCGTTCCCGAGGAAGAACGGCTCCAGCGTGCCCGCAACGAGGTACGCGCGCGGAATCGGACTCGGCATGACCCCAGGCGGACGGTAACCCGCGCCCGGCGACGCGCAGAAGACCGCACCGTAGACGTCCGGATGCCGAAGCCCCATCGCGAGCGCCAGCTCCCCACCCGCTGAGACGCCGAACACGGCGGTGCGGTCGGCGGGCAGCGAGACTCCGAATCGCGACCTCACCCAGCGGCGGACGTCCCCGACGAAAAACTCCTCGTGTGCCGCGAACCGTTCCGGGTCGAAGCCCGGTGAGTACTCATGGAGCCGCAGTGTCTCGTCGGCCAGGCGGTGAACGCCGACGATCATCGTGGACGGTACGTCGGCCGCCTCGACGACTCCGCCCCATTGCGAGATCAACTGACCGTCACCGGCGAACACAACTGCCTCCGGCGGATCTGCCGGGATATGCACCGTGACCTGCCGGCCACCGTCGTAATCCAACGTCTCGGTGACCGCCTCTCCCGCAGATCGTTGGTCATGCATGATCAAAGCCTCCGATCCTTGAAGGCCACCCATCGGTTCGGCGATTATCTCCAGATCCCTGGTGTGGAAGTGGGCAGACCCGGCAGTGGGCATTCATGACCTCCTGCCGGTCCAACGACCACCGCAGCGCCATCTCGTTCAACTCGCCCCGGATGGCGCGGCTGTTGAGCGCTTTCACTGGTCGATGTCGCTAGGTCGTTGTCGCGGTCGTTGCTGTCAAGTCGATACCCGCCGCCAAGTAGCAGGACGACAATGCTGCCGTCGCATATTTCTGGCGAAACGGGGCCACGATGAGTCATCAGCTAGGTGAAGAGGTGCCGGCTGAAGCTGCGCAGGCATGGACCAGCGTGCGCCGTGTTCGTGAGCCGGTTGCGTGGGCGCTGCTCGCCCTCGCGGCGATCATCGTGCTCGTCAGCGCATGCCAGCTCTTCAGTCTGGCCGGTGCCAAGATCCCCATTGTTTCCGGCCCATTGCCCGTCAGTGCCTTCTCGCTAAGGGCATCGGCGGTAGCACCTCAGTTCATCGAGGCCATTGTCATCGTGCCCCCGGCACTCGCGGTCATCCTCGTGGCGTTCACCGGCGGTCTGACGGAAAATGCGCGCCAGGTGGTACAGACCGCGGCCGTGGTGCAGGCTGTGACGTTCGTACTCGGCGTAGTCAGCCTCGCAGGCGCCGCCGCCAGCCACACGCGGCCCGGTAGCTGGTTCCTCCTGGAGGCGCCTGGGGTCGCATTGGGGCTGACCGCGCTGGTCTTCACGACCGCAGTGCTGTGGTCACAAGAACTGCGGTCGCTGGCGCCGCGGCTTCCGGACCTCGGGGACGATGACGACGGCTTTGCGGACGACCCCGCCCGTGGCGAACACGAGTGAGCCGGCCGCCACGCCTGCAGTATCGCGGCCGCCGACCGGTGCAGTCATGATGCGGATAACTGCGCTGCAGGTCAGCGGAGTACCGTGAGGCGATGGGCGCAGAACAGGTGCGTGACATCCAGGTCCGCCGTTATGTCCTCGATTCCCACCGGTCGTTCTCCGATGTCCTCGACGGCATCTATGGCGGCATCAGCCGTCCCGACATCGGGAAGCTGTTCGACCAGCTCGCGGCCAGCACATCCTATGACGAGTTCAGCTCGCTGGTCGAGCAGGCGCAGGGCAGCGCGGGGCTAATGCTGTTCCTTCAGCTCGACCTCGACCACGCGCTGGCGATCGATCCTGAGGCGACTAGCCAGCACGGACGGCGCCTGGTCCGCGTCATCGCCGGGAATCCGGTCACAATGGGCCAGATGACTCGTCACGTCCCCGACGCGGGTTCCTACGCCCCAGTCACTCTTCTCCTCGAGGAGACGCCAGGGGGCGGGACTCGCGTCAGTTATGACTCCGTCGTCAGCGCACTTGCTCCGTACCACGACGCGGCGGCATCGCAGGTCGCTGAGCGTCTCGACTCCGAGGTACTGACGCTGCTGCGCCAGGTGACCCGCTGACAGGCAGAGAAGTGCCGATGATCGATGTCTCCGCCACCGCGGACGTTCCCGAACAAGCTGCGGCCGCCCGCGGATCCTGCCGCAGTAGGCCAGCGTGCCGTGGTCCCAGACGCTGTACATGCCGCTAAGCCCCTTCGGGTACTGACGATCGTTGCGACGGCGGTCCCGGCCTCATCCCGAATTCCGGATGGGCCAGCCTGCGCGGTGACTGCGTCCGTCTGCTCGCGGGTGTCCACAGCGAGATGACTATGAGCTTGCCGGTCTCGGCGTCGGTGAGCAGGTAGAAGCCTGTGAACCCGGAGAGCTGGCCGCGCTAGAACCCAGCAAGGGGTAGGCATGGGAAGTGCTTCCTTTACCAGGGGGGACCCATGAGCAAGAGCGATGCCGTCGTCAAGCGAGAGTCGATTCAGATCCGGTTCCACGACAGCGACATGGATTTCCTGTTCAACTGGCTGGTGGGGCTCGGCTCCGTCGTGGGCCTGTCTCACGGCGAGTTGTTTGCGGCGGTTGACGGCATGACGGACGGTGATCCGGTCGGGTGGCGTGAACGGTTCATCGGCCACGGCGACTCTCTCGTGGCGAGGGCCTCGGGCGGGAGCGGGGCACAATCCGCGCAGGACCGTATGGCAGCGGCGTTCTGCTACCGTGCCGCCCTCAACTACATCGACCCGACCGGCGATCACTACCAGCCAGTGGTTGAGCGAATGGATTCCCAGTTCCTGGACGGGGCGATGGGCCTCAGTGTCCCGCTGCGCGCCATCGAGGTGCCGTTCGAGGGTCAGACGCTGCCGGGGTACCTGCTCGAACACGACGCGACCCCCCGGCCGGTCGTCCTCATGGTCGGCGGCGGGGATACCTACCGCCAGGATCTCTGGTACTTCGCCGGCTATCCCGCCTGGCGGCGGGGGTACAACGCGGTCATGGTCGACCTTCCCGGGCAGGGCGTGTGCCCGGCACGAGGGCTGACCTTCCGGGCCGACATGGCCGCTCCGATCTCCGCCGTGCTCGACTTCGCCGAGGGCACGCTCTCGTCGCCGCCACCAAGGGTCACGATGTTCGGCGTCAGCGGAGGCGGCTGGATGAGCGCCCAGGCAGCGGCGTCGGACTCGCGCATCGGAGCCTGGGTCGCTAGCACTCCGATCACCGACATGGCCGAGCTCTTCCGTACCGAGATGGGGGCGGCGCTGCGAACGCCGGGGTGGCTCATGCGCCTCGCAGTGAGCCTCAAGAGTGCCGTCAACGACAGTGCCGAGTTGCTCTACAAGAAGTACGCCTGGCAGTTCGGCACCTCTGACTTCCGGGCCGCCTTCGACGGTGTGCTCCAGCAGGCCCGGCCAGTGGACACAGCGACGATCTCGTGCCCGTGCCTGTTCCTCGTCGGCGAAGGCGAAGGCGAGGATCTGCAGCGCCAGGCCACCGAACTCGCCGAGACTCTCAAGAGCCGGGGCGTGAACGTGACCCTGCGCAGATTCCGGTCCGAGGAAGGCGGTGCCTCTCACTGTCAGGTGGACAACCTGCGCCTCGCCCACAGCGTGGTCTTCGACTGGCTCGACGGCGTAGTGAGCCCCCGGCCCCCGCCGACGGACCCGCGTCTTCTCGCCTGGTAAGTGCACCGGCACTGCCAGACCCGCTTGCCAGTGACCCTTCTCGGCCAACCGATCTAGGTTGGCTAGTCACGACCTCGCGGGAGCGGCCCTCCAGCTCGGGGCCATGTCTGGGAATATAGGCTGCCGCCGGTGCAACGATCATCGTCTCGTTCGGATCTCCTGCTAAGGTCACCACTCGGTCGGCAGCTGCTGACGTCGTATGTCGGCTGGGGTCCGGGTGACGTGTTCGACCGTGCGCTGTTCCAGCGGCTTGGCCTGGGATCGATCCCGGGGACTGGCGCGTTCCGCCGTGCCGGTGGCGGCGGCCCGGTCCGCTGGCAAGACGTGTCCGGCCAGGTCGTGCGCAACGTGATCGGCGCCGTCGTGGAGTGGCGAAGCTGGCGCGAAGTGCTCGCTGACATTGGCGAGGTGGTGCTGCTCGGGGACCTGGCCGGCGAGACAGCTAGCTTCGGTTTCGGCGGCGGCGATGAGTCGATCTGGGGCCTGACCGCGCTCGCGACGGATCAGCTCCGCCCTGTGGCGGACGCGCTGCTGGCCTCTCCTGGCGCACGCCGGTGGTGGAACCCGGTCGACCTGGCGGGTCAGCGGTTCGTGGAATGGGATGATCAGCCCCGCCTCACCGGGCCTGGCCTAGAGCAGGCCATCCGCGAATGCATGGTCACCGAGCGCGCGGAGAACGACGAAGGCATGCGGAGGCGCCGTCCACGCACCGATCCGCCTGACTCCTGGGGGGCTTACTGGTGGTCACCGCCCGGCTTCGCGCCTCAGTCGTGGACGACGCCCGCGGTCGGCGGGCTTCCCGCGCTGGCGCTATGCCAGTTCTTCGACACGTACCAGCCAGCAAGCGATGTAGACGGGGCCACGGTGTGGTCGGTCCCGATGCAGCCCCGTGCCCGCGTCCTGGAGGTCAGCGAGCCCGCGGACTGGCAGGAGCTGGTCGGGCGCTTCCCCCGCGACGTCACCGGCACCAACGACGGCGCATGGCGGCACTGGAGCGGAGCGGCGGGACCGTGGCTGCTGCCGGACTGGGAGCGCGTCATGGAGGACTACGACGGCGTGCACGTGAGCATCGGCGCGGCCGTCTGCTCGGCGGGCGTCGCCCTGCCCGTCGGCGACAGCTACACCATGCTCGTCGCCTGGGTACCCGACGCCACCCTCTGGCTACGCGACATGACGACAGAAGTCCGCGGCCTCGGCCGATGGCACGGCGGACCCCAGATGGGCTACCTAAACGATCATCCCCCCGAGTGGACCGCAGAGGCGTCACAGTAAAACTCCCGAGCAGCAGCCAGGCACTCGCCCCACTGCGGCCCTCGCTCCGGACTCAGCCAGCCCGCTGCTCGCTAGGCGCCCAGTCAAGTAGCGTCATCAGCGCGCTCGTGAGTGCTGACAGGGGTTGGTGGTCAGGGGCGGGGTCGAACCGCCGACCTTCCGCTTTTCAGGCGGACGCTCGTACCAACTGAGCTACCTGACCAAGACGGCCACCGGTCCCCGAGCTGGGTGGCCGGGAGGGCCGGATGCCGAGAGGGCGGTCCTGACGGGATTTGAACCCGCGACCTCCACCTTGACAGGGTGGCGAGCACTCCGAGCTGCTCTACAGGACCATGTACCGCCAGGTGTCCGCCCCGGCGTGCCCCCAACGGGATTCGAACCCGTGCCGCCGCCTTGAAAGGGCGGTGTCCTTGGCCGCTAGACGATGGGGGCTCGACGGACATCGCCGCCTTGCCCGTGGCGCCCGCCGTCGGGGGACCGCCCCAGCATAGGGGACGAACCGCGGTAGCGGCAAAGCGGCCTCAGGTCCCTGGCTTGTTGATGAACCGCTCGGCTATCGAGGCCGTTTCGCCCTCCTCCGGGATCAGCGCCCAGCCCAGCACGTAGGCGATCGGCCCGACCCCGCCGAAGAAGGTGAGCAGGGCGAAGATGACCCGGATCAGGGTGGCATCGACGCCGGTGTAGTCGGCCAGCCCGGCGCACACCCCGGCGATCCATCTGTTGCTGAGCTTGCGCTCTAGCCTCTTACCCGCGGGCCGCCCACTCGGCTCGGCGGATCCGCCCGAGCCGGCCGACGCGCGCGAGTCCTGGTCGGCTGACACCGAGCCGCTGCCGCCCGGCCTGCCATTGACGTCGCTCATACTCGCCATGATGCCCGAAATCCGCGCCATCCCACGCCGCTGGCCGCGGTCAACCCGAATACGCTGATCTGGCGGCCACGCCCCGGCCGCCCGCCGGAAACGCGCTGCGGAGAGGATGCCAGCCATGCCGCGCCCCACGGACCCAGCGCCAACCGACCTGCTCCGCGTCGACGACGAGCTCGGCGACGAGGAACGGCTCGTCCGCGACACCGTCCGGCGGTTCACCGCGGACCGCATCCTGCCGAACGTGGCCGACTGGTTCGAAGCGGGAACGCTGCCGAAGGAACTGCTCCCGGAGATTGGCAGGCTCGGCCTCCTCGGCATGCACCTCAAGGGCTACGGGTGCGCGGGTATGGGAGCCATCGCCTACGGCGTGGCCTGCCGGGAGCTTGAGGCCGCGGACACCGGGCTGCGCAGCCTGGTATCCGTGCAGGGCTCGCTGGCCATGTTCCCGATCTGGAAATACGGCTCGGACGAGCAGAAAGACGAGTGGCTGCCACGCATGGCGGCCGGCGAGGCGGCCGGCTGCTTCGGACTGACCGAGCCCGACCACGGCTCCGACCCGGCCAGCATGACGACCAGGGCACGGCGGAACGGGCCCGACTGGATTCTCAGCGGCGCGAAGATGTGGATCACCAACGGGGGGATCGCCGACATCGCCGTCGTCTGGGCTGCCACCGAGGACGGCATCCGTGGCTTCCTGGTGCCGCGCGGTGCCCGCGGCTTCACGACCAGGAACATCCACAAGAAGCTGTCCCTGCGGGCCTCGGTCACCTCGGAGCTGTACTTCGATGACGTCAGGCTGCCCGGCAGCGCCGTCCTCCCCGGAGTGCGCGGCCTGCGCGGCCCGCTGTCCTGCCTGTCTGAGGCCCGGTTCGGCATCCTGTGGGGAGTCACCGGAGCGGCTCGGACCTGCTTCGAGACGGCCGCCGAGTACGCCAGGACGCGGGAGCAGTTCGGCCAGAAGATCGGGTCGTTCCAGCTCACCCAGCGCAAGCTCGCCTGGATGCTGGCGGATCTGCAGCGGGCGCAGCTGCTCGCTCTGCACCTCGGCAGGCTCAAGGAAGCCGGCACGATCACCCCGGAGCAGGTCAGCCTCGGCAAGATGAGCAACGTCCGGACGGCGATCGACATCGCCCGCGAGGCCAGGACGATCCTCGGCGCCAACGGCGTCACGCTGGAGTACCCGGTCATCCGGCACGCGAACAACCTGGAGTCGGTGCTCACGTACGAGGGCACGGAGGAGATTCACACCCTCGCGCTGGGCCAGGCGATCACGGGCATCTCCGCGTACCGATGAGCGCACCGCCGAGCGGCCGTGGGAGTGGATTCAGTGTCGCTATAGCAGCACCAAACTCACTCCCACGGGAGCGAATCGGCGGTGCTGGGGCCGACCTCGCGGCGATTCTGAACGCTGTCGCGGTCGGCCGGTACCCGCCGCCCGATGGGACTGTCACGATCCTGAGCCAGCCATCTCCTCGGGACGCCGGCGTCATCGCGCTGACCGGCAGCTCCGTGATCTTCACCGAAACCGACCCGGACTGGATCGCCGCGCAGCTGCCGCCCGGCGACCTGTCCGCGCCGCTCGCCGCGCCCTTCCTCGCCGCGCTGTCCGAGCGCCTCCAGCGCCGCTCGCATAGCGTCGACATGCTCACCTGCGCCGGGGCGCTGCCCGGCCCGCCACCGCCCGACCTGCCGCTCACAGAGCTGGCAATCGGCGACGGCCGCCCCTCGCACCCTCGCGTCGCTCGCGCCCTGCGCTACCGCGACGACGTCCGGGCCTGGCAGACCACGGGAGGCGTGCTGCTGGTCGGCCACGGGGTGGCGGGCCGCTGGGAGGTCGCGATCGAGGTGGACCCGGAGTGCCGCGGCCACGGCTTGGGCGCCAGGCTCGCGCTCGCGGCAAGGCAGCTGATCCCTGCAGGCGAAGCGCTGTGGGCGCAGATCGCGCCCGC
>JASHPF010000263.1 GCA_030038295.1 Streptosporangiaceae bacterium
TGCCTGGTGGCGGCGGCGCCATCGTGACCACCGCTAATGCTCACCCGGTTGGCGGGCCCAGGTGAAGGTCGTGAGCAAGCGGCGGATCTCGCCGACGGTGAGCCCGATCAGCTCATCGTCGCCAGCGGCGGCGCGGTCATGATCATGCGGCTGTCTCATCCGGGAAAGTTGTCCACAGGCGGCCGTGCCCCCCCTGAGCGGCGGTGATAGTCAGGAAGGCCAGCGCGAGTAGCGGCGGACCTGGTAGTGATCCGGGCCAGTCTCCTTCTTGGCGGCCTGGAAGCATTCCTCGATCACCCACCTGGCTCTGGCCACCCGCGCCAGCTCGGCCTTAGCGGGTGTTCCGGCAGCCGGCTGACAGCGTTTCTGGCGGCCAACGGACGCGAGAGTGACAACCAGGCCGCGAGTCGCGCGTCAGCTGCACTCCCGCGCCGCTTCGAGAAGTGGGTTCAGCGGCCCGCGAGCCCCAGCGCCTCGGCCGCCTGCGTCAGGGCCTCAAGGTGGCCGTCCACCGAGCCGAGCCCGGCGCCCATCGTGTTGATGCCGATATGCGTCGCGCCGGCTGCCTGCCACCGGCCGACGTGGTCAGCAATCTGGTCCGCGTCGCGCCACGCCACCCGGCCCTCCATGCCGAGCCTCGCCGGGTCACGGCCGGCCGCCTCGGCCGCGGCCGCGATGACCTGCCTGGCCTCGTCGAGCCGGGGTCCGGGCGGCACCTGGGGGAACCACCCGTCGGCGAGTTGCCCCGTCCGGACGTAGGCGGGCCGGGACTGGGCGCCGAACCACACGGGGATCGGCCGCTGCACAGGGAGCGGCGCCAGCCCGGCGCCGATCACCGTCTCGTGCTCGCCGGTAAACGTCACGCTGCGCTGTGTCCACAGCTGGCGCATGAGCTCGACCTGCTCAGCCATCCGGCGGCCGCGGTCGGCGAAGTTCTTGCCCAGCGCCTCGTACTCGACCGCGTTCCAGCCCAGCCCGACACCGAGCCGGAACCTCCCGCCAGTGAGCAGGTCGACCTCGGCGGCCTGCTTGGCCACCAGGGCGGTCTGCCGCTGCGGCAGGATGATGATGCCGGTGACCAGCTCCAGGGACGTGATCGCGGCCAGGTAGCCGTACAGGACGAACGGCTCGTGGAAGGTCGTGTCCACGTCGTAGGGCCCGGTCCAGGGCGCATGCGCCACCGGGTCGGCGCCGAGAACGTGATCGTAGGCCAGCACGTGGGTGAAGCCGAGCTCCTCGACTCGCTGGGCATAGGCGCGGATCGCGCCGCGGTCGGCGCCGATCTCGGTCTGCGGGAACACGACACCTATATTCACGACTGTCGGTCTACCCGACGCCGGCAGCCGCGAACAAGCAGAAAGCACGCGATGGATCTGGATCACTGGCTTGGCACGGCCGCGGACGCAATCGCGGACTGGCAGCGGACCTTCGGTCCCTACGACGCCTACCCGTCGGCGCAGGTCAGTGACGAGCAACTCGGCACAGCGCTGGAGGCGCTTACCAGCAGACTGGCCGACAACTATCCGTTCTTCCATCCGGCCTATGCCGGCCAGATGATGAAGCCGCCGCACCCCGCCGCCGTCGTCGGCTACCTGGCGGCGATGCTGATCAACCCGAACAACCACGCGCTGGACGGCGGGCCTGCGACCGCGACCATGGAGAAGGAGGTCGTCGGGCGGCTCGCGGCCATGTTCGGCCTGCGGACGCATCTTGGTCACCTCACCACGAGCGGCACGATCGCAAATCTCGAGGCGCTGTACGTGGCCAGGGAACTGCACCCGGACCGCGGTGTCGCGTTTAGCTCGGAGGCGCACTACACGCACGCGCGAATGTGCGCGGTTCTGGGCGTCCCCGGCACCGCCGTGGGCGCGGACGCGACGGGCCGGATGGATCTCGATGAACTCGACGAACTGCTGGCCCGCGGCCGGATCGGTACCGTGGTCGCGACCCCAGGGACCACCGGTCTCGGCGCGGTCGACCGGGTCGACCAGGTACTCGCGATCGCGCGCCGCCATGGCGTCCGCGTGCACGTCGATGCCGCGTATGGCGGCTTCTTCACGCTGCTCGCCGGGCAGCACGGGATTGACCCAGCGCCGTGGCGTGCCATCGCCGACTGCGACTCGGTGGTCGTCGACCCGCACAAGCACGGTCTGCAGCCCTACGGCTGCGGCGCGGTGCTCTTCGCCGATCCCGCCGTTGGCAGGTTCTACTTGCACGACTCGCCGTACACGTACTTCACGTCCGGCGACCTGCACCTCGGCGAGATCAGCCTGGAGTGCTCGCGAGCTGGCGCCGCGGCGGCCGCGCTCTGGCTGACGTTCCAGCTCCTGCCGCCCACGCCGGACGGGCTCGGCCGGCTACTCGCCGCGAGCCGCCGCGCCGCGCTCGGCTGGTCCGGCCTGCTGACGGCGTCGGCCAGCCTGGAGCTCTATCAGCCGCCTGAGCTCGACATCGTGTGCTACTTCCCGGCCGAGCGCGCGATGTCGGCCATCGACGCCGCGTCGGCACGCATCCTGACCGACGGGATGACCACTGGTGCCGCGTATCTGAGCACGCTGCGGGTGACCGCGGCGGCGCTCGCCCGCCGCCACCCGGGCATCCACGCCGACCAGCCCCACGCCCGGATCCTGCGGAGCGTGCTCATGAAGCCCGAGCACGAGGCCTTCGTGCCCGAGCTGCACGCGCGAGTGGAACGGCTGGTCGGCAGCTAGCGGAGCAGCAGCCGGGCGATGCGCCGGCCAGCAATCGTGAGGCCCGCTGTGCCCATGACCGCGAGGTACAGCACGTGCCAGAGCAGGCCAGGCCCGACGTACCCGAGAGTCAGGCCCCGCAGCAGGGCAATGCCCTGGTACAGCGGGGTGCAGTCGACCACGAGCTGGATCGGACGCGGGTACACGCTGAGGGGGTAGAACGTCGCGGAGAAAAGGAACATCGGCAGCGTGGTGAGCGTGACGTACTCGAAGTCCTGCCAGCTGCGCATGAACGTCGTTGCCGCCATCCCGGCACCGGCAAAGGCGAAACTGACGAGGAGTGCCACCGGTATCGCGAGCACCGCCCACACCGAGTGGACCAGTCCCATCGCCAGCATGATCACCATGAACGCGCAGGCATACAGGCCACCGCGAATCAGCGCCCAGCCGATCTCGCCCAGCGCGACCTCGCCGGCTCGCATGGGCGTGGCCAGCGCGGAGTCGTAGAGCTTGGCGTACTTGAGCCGGA
>JASHPF010000264.1 GCA_030038295.1 Streptosporangiaceae bacterium
TAGCAAGACGGCGAGGCCCCGCTCGGCGGCTACCACGTCCACCTACCCGCCCTCCGAGGCTCACTCATGGCATCCCCAGCTTGACGTGCCGCCTAGCCGGGTCCGGCCAAAACAGACGCGACCCGGCGTGCGGCTAGATCTCTAGTCTCCCGCCGTGCGACCCCGGAGCCCTACCGGCACGCCTTGATGCACCAATCCGCGCAAGGCTCGATCTTTTGCCGTGCTGGTGCGGCGGGACGTTTTAGGACGCGCTGCGAGGAGACCTGAGAGGCCCAGCTGCACTGCATCGCGAGGATTGGAGATGTCCATGCGGCGGGTCAGCATCTTGGGACTCATCTAGATAGTCGTCGGAATCATCATCGCGATCGGACGGCACTGCATCACTGTGGGGTTGCTGGAGGGCGTGGGCTCTGCCGTCCTCGTCGTCGTGCTCTGGTGGCCCCCCCTGCTCGCGGGTAAACCTGCACATTCACTGAGGCAGGCTGAGGAGCCCGACTGACGCCGGGGCTTATCGCCGGCCGGCGTCAGTCGGCCGCTCAGGACGAAATGCCAGCCGGCTCTGCGGTATGTTCGCTGCGCTCAGCGCTGGCCGCCGCGGGCTTCTTGCCGCTCACAACTCGCCGCAGCGGAGCGAGACTGAGCGGCTTACGGCTGGCTGGTGCGGTACCGGTGCCGATGCTGGCCGAGACTGTCGGGCTGACAGCGCCGGTGACGCTGAGCCTCCCGATCGCGGCGGCGGCCAGGAAAATCAGCGCGGAGCCAAGTCCGGTGAAGAAACCCAGCTGTTCGATGGCACGATCCACGGTCCCGCCGACCGGGAGCCCGGCCAGATCGGGCCGAGTCCAGAGGGGGGTCAGCGCGGTTCCGATGGCGAACCACGCACCGCAGATCGCGGCGAACCACGCGCCAACGATCGCCACCGGCCGCCACGTGCTCGCGACCAGGACCGCGCCGCCAAGGGCTGCGCCCAGACCTGGCAGGATCTCGAGCCATAGTCGGCCTGTCGAATACGTCCAGGCGTTGGCCGGGGTGTAGGCGTAATGGAAGTACGGGCCGACGAGAGGAATGAGCGCGCCCCAGGCGCCTAGCAGGATCAGCATCACGCCGGTAAGCGCGCCGCGGCTCCTGGGTACGCGAAGCTTTCCAGCCATTTGCGAATCTCCTTTAGCTAGCGATGGTTAAGGACGCAGCCCTCGGTACCCCGCCGCTGCCAACGCATTCACCGCAGGTCTCGGCAATCGAGCGGAGCGGTCAGCCGGCCAGCAAGAACACTGGCCGGCCGACGCTGGCCGACGCTTTTTGCCGTATTCGACGCATTCAGCCACATAGCTTCCGCGCTGTACCCGTACCGGCGTACACTGCCGGCGTGCGCCTCCACCGCGAACTGTGGCTCTGGCTAGGTGGCTTGTTCCTGACGCTCTTCGCGTCCTTTTTCGCGATCGCGGTCAGCTACTTCGAGAAGGAGCCTGGCTACTCCCTTTTCTGGAACCCGTGGCTGCCCCTTGCCGTCGCCTGGCTCGCAATAGCGTTTGCGGCCTTCTATGCCGCTGCGAACGGCCGGGTGTTCCCGCCCGTCGCATCAGCCGGATTCCCCGATATCGCCGTCGACGTCCTGAGCACCGGGTCCACCGACACCGAGCGCGAGGCCAGCAACGGGCTTGACGTTCCGGCGCACCTGCGGTCGCTGCACTTTCGGTTTACGAACGCCGAGACGGAACGATCGGCGAGACTCAGCGCAACGATGTACGTCAAACTGATCGCTGGCTCCTGGGGACGTGCAGGTGAGGGCGTCTGCCCACCGCCTGACTGGGCCGTGCCGTCATCGCTCGGGCTCAGCCCTACCAGCATGCCTATCGAACTCGGCCCCGGAGCGCAGGCGACCGGACATCTGCTATTCGAGGTCCCGCGCTACTACCTGGACAGGCTCGCTAGCCCGCCGACCGCCCGGCTGGAAGTGCTGGACCACATCTCAGGCGAGCAGATCAGCATCCCGGCGGAGATCGGTCATTACCCCAGAAGTGCGATGGCTGTCACCCGCGGTGGCGCCGAGATCCTCGGTTCAGAGGAGCCCAGTGCTGTGACCGGTCCCGATCAGCACGTGGGCTCGGGGCTGGACCAGAGCGGCTAGTCAGCCATCGGACTGGCCACCCGAGCCGAAACAGTGCATAGATATGCAGGTTTCGGAGCGCGCTTCGCTTCTGGGCTTGACTCTCGGAGGGCCACCAGAACGCGGACCTCTGGGCTTGGCCGCTGACTCCTCGTTGCCGCGGCCTGCGGACTGATTGTCCAGTTCTGTCCTTCCTGCCCTTGGCGGATGCCCGGGGAGGCCACCCGGAGGCGGGTCAACCGCGGTGGTTGACCAGGCCACGGGCTCTGCGGGCGACCTGGGCGCCGAGGCGTAGGTGAACGCGTAGACCTGGCCTGGCTGGCTAGCCGACGAGGAGCAAGCGGCGCCAGGTGTCGGCGAGGAAGTGCTCGTAGCGTTCGGGACTCCAGCCCCGCTGGCCCACAAGGAGCTGGTACAGCTCGGGGGCGTTGGTAGCCCAGATGATGTCGGCGGCGTCGGCCGGATCGAGGCGCAGGGGGGCAACGAGGGCGAGGTCGGCCGCGAATCGGTGCATGTTCGCCGCGCGGCGGTCGGCGATCTGGCGCCACAGCTCAGCCAGTTCAGGCTCGGCGGGTGCAGCCTGCTGGATGATGGACAGGACCGGTGCCAGGCGGCCGGCGATGCCGCGCATGGCCGATGCGTAGATGGCGATCTTGACCTCGGCGTCCTCGGCGGCGCGGATGGCCTGCACGTAGTCGCGTTCCTCGGCCGGGATGGCCTGGGTGCTGCCGGAGATCGCTGTCTCGATCAGCAGGCGCGCCAGCTCGGGCTTGCGGCCGGCTGAAGCGTAGACGGTGTCGAGCGCCACGCCCGCGCGCTGGGCGATCGCGGTCATCGGCGTCGCCGCGTAGCCCTGGAGGGCGAATAGCTCCAGTGCGGCGTTCAGGATCGCCTGGCGGGTGCGGGCGGCTGCCTGGCGGCGCTTGCTGGCGTCGTAGCGGCGCTTGACGGGGGGACCCACAGGGCCGACGATAGCAGTATTCATCCGAAAACACTTAGGATTAATATGGGGGCGGGCACGATGACATACGCGTTCACCTACGAGGTGCCGATCACTGCCGGGATCTACGCCCGGATTAAGGACGGCATCGGCCCGCAGCGCCCGGCCGGCCTGATCGCGCACCTGGCCTACCGGACCGAGAGCGGACTGCGCTACATGGAGGTGTGGCAGGCCAAGGATGACTGGGAGGCGTTCGAGCACGACCGGTTGCATCCCGTCGTCCACCCGCTGCTGCAGGAGATGCTCGGCTTCGTCCCGCCCGAACCACCGAGGACCGTGCTCGAGATCGTCGACGCCTGGACCGCCGAGCATGCCCAGGCCGTAACCCCCAGCCAGGCATGACGGTGAGCAGCAAG
>JASHPF010000265.1 GCA_030038295.1 Streptosporangiaceae bacterium
GGGGTTACGGCGGTCGGCCTCGCGGCCTGGCGCCGCTGGGTCGGCCCAGTCGTCGCGTGGCTCCCGCCGACGGAGTGCGCGGGCGCGCCGGGGCGTGTCGGCGGATGTTGGCAACTTGCCGTCTTTGCGCTGGTCAGGCGCCTATCCTGAGCGCCAGTGTCGTGCAACGAGGGGACGAGGCCGATACCGCCGTGCCAGCTAGCCATCCGGAAGACCCGAGCTCCCGCCGTCCGGGACATCGCAGCGCCGCGCACCGCCGTCGCGGGCCAGGCCGCGGATCCGAGAGCAGCGGAGCCGGCGCGCCGGACGTAGCCGGATCGGACTCGCGCAGATCGGACAGGGCCGCCGGGGATCAGCGCGGACCAGACCGGCCCGATCGGGATGCGCGCGGCCCGGACCCGAGCCGGTCCGACCCGCGTGGCCAGGATTCACGCCGGGCCGACCAGGGCGATCCAGAGGGGCGCGGGCCGGGTTCGCGGGAGCCTGGCGGGCCGGGCTCGCGCTGGCAGGAGCCGGGTTCGCGGGACTCGGGCGGGCCGGATTCGCGCGGGCGGGAGCCTGGCAAGCCGGACTCGCGGTGGCAGGAGCCGGGTTCGCAGGGGCCGAGTCGGCCGGACTCGCGCCGACAGGAGCCTGGCAAGCCGGACTCGCGCCGGCAGGAGCCGGATTCGCGGGAGCCGGGCGGGCGGGGCTCGCGGTGGCACGAGCCGAACTCGCGGGAGCCTGGCGGGCGGGATTCGCGGTGGCAGGAGCCGGGCTCGCGGGAGCCTGGCGGGCGGGATTCGCGGTGGCAGGAGCCGGGTTCGGAGGAGCCGGGTTCGCGGGAGCCTGGCGGGCCGGACTCGCGGTGGCAGGAGCCGGGTTCGCGGGAGCCGGGCCGGCCGGACTCGCGCCGGCCCGACTCGCGGTGGCAGGAGCCGGGTTCGCGGGAGCCTGGCGGGCCGGACTCGCGGTGGCAGGAGCCGGGCGACCAGGCGCCGCGCGGCCGCGATCTCTCGGAGCCGTGGGCACCGGGGCCCAGCTCGCGGCCGTCGGACGGCTCCGAGCACCGCCACCGCGATGCCGATGGGGGCGGGAACGGCTCCCGGCGGGCGCATCCCGGGCGCGGCGACGCCGACGAGCCGCCGGACCGTTCGGCAACGCCGCCGCCACGGCAGAACCGCGGCCGGGCCCGCACCTCGCTGGGGCACTCGGGCAGCCGGGTGCTGCTGGTCATCGGCGCTGCGATCATGGTGATCGCGCTCGGCAGCTGGCAGCTGGTGGCCGCGCGCGCGGGTAATCACGATTCTGGTCAGAACGGGCACTCGCTGGCCGGGGCGCGAAAGCCGGCGGTCGGCCCGTCCGGAGCGCACGCCTCCGGCGGTGCGTCCCCGACCCCGGCCGCGGCGACGGTCAGCATCGACTGGGTGGGCGACATGACGTTCGGCGCGCCCGGCGCGTGGCCGCCCGATGGCACCGGGTCGCTGCTGACGCAGGTCACCGGTGACCTCCAGAGCGACCTCACCATGGGCAACCTCGAGAGCGCGCTCGGCGACCTGCCCCTGACGAAGTGCACTCCTGGCGAGTCCGAGTGCTATGCATTCGAGGCCCCTGACAGTACGGCGCAGATGCTGAAGCAGGACGGTTTCTCCGCCGTCAACGTGGCAAATAACCACACCCTGGACGCCGGTACCGCCGGCGAGGCCAACACGAACGCGGTGCTGCAGCAGGCCGGCCTCGCCTATGCGGGCCGGCCCGGCCAGATCACGTACCTGACCAGGGACGGCATCACCATCGCCCTGCTGGGCTTCGCGCCGTGGCCGTACGACGCGGACGCGCTCGATATCCCGGCCGCCGAGGCCCTGGTTCACCAGGCTGCGGAGCACGCCCAGGTGGTCATCGTGATGGAGCACCTGGGCGCCGAGGGTGACGACGCCCAGCACGTCACCGACTCCGAGGAGTACTACCTCGGCGAGGACCGGGGCAACTCGGTCGCGTTCACCCACGGGGTCATCGACGCTGGCGCCGACCTGGTCGTCGGCTCGGGCCCGCACGTGCTGCGCGGCTTCCAGTGGTATCACGGCCACCTGATCGCCTACAGCCTCGGCAACTTCTGCGGCTACAACACGCTCGGCCTGGATTCCATCACCTCGGTCAGCGCGATCCTGCACGTCACGCTCGGCGCGCACGGACAGTTCGTGTCGGGCAGTATCACCCCATTGCGACTGGTGGAGCCTGGCATCCCGGAACCTGATCCCACGAACGCGGCCATCGGCACCATCAACACGCTCTCCCAGGAGGATTTTGGGGGGAACGGGGCCGTCCAGATCTCGGCCACCGGCACCATCGAATCGCCGTCGGCTGGCTGACCACTACGGAGCGGCTTGGCGCCGCGCGGTTGGCTCTGGGCTGGCCCTTGCCTGGGTATTTGCTGGTGGTGTGAGTGGCCATCCGGCCGGTCAGCCTGGTGGCATCCAGCACCGCGCGGACACGGTACGGTATGCCGAAGCAGGACAAGGAGTCGCCATGACCTACCAGCCGTATCCCACCGGCGGTGGCAGCAATACTGTTCAGCGGCCGCCGCGGGGCCCGCAGCCCTCGACGGTCCGCACCGCCGTGATCCTCATGTACGTGGGGGCGGGCCTGTCCGCCCTCGGGCTGATCGGGACGCTGGCCCTCAGCGGCCGGATCAAGAACGCGGTGGGACGGGCACTCAGAAACGCCAGGACCGGCCGGACCCTGACGGCCGCGGAGATCCATTCCGCGGAGAACCTGTACCTCGTGTTCGTCGTGGTCATCCTGCTGATCGCCATCGGCCTCTGGCTGTGGATGGCGTGGGCGAACGGCCAGGGCCGAGGCTGGGCCCGGATCGTATCGACCGTGCTCTTCGGGCTCAACACGCTGTGGCTGATCTTCAGCGGGGCGCGGACCACCACCACGCTGGTCTTCGTCGGCCTGGGCTGGCTCGTCGGCCTCGCTACCCTGATCTTGTTGTGGCGCAGGGAAACCTCGCAGTACATCGCGCAGTCGCAGTAGCTGGCGACACGCCGCGCTCGTTCCGGGCCGTGGCAGCGCCTGGTCGTTACGGTAGGGATCATGGCGACACGTGCGTCCAAGGGCGCAGCGCGCCCTCGGGGGAGCACGGCCAAGGCGACCGCATCCTCGGCTCGTAACCGGTCCGGGTCGTCGACCCGGCGCCGGGCCCAGTACCGCGGGGGTTCCGGCTCGTCCCGCCGAGGCCACGGCCGGTCGGCCGGCCGCCGATACGCCACCCCCGCACCGTCCGCCAACCCGTTCGTGATCCTGCTGGGCTGGATCGTCGCCCTAATCGCTGGCGCGTGGATGGTGGTCGCGCACGCGGTGGGCGCGGCCTGCCGGGCGATGGGCCGGCACGCTCGTGAGCTAGACCCGCTGCACCGCCGGGACGGCGCCGGCCTTGCCGCGCTCTGCGCAGCGATCGCGTGCGCCGTGGCCATCTGGGGGGACGAATCCGGCCCGCTGCGACCGGTTTCGCTCGCGATCCGGAGCCTGTTCGGCTCCGGTACCTGGGCGGTGCCGATCCTGCTGGTGCTGCTGGCGTGGCGGTTCCTCCGCCATCCTGATAAGAATGCGGCCACCGCCCGGATGGTGATCGGCTGGGTGGCCTTGCTCGTCGGCGCGCTCGGTCTGATTCACATCGCCGCCGGGACGCCAGGCCTGGCCGCGGGCCTGGCCGCGATCCGGTCGGCCGGCGGCCTCATCGGCTACGTCGTCGCGGCTCCGCTGGTGGCGATCGTCACCCAGTGGGCGGCGATCCCGGTGCTGCTGCTGATCGCGGGCTTCGGGCTGCTGGTGATCACCGGGACCCCGCTGCACCGCGTGCCGGAGCGCATCGCCGAGGGACGCGGCCTGCTGCGGCGCCATGGCGCTGACGCCACCGCCACGACCGAGACTGGCGCGGCCGCCGGGACGGGCCGTCCGCACGCCAAGCTGGCCAGACGCCGGACCGACGCGCTCGAGGTGGGCGCGCGGGACCAGGCGTACGACACGCCGCTGCTGGACAGCCTGTTCGGCCGCCGCGACGCGCCGCGAACCGCCGAGCACGGCGACGCCGACGCCGGGGTCAGCGCTGCCGATGCCGCCGCACAGGGGGTGCTGGCGGGCGGCAGAAGCCTGACCGACGACGGCTGGCGGGAAGCGGCGGCGCTGGCGGCCAGCGTGGAGGCCGCACCCGCAGCCGGGCCGGGGGCGGCGAAGAAGCCGGAACAGCTGACGCTTTCCGCGGTCACCGACGGCAGCTACACGCTGCCGCCGATCGCGCTGCTGAAACCCGGTACCGTGGCCAGGCCGCGAACCCGCGCCAACGAGACGGTGGTCGAGGCGCTGACCGGCGTGCTCGAGCAGTTCGAGGTCGACGCCGAGGTTACCGGGTTCACTCGCGGGCCGACGGTGACGCGGTACGAAATCGAACTGGCGCCCGCCGTCAAGGTAGAGCGGGTCACCCAGCTGTCCAAGAACATCGCGTACGCCGTCAAGAGTGCCGACGTGCGCATCCTGTCGCCGATCCCGGGCAAGTCGGCAATCGGCATCGAGATCCCGAACGCCGACCGGGACATCGTGAGCCTCGGGGACGTGCTGCGCTCGCCGGTTGCCAGGTCGGACCACCACCCGATGGTGGTCGGCCTCGGCAAGGACGTCGAGGGCACGAACGTCGTGGCCAACCTCGCGAAGATGCCACACATGCTGATTGCAGGTGCCACCGGCGCCGGCAAGTCAACGTGCATCAACGGGCTGATCACCTCGATCCTGCTGCGGGCGACGCCGGACGAGGTGCGCATGGTGCTCATCGATCCGAAGCGGGTCGAGCTGGCCGCCTACGCCGGTGTCCCGCATCTGATCACGCAGATCATCACCAGCCCGAAGAGGGCATCGGACGCGCTGCAGTGGGTGGTCGGCGAGATGGACCGGCGCTACGACGACCTCGCGTCGACCGGGTTCCGGCACCTAGACGACTTCAACAAGGCGGTCCGAGCCGGGCGAGTGACGGCGCCGCCGGGCTCCGAGCGCACGTTCAGCCCGTACCCGTACCTGCTGGTGATCGTCGACGAGCTCGCCGACCTGATGATCGTCGCGCCGCGGGATGTCGAGGACGCGGTCGTGCGGATCACGCAGCTCGCCAGGGCGGCCGGCATCCACCTGGTGCTGGCCACCCAGCGCCCGAGCGTGGACGTGGTCACGGGCCTGATCAAGGCGAACGTGCCGTCCCGGCTCGCGTTCGCCACCTCCAGCCTGACCGACAGCCGAGTCATCCTGGATCAGCCGGGCGCGGAGAAACTAGTCGGCCAGGGCGACGCGCTGTTCCTGCCGATGGGCACCAGCAAGCCCATCAGGCTGCAGAACGCCTACGTCACCGAGCGGGAGATCCGCGAGATCGTCGCGCACTGCAAGAAGCAGGCGGTGCCGGTCTACCGCGAGGACGTGGTCGCGGCGCAGAGCAGGCAGCGGGAGATCGACGCCGACATCGGTGACGACCTTGACCTCCTGGTGCAGGCCGCCGAGCTGATCGTCGGCACGCAGTTCGGCTCCACGTCCATGCTGCAGCGCAAGCTTCGGGTCGGCTTCGCGAAGGCGGGTCGGCTGATGGACCTGCTCGAGAGCCGTGGCGTGGTCGGTCCCAGCGAGGGATCGAAGGCGCGCGACGTGCTCATCAGGCCCGACGACCTGCCCGACCTGCTCGCGTCGCTGCGTGGCGAGGACTGAGCAGGCGCCGCCGCCGCTCGGGGTCCGGCTCCGGACGCACGCCAGCCAGAATCTTGGCCCAGCCCCCGACGGAGCGTACTCGGATGTCTACACTGGGTGACCGTCCCAGGCCAGTGGGATTCGGGGGAAGCCAATATCGGGCCGGCCGGCTAACCAGGCCGTCGGCCCGGAAGGCGGGACGCAAGCATGATTCAAGATGGCGCCGTGATGAGCGTTGGAGATGCCCTGGCGGCGGCGCGCCGCCAGGCCGGTCTCACCATCACGCAGGTCAGTCAGCGGACGTGCATCAGAGAGACGATCGTCCGCGGCATCGAGCGGGGCGACTACTCGGCGTGTGGGGGTGACTTCTACGCTCGCGGCCACGTCCGCAGCATCGCCCGTGCGGTAGGGCTCGATCCGGATGAAATGGTGCGAGAGTACGACGCGAGCCAGGCGCCGCCGCACCCGATCACGGCTGCGGACGTGTTCCAGCCGTTCACGCCGGTCAGGCTCAAGGAACGACGCCGGCCGAACTGGACCATAGTGCTGCTAGCCGGCCTGGTCGTGGTGGCGGGCGTCGTCGGCTTCCGCTACTTCTCGCACAGCAACACGCCGTCGACCAGCCAGATCGCATCGACGCACCACACCGCGAATTCCGGGCACAGCGCGAAGCCGTCGCCAGCCGCGGCGTCCTCCGCGCCGGCTTCGCCTGCGGCGACCCAGCTGCAGGTCACCATAGTCGCCAAGCCCGGCGAGGTGACCTGGGCCGAGCTCACCGCGCAGAACGGCCAGGTGCTGTATCAGGGGGACATCGGTGCCTCGGTGGGCGTGCCCAGGGAGACCGTGACGACGGTCACCGGCATACGGATCCAGCTCGGCAACCCCGGCGGGGCCTACCTCTACCTCAACGGCAAGCAGCAGGCCCTGACGACCACCCAGCCGGTGACGCTGACGTGTAGCCCGACGGCCTGCACGTAGGCCGCCCCGTCCCGCAACACGGGGGGCCAGCGGGTGCGCTGGCACCGGCCCGCTTACCGTAGTCTGCCGGTGTGTCGTCCGGGCAGCGCCGCTCGCCTGCCAGCACCCGTCGGGTCCGGCTGGTGACGCTGGGCTGCGCCCGCAACGAGGTGGATTCCGAAGAGCTAGCCGCCCGGCTGGCCGAGGGCGGCTGGCAGCTCGCCGGCCAGGCGGACGACGCCACGGTTGTCCTGGTCAATACCTGCGGCTTCATCCAGGCGGCCAAGCAGGAGTCCATCGACGTACTGCTGGACGCGGCGGCAGACGGCGCCAAGGTCGTCGCCGTCGGCTGCCTTGCGGAGCGCTACGGGGCCGGCCTCGCGGAGGCCATGCCGGAGGCGCAGGTCCTGGGGTTCGACGATTACGAGGACATCGCCGCGCGGCTGGACGCGGTCGCGACGGGAGCGCGGTGGCCGGCGCACCAGCCGCGAGACCGGCGCACGCTGCTGCCGCTGACGCCGGCCGACCGGCCCAAGACCGGCGGGGCGCACCTGCCGGGCCACGGTCGACCCACCGTCACCGCCGTTCCCGATCTTCCGCCGGGAATCGCTCCGGCCTCTGGCCCGCGCGTGCTGCGCCGCAGGCTGGGAGGCGGTCCGGTGGCTCCGCTCAAGATCGCCTCCGGGTGCGACCGCAGGTGCACGTTCTGCGCCATTCCGGCGTTCCGCGGCGCGTTCGTCTCGCGGCCGCCGGCCGACCTGCTCGCCGAGGCCGCGTGGCTCGCCGACCACGGCGCACGCGAGCTGCTGCTGGTCAGCGAGAACTCCACCTCGTACGGAAAGGACCTCGGCGACCTCAGGCTGCTGGAGACGCTGCTGCCGCGGCTCGCCTCCGTGGCTGGCATCCGCCGCGTGCGGGTCAGCTACCTGCAGCCCGCTGAGGTACGACCGGGCCTGGTTGAGGTGCTGGCCGGGACGCCGGGGGTCGCCCGGTACTTCGACCTATCGTTCCAGCACGCGAGCCCGGCCGTGCTCCGGTCGATGCGCAGGTTCGGCGACGGGGACCGGTTCCTGCAGCTCATAGACCAGATCAGGACGCTCGCTCCGGAGGCGGGCATCCGGTCGAACTTCATCGTCGGGTTTCCCGGCGAGACCGAGGCGGACCTGGGCAGTCTGCAGGACTTCTTGTCGGCGGCCCGGCTGGACGCGATCGGGGTCTTCGGCTACTCCGACGAGGACGGGACCGAGGCAGCCGGGCTGCCGGGGCAGCTGCCCGAGGACGAGATCGCCGGCCGCGTTGACCAGCTGGCTAGTCTCGCCGACGAGCTGATGGCCGAGCGCGCGGCGGCGCGGATCGGCAGTCCGGTGGACGTGCTCATCGACGAGGTGCTGCCCGACGGCAGTTATCTCGGGCGGGCAGAGCACCAGGCACCCGAGGTCGACGGGGCCACCGAGGTGCGCAGCGCGCGCCGCCTGGCCGTCGGCGACCTCGTCGAGGCGGTGGTCACGGGCAACGACGGGGTCGACCTGCGCGCGGCGAACGTCGCTGACCTGCGGCCCAGCCGGGCTGACGGCCGGTACGCCGCAGCGGCAGGCGCGGGCGAGCGGTGAGCTGGGCGGCACCGGACACCGACGGCGACGGCACCGTACCGGCGCGGCCTCCGACGCCAGCAGCCGGTGCTGAGCCACTCGCGGGCAGTGAGCCGCTGACCGCGGGCAGTGAGCCGCTGGCGGCAGGCCGTGACCCGCTCGCGGTGCCCCCGGACCCGGCGGCCGCGAGCCAGGCCAGGACCGCTGACCCGGCGCGGCTGGCGGCACCGGGGCTGGTCAACGTCGCCAACGCGCTGACCGTGGCGCGCCTCGCCCTGGTGCCGGTCTTCATCTGGTTCCTGCTGGCGGGTGGCACGGCCGGCCGGGCGATCGCGTTCGTGGCGTTTGCCGTCGCGTCCGCCACTGACCTGCTTGACGGTGAGCTGGCCCGGCGGCGCAGCCTGATCACGGACTTCGGCAAGATCGCCGATCCGATCGCCGATAAGGCGCTGACCGGGTCCGCCCTGATCACGCTCTCCTACCTGGGCGAGCTGCCATGGTGGATCACCGCCGTCATCGTGATCAGGGAGCTCGGCGTGACGGCGCTGCGGTTCTGGGTCATCCGGCATGGCGTGATCGCCGCCAGCAGGGGCGGCAAGCTCAAGACGATGCTGCAGATCATCGCCATCAGCCTGTACGTGCTGCCGTGGCACATCGACGTCGTGCGGGCGGTCGCCATGGGTGCGGCCCTGATCGTGACGGTGGTGACCGGGGCGGACTACACCGTGCGGGCGGTCCGGCTGCGACGGGCGGTCCGGTGATCGCGCCTGACTCGGCCCGGCCCGCGGTACCGATCGGCCAAGCTGACCTGCCGGAGCCGACCGAGACCGAACAGCTCGCCCGGCAGGCCATCGAGCTGCTGACCGCCAGCGGCCGCACGGTCGCGGTAGCCGAGTCGCTGACCGGAGGCCTGGTGACGGGGGCTCTCACCACGATCGCCGGGGCTTCGCTCGCGGTCCGCGGCGGCATCGTCGCCTACGCCACCGAGCTCAAGGGGGCGCTGCTGGGCGTGCCGGCCGACCTGCTCGCCCGGCAGGGCCCGGTCGACCCTGAGGTGGCCGCGGCGATGGCGGAGGGCGTGCGCGAGCGGCTCGGCGCCACGTACGGGCTCGCGACCACCGGCGTAGCCGGGCCGGGACCGGCCGACGGCAAGCCGCAGGGGACGGTGTTCGTCGCCGTCGCTGGCCCGGCGGATATGTCGTATCGCGGGCTGGAGCTCACCGGCGACCGGCAGGAAGTCCGGGAGCAGACGGTTGAGTGGGCTTTGTCCCTGCTGGTCAGCGCGCTTCGGGAAGACGCCAGCTGATTACAGTGTTACGTGTGTGTGAACACGCGGCTGTGCCCTCTCCCACCCAGTCCGCCCGGGCAGGTACGGTAGAAGGGTCAGTACTTCGGCCTCGGGGAGGGAGCGCGACGATGGTCCTGCTTCGTCACTTGCTCGGCGACGCGCTTCGGCGACTGCGTCTTCGCCAGGGTCGCACCCTCCGTGAGGTATCGGCCACCGCCCGGGTGTCCCTCGGATACCTGTCCGAGGTTGAGCGCGGCCGGAAGGAAGCGTCCTCGGAGCTGCTGGCCTCGATCTGCGACG
>JASHPF010000266.1 GCA_030038295.1 Streptosporangiaceae bacterium
GCCGTCCCCGCGGTGCCGGTCAGCGCGATCGCCAGCCACAGACCGCTGCCGCGGACGCCCGCGATCAGCGGATGCCCGATGCCCTCGATCCCGGTCACGAGCCGCTCGCCGACCGACTTCACGTGCGCGAGCAGGTCCTCCTTCTCGATGGTGTCCAGCACCGCGAGCGCGGCGGCGCACGCGACCGGGTTCCCGCCGAAGGTGCTGCCGTGGTCGCCCTTGCTCAGCGCCGAGCCGCACCGGCCGAAGCCTACGCACGCGCCGATCGGCAGCCCGCCGCCGAGGCCCTTGGCCAGCGTGAGCACGTCCGGCCGGACGCCCTCGCGCTGGTGGGCGAACCACTCACCGGTACGGCCGATGCCACTCTGGATCTCGTCGATCACCAGTAGCGCCCCGGCCTTGTCGCAGGCATCCCTGGCCGCCTTGAGGTAACCCGGCGGCGCGGGCACGACGCCGCCCTCGCCGAGGGTCGGCTCGAGGAAGACCGCCGCGGTGTCAGACCCCACCGCCGCCTGCAGGGCCGCCGCGTCCCCGAACGGCACGAAGACGACCTGAACCCCGAACGGACCGAACGGCTCACGGATGGCGGCCTTGCCCGTCACGCTCAGCGCGCCCATGGTCCGGCCGTGGAAGCCGTGCTCGGCCGCGACGATGACCGGCCGCTCCGGGCCCTGGGCCTTGCGGACCAGCTTGAGCGCGGCCTCGTTGGCCTCGGCGCCGGAATTGGCCAGGAACACCCGGCCGTCGGTACCGAGCAGCCCGATCAGCCGCTCGGCGAGTTCGACCTGCCGCTCGTGCAGGAACAGGTTCGAGACGTGGGCGAGCGTGCCGACCTGCCGGCTCACCGCCTCGACGAGCGCCGGGTGGGCGTGCCCGAGCGCGCTCACCGCGATCCCGCCGATGAGGTCGAGGTAACTGTTGCCGTCCACGTCCCATACGGTGCAGCCCTGGCCGCGGGCCAGCGCCACCGGCGGCATGCCATACGTCAGCATCATGCTGGCGCCGTAGCGGTCCTGCAGTAGCTCAGTGGCTGACATGATCCGCTCCTTCTGCGGCTGGCGCGGTGTCGGGGACGACCATGGTGCCGATCCCGGAGTCGGTGAAGATCTCGAGCAGGATCGCGTGCGGCAGCCGGCCATCGAGCACGTGCGCCCGCGGCACGCCGCCGCGGACGGCCGTCAGGCAGGCCGCCATCTTCGGGATCATGCCGTCGGACAAGCCGGGCATGAGCGCGACCAGCTCGGCGGCGGTGAGCTGGCTGATGGGCCGGGCCTGCACCGCGCTCGCCGCGTCCGCCCCCGACCAGCGCGGATACAGCCCGGCGACGTCGGTCAGCAGGACCAGTTTCGCCGCGCCGAGGGCGACCGCGATGGCCGCCGCCGCGGTGTCGGCGTTGACGTTCAGCACGCCGCTGCCGGTGCCGCGGGCCACGCTGGAGATGACCGGGATGCGGCCGTCGGCGAGCAGCGCGCTGACCGCGCCAGGGTTCACCGCCTCGACCTCGCCCACCTCGCCGATGTCTACCAGCTCGCCGCCGACCTCGGCCTGCACGCGTCGCGCGGTGAGCAGGTTTGCGTCCTCGCCGGAGATCCCGACGGCGAACGGCCCGTGCTCGTTGATGAGCCCCACGATCTCGCGGTTCACCTGCCCGGTGAGCACCATCCGGACCACGTCCATGGTCTCCGGGGTGGTCACGCGCAGACCCGCCCGGAAGGTCGACTGCATGCCGAGCCGGTCGAGCTGTGCGCTGATCTGCGGACCGCCCCCGTGTACGACCACGGGCCGCAGCCCCGCGTAGCGCAGGAAGACTACGTCCTCCGCGAACGAGCGGCGCAGGCCGTCGTTGGTCATCGCATTGCCGCCGTACTTCAGCACGACAGTCTGCCCGTGGAAGCGCTCCAGCCACGGCAGCGCCTCGATCAGGACGGCCGCCTTGTGTTCGGCCTCGTTCCCTTCCGCCCCTGATTTCATGTCGAATACGCCGCATTCAGGTGCACGTACTCGGCGGTGAGATCGGTCGTCCTGATGGTCGCGGTGTGCTCGCCGGCCGCCAGCTCCACGGTGATCGTCACCTGCCTGGGTCGCAGGTCGACGGCCGAGCGGTCCTCGCCCGGTGCGCCGCCCTTGCACACCCAGACGCCGTTGATCGCGACGCTGAGCTCGTCCGGCTCGAACGCGGCACTGGTCGTGCCGACGGCGGCGAGCACCCTGCCCCAGTTCGGATCCTCGCCCGCGATCGCGCACTTGAGCAGGTTGCACCGGGCGACGGCGCGGCCGACTTCGAGCGCGTCCGGCTCGGTCGCGGCGCGGGTCACGTCGATGGTGATCGTCTTGCCTGCCCCCTCGGCGTCTGCCTGCAGCTGCGCGGCGAGGTCCGCGCACGCGGCGGTCAGCAGCGCGCCGAACTCAGCGGGGTCGGGCACGGTGCCGCTCGCGCCGCTGGCGAGCAGCAGCACGGTGTCGTTGGTGGACATGCAGCCATCGCTGTCCAGCCGGTCGAAGGTCGTGCGCACGGCGCCGCGCAGCGCGGCGTCCAGGTCGCCTGGCGGCAGGTCCGCGTCGGTGGTCAGCACGACGAGCATGGTGGCCAGCGCGGGCGCCAGCATGGCCGCGCCTTTCGCCATCCCCCCGATCTGATACCCCGCGCCGGGCACGACGCAGGTCTTGGGCACGGTGTCGGTGGTCCTGATCGCATCCGCGGCGGCCAGCCCGCCGTGCTCCGACGCGGCGCTGACCGCCGCCGTCAGGCCGGCCAGCAGCGTGTCGAGCGGCAGCCGCTCGCCGATCAGGCCGGTCGAGCAGACGGCGACCTCCCCCGCACCGATGTCCAGCAGGCTGGCCAGGTGCTCGGCGGTGCGGTGGGTGTCCTGGAAGCCGGCCGGCCCGGTGCACGCGTTCGCCCCGCCCGAGTTCAGCGCGACCGCGCGGACGGTCTGACCGGCCAGCACCTGCCGGCTCCACAGCACGGGCGCCGCCTTCACCCGATTCGCCGTGAAAACGCCGGCCGCCGCCGCGCTCGGCCCGTCGTTGATGACGACCGCCACGTCCGCGGCACCGGACTCCTTGAGGCCCGCGGCCACGCCGGCCGCCCGGAAGCCCCGCGGGCTCGTCACCGTCATGGCGCGACGCCGATCGAAGTCAGCCCGCTGGTCTCGGGCAGTCCGAGCATGAGATTGGCATCCTGGACCGCCTGTCCGGCGGCGCCCTTGCCGAGGTTGTCGATGGCCGCCACGGCTACGACGCGCCCCGCCCGCGGATCTGCAGCCACCTGAAGCTGGACGCCGTTAGAGCCGCTCACCGACCCGGTCGCCGGCCACCGCCCGTCCGGCAGGAGCGTCACGAACGGCTCGCCGTCATACCAGGCGGCGAGGGCCCCGCGCAGGTCGGCCGTGCTGATGTCGGGTGCAGAAAGGCGGGCGGTGCAGGTCGCGAGGATGCCGCGCGGCATCGGCGCGAGCACGGGCGTGAAGCTGACGGAGGCCGCGCGGCCGGAGGCCTCGCCGATCGCCTGCTCGATCTCCGGGGTGTGCCGGTGCGCCCCCGCCACCCCGTAGGCAGCGGCCGATCCCAGCACCTCGCTGGCAAGCAGATCGGCGCGCAGCGACCGGCCCGCGCCGGACGTACCTGACGCCGCGACGATCACGATGTCGTCGGCCTCGGCCAGGCCCGCGGCAGCCAGCGGGACGAGCGCGAGCATCGCCGCCGTAGCGTAACAGCCGGGCGCGGCGACGCGCTCGGCGGCCGTTATCGCCGCCCGCGCGCCGGGCAGTTCGGGCGTCCCGGTGACCCAGCGTCCGGGATACGGCCCGCTGTAGTACCGCGCCCAGGCGGCGGCGTCGGCCAGCCGGAAGTCCGGCCCTAGGTCCACCACCTTGACACTGGCGGGGAGCTGCGCCGCGACCGGCGCCGACTGCCCTGCGGGCAAGGCCAGGAACACCAGGTCACCGCCCGCCAGCGCGTCGGCATCCAGCGGCTGAAAGACCCGGTCCGCCAGGTGCGGCAGGCCCGCCAGGTGCGGGTGCACCTCGGCCACTCGCTGGCCTGCGCTACCGGCCGCCGTCACCGCGGCCAGCTCCAGATCCGGGTGTCCGGCTAGCAGCCGCAGCAGCTCACCGCCCGCGTAGCCGCTAGCGCCGGCCACCGCCACGCGCGCGCCCATCGACCCTCCTGGGTAGGGCGAGCAGACCGCCTCGCCCGTCCGTTCGACCGGGACGGCGCCGGAGCCGGGCTTCGGCGCTCCCGAATTATTATGCATATCTATGACTGATTATGCAATCGCACCAGCCGGCCGCCGCGGCAGGTAACGCTCGGCTTGCAGATCTGTGATCCGGCTAGGCCGATACCCGGCCGGACGGCATGATAGGCGATGAAAGGAGACAAACGCTGATGCCAGCCTGGCGCTACTCCGCGCTCGTCGTGCTGGCGTGCGCGCTGGCGTCCGGGCCACTACTGGCCGGCTGCGGTGCCGGGTCAGCGAGTCCGGCGGCGGCGACCATCCAGGATTGCGGCACCACCCGGACCGCCGCCAACGTGCCGGTCGAGATCGAGGTCAACCGCGGCCAGGTAGCCTGCTCGGCCGCGCTGCAGGTTGAAGCGAAGTACGCGCAGGCGATCGCCGACGGCCAGGCGCCCGGCAACGGCGGTGGCGGCCCGGTCACGGTCGAGGGCTGGACCTGCCAGGGACTGGCAACGCCGGAGTTGCTGAAAACCGGCGAGACGTCCAAGTGCGCCAAGGACGGCCGGGAGATCGTGGCCATCCTCAAGACGTCCTGAGCGATCAGCCGCTGCGCAGCACCGCGCCGGTGCGACGCGCGGCCTCGGCCACCGCGGCGTCGCGCGCGGCGCTGACCTCGTCGGCGGTGAGGGTGCGGTCCGGGGCGCGGAACCGCAGCGTATACGCCAGCGACTTGCGGCCCGCGCCGGCCTGGTCACCGGTGTAGACGTCGAACAGCCGCACCGACTCCAGCAGCACGTCCCCGGCCTGGGCAGCACCCGCGATCAGCGCGCGCTCGACGTCGGCCGCCGGCACCGAATCCGGCACGCTCAGCGCGACGTCCTGCACCGCGACCGGGTAGCCGGACAGGGTCGGAGCCTGCACCGGACCGAGCGCGTCGGCCGCGGTGTCCACCACCGAGAGGTCGAGTTCCATCGCCGCCGTCCGGACGGGCAGGCCGAACGCCGCGACGACCCTCGGGTGCAGCTCGCCCGCGTACCCGGCCAGCCACTCGTGGCCCTGCTCGCCGCGCACGAAGATCGCCGCGCAGCGGCCGGGATGCCACGGCTCGCGGCGGGCGGCCCGCACCTCGAACGGGACCCGGCTGGCGCGTAGCACAATGCGGGTGGCCTCGATCGCGTCCTGCCAGCCAGCGGCCCGGCCCGGCCCCCACCAGCCAGACGGCTCAATCTGGCCCGCCAGCACCGCGCCGATGTGCAGCGGCTGGTCGGGCAGCGCAGCCTCGAGTTCCGCGATCTCCTGCACCGTCGGTGCCCGATCCACCGGCAGGATCGGCGCGACCGAGGGCGCGTCCGGGCGCGGTCGGAAGACCAGGCCGAACTCGTGCAGCGCGATGTCGCCGAAGCCGCGGCCGACGTTGAAGACCAGCGTCCGCAGCAGGCCGGGCAGCAGTGTCGTGCGCATCAGCGGCTCGTCCTCGCTGAGCGGGTTGGCCAGCCGAACGGCCAGCCGGTCTTCGTCCTCGGCGGGCAGCTGCAGCTTGTCGAAGTCCGCGGTCGAGACGAACGGATTGCTCATCACCTCGACGAAGCCCGCGTACGCCAGTGCGCGGTTCATCGTCCGGCGCAGCCGCTGGCGGTCGGTCAGGCCGTGGCCGGCCGCCGCCTGCGCGGCGCGGACCGGGATGTTCTGGTATCCCTCCAGCCGGATGACTTCCTCGGCCAGGTCGGCCGGGTCGGTCAGGTCCGGCCGCCACGACGGCGGCGTCACCAGCAGCAGCAGCTCCGGCCGGTCGTGTCTGCCGTGGTCGGGCCTGGCCTGCCTGCTGGTGAGCTGCCCGCTGGCCAGACCGGCGGGGCTCGCGCTGGCCGCGTCGGCGGCACCGGCGGCGTCGGATACGACGGCCCCATCCAGGGCGGCCTCGACGTCGGCCGGAGCTTGGAGCACCGTGCAGCCCACCTCGCGCAGCCTGGCCAGCACGACCTCGAGGCCGTAGACGACGCCGGCCACCCGGTCGGGGTAGTCGGCCGCCATCGGGATGGTCACCGGCGGAATCTCCGCGGCCGCCAGCGAGCAGCCGGGCACGACGGTGCCGCCACCGAGTACCGCGAGCATCGTCGCCGCCCGAGCAGTGGCCCGCAGCGGCAGCTCCGGATCGACGCCACGTTCGAACCGGGCGGACGCCTCGGAGCCGAGCTTGTGCCGCCGACTCTGCCGGGCGATGCCGCGCGCCGAGAAGTGCGCCGCCTCGACCACCACGTCGCGCGAGACGTCGGACACCTCCGTCGCCACCCCGCCCATGGTGCCGGCCAGCGAGATAGGCCCGGACGAGTCGGTGATGAGGATGTCCTCCGGGTCGAGCGAACGGACCACGTGGTCGAGCGTCTCCAGCTTCTCTCCGGGTGCGGCCCGGCGCACCACGACCGGGCCGGTCAGCCGGGCCCGGTCGAAGGCGTGCAGCGGCTGGCCGAGCTCCAGCATCAGGTAGTTGGTGACGTCCACGGCGAGCGACACTGCCCGCTGGCCTGCCCTGGCAAGCCTGATCTTCATACCGAGCGGCGTCGGCGTCGCCGGATCGAGGCCGCGCACCTCGCGGAGCACGAACCGGTCGCACGCCGTAGTGTCGGCGATGCTGGCCGGGTACACGTCGGCCGAGATCACGCCGACGTCCGCGGTCAGCCCGACGTCGGCGGGGTCGGTGAACGGCACCCGGTAAGAGATCGCGAGCTCGCGCGCCACGCCGCGAACCGACAACGCATAGCCCTTGTCCGGCGTCACGTTGATGTCGAGGACGACATCGAGCAGCCCGGCGTAGATGACGAAGTCGGTGCCGAGCGGCGCGTCGGCCGGCAGCACCAGGATGCCGGTGTGATCCTCGCCGATCGCGAGCTCTGCGGCCGAGCAGATCATGCCCTCGGAGAGCCGACCGTAGGTCTTGCGCGCGCCGACTTCGAAGCCGCCGGGCAGCACCGCGCCAGGCACCGCCAGGGCCACCCGGTCGCCCACCGCGAAGTTGCGCGCACCGCAGATCACGTGCCGCTCCAGCCCGTCGCCGGCGGACACCTGGCAGTACCTGATCGGCTTGGTGAACCCGGTCAGCTCCTCGACGTCCAGCACCTCGGCGACGATCACGCCGGTGATGTCATGCCCGACCCGCTCGACCGCCTCGACCTCCAGCCCGCAGGCCGTCAGCCGGCTGGCCAGGTCCGCGACTCCGGCCCCATCGTCGGGCCGGAGTTCGATGGCCGCGTACTCCAGCAGCCAGGACAGCGGCAACCGCATCACGCCTCCATTCCGAAGGCACGGCTGAACCGCACGTCGCCCTCGAAGGTGTCCCTGATGTCGGTGACGCCGTTGCGGATCAGCACCGACCGGTCGATGCCGAGGCCGAACGCGAAACCGCTGTAGCGGTCCGGGTCGACGCCGCACGCGACCAGCATGCGCGGGTTGACCATGCCGCAGCCGGCGATCTCGATCCAGCCCTGCGACCGGCATACCCGGCACGGCTCCCCGCCCCGCCGGGTGGACGCGCCGCGGCAGACGTGACACTCCATCGACACGTCTGCCGATGGCTCGGTGAAGGGGAAGAAGTCCGGGCGCAGCCTGGTCTGCAGACCGGGCCCGAACATGGCCTCGACGAACGCGCTGATCGCGCCCCGCAGGTCGGCCATGGTCAGGCCCTCGTCCACCGCCAGGCACTCGATCTGCTGGAAGACCGGGCTGTGGGTGGCGTCCAGCGTGTCGGTGCGGTAGCACTTGCCCGGGCTGACCACGTACACCGGCAGCGGCCGGGTCAGCAGCGCGCGGATCTGCACCGGTGAGGTGTGGGTGCGCAGCAGCACGCCGGAGTGCTGCTCGCCGTGGCGGCCCGCCACGAAGATGGTGTCGTACATCTCTCTCGCCGGATGGTCCGGCGGGAAGTTCAGGGCGTCGAAGTTGTACCACTCGGCCTCGACCTCGGGACCCTCGGCCACCTCGTAGCCCATGCTGACGAACACGTCGGTCAGCCGCTCTCCCAGCGTGGTCACGGGATGGCGGGCGCCGGCCAGTGACCGGTCCCAGGGCAGCGTGACGTCGACGGCTTCGTCGATCAGTACCCGCTGGTCGCGCTCGGCCTCCAGCTCGGCCTGCCGCTCCGCGAGCGTCTGGCGGATCGCGGCCCTGGCCGCTCCGACGCGCCGCCCCGCCTCGGCCCGGGCGGCCGGCGGCAGGGCGCCGATCTCGGCGTTGGCCAGCGCCAGCGGCGACCGGTCGCCGGCGTGCGCGATCCTGGCGGCCTTGAGCTGATCCAGGTCGGCGGCCGCCGCGATGGCCCGGAGCGCATCGTCCAGCATCTGCTGGACCTCATCCGGTGCCAGCACGGCAACCTCCACCGGGTCATACGCGTTGTTCGGTGCGGACATCTCCCCGATCTCCCTGACGAGAGCCGGACGGCAACCCCGACGGGCGACGTCCTGGCAGTCCTCTAGAGTGCGCCATCGCCAGCACGACAACGCGGCGCAGTGACAACGCCGGCGTGCTGGCCCGCGGGCCCGCCGGCTAGCCGAAGTCAGGCGTCCCGGCGGGCATGGTAAATCGGAACTCGGCGCCGCCACCGGGCGCCTGCTGCACGGTGATCTCCCCGCCGTGCGCCTCCACCAGGCCTTTGACGATGAACAGCCCGAGGCCGGCGCCACCGCGGCGCTTCGCGCGCCAGAACCGGGCGAACACGCGGGACGCAACCTCGGGCGCGATGCCAGGCCCCTGGTCACGGACCGCTACCGCGACACCAGGGGTCCCAGCCACGACCGCCGGCTCCACCACAGTCGTAACGGTACCAGCCCCGTGCCGGACGGCGTTCTCGATCAGGTTCGCGAGGATCTGGTCGACCTTGTCGGCGTCCAGCCAGGTCTCCGGCAGCGTCCCGGCCACCTCGACGCGGTACCGGTCGTCCGGGTCCCCGGCCGCCACCCGGCCGGTGATGACCTTTCTGACCCTCGCCGGGACGTCGACCAGCTCCCGGTGCACCTCGATCCGGCCGGCCTCGATCCTGGACACGTCAAGCAGCTCGGTGATCAGCCGGGTCACGCGGTCTGCGTCGGCGTTGACGGTCTCCAGCATGACCCGCTTCTGGTCGTCGGTGAACCGCGGCCACTTGGCGAGCAGCGTGGCGGTGAAGCCCTTGACGCTGGTGAGCGGCGAGCGGAGCTCGTGCGCGACGGTCGATACCAGGTCGGCGCGGCTGCGCTCCAGCCGGGCCCGCTGCTGCGCACTGCGCAGCGTGATGACGAGCCGCTGCACCGCCCGGCCGTCCGCACCGCCGCGCCGTGGTGGCTCGCGCACGTATCCCATGCTGACCAGCAGCTCGGTGCCGTTCGGCAGGAAGAGCGCCCGCTCCGGATGCCTGGTCCTGGTGCACAGGCCCTCGTACGGCTGCGTCAGCGTCCACCAGCAGTGGTTCTCGTGGTCGTGCAGTGGCAGCACCTGCCGGATATCCCGGCCGAGCGCGGCTGCCTGGACGATCCCCGTCAGCCGCGCCGCGGCGCGGTTGACCACCGTCACCGAACCCGTGTGGTCTGCGATGATCAGGCCATCTGGCAGGTCGTCGGCGAGGACCAGGAAGGAGGGAACGGGGCCGAGCGCCGACTCGGCCTCCTGGTCATCAGCTGCCGGGCGGACTCGGCCAGCGGTGCGGGCGTCGTCGGCCACGGCTGAGCCGACCGCGGCTGCGGGGTCGGCGGCAACAGCGGGAGCGGCCGCGACACCGGCCGCCGACTGACCTGTCGCGATCCCGTCCACCACCCTGCGCCGCCTCCGCGAGGCTCGGAGAAGCTGCCCGTCCCCCGCGGAACGCTGCACAACCCGCCGCGCCACCAGCGGCGGGCGGTCCTTCACCGCCCGCACCCGTGCCGCGACCGCGTCGGCGGACCCGGGGGAAGGCCGCCGTCACAGCGCTGCCGCACCATCGGCGGGCCGACCCCGGTCAGCAGATGACGCAACGTGATCAGACTTTAGCGGATTCGCACGGCCGGCCAACACTCCGAGCGGATCGTCATGGGCTAGCAGTCTCGGCCATGGCGGGCCGATGCGTACAGGCACACGGCAGCCGCCGCGGCCAGGTTGAGGCTCTCCGCCTGCCCGTAGATGGGCACCGCCACCGCCGCATCGGCGAGTTCGAGCAGGCTGGCGGGCAGGCCCCAGGCCTCATTGCCGAACAGCCAGGCGGTCGGCCGGGTCAGGTCCGGGCCCGGCGTGTCGTCCAGCAGCAGACGGGCGCTGCCGTCGGCCGCGAGCACCTGGAGCCCGGCGCCCCGCAGCCCGGTGATCACCTCGGCCAGCGCGGCGCCGGCGACCACGGGGAGATGGAACAGGCTGCCCGCTGAGGAGCGAACGCACTTGGCGTTGTACGGGTCGACCGACGCGGCGGCGAAGATCACCGCATCGGCCCCGGCCGCGTCCGCGGTCCGCAGCACGGTGCCCGCGTTGCCAGGGTCGCGCACGCTGACGAGCACCGCCACGAGCCGCGGCGTGCCAGCCAGCGCGGCGGCAAGCGACACGTCGATGAAGCGGCAGACGGCAACCACGCCCTGCGGCGTGATGGTCTGCGCGAGCTCGCTCATGACCTCGGCGCCCACGTCGTGCACGGCGATGCCCGCGGCGGCCGCGAGGCCGACCACGTCAGCGTGACGTGCCCGGCCCTGGCCGGTAACGAACAGCTCCGTCACGATGCCCGGCCGCCGCAGCGCCTCCCTGACGGCCTGCGGGCCCTCCGCGAGAAAGGACCGGCCGCGGTCCCTGAACGCCCGCTTGGCGAGCTGGCGCGCCGCCTTCACCCTGGCCGACCGCAGCGACAGCACGCCATCAGGCGGCGCTGGCGAGGCACCGGTCCTGGTCATGCCGGGGCAACCGGCCCCGGCCGGAGGCCAGGCGGCTGGGTACCGGCCGACCCCGGTGATCTCATCGGTGCCACTGCGCTGATGGGAGTCACCGCACGCAGCCGGCGCATGCTGTCGCCAGCCCGCGGTGCGCGCCGGCGCCGACCGTCACGCCGGCTCAGGCCGCGGGCGCGTTGACGTCCGCAGGCAGCGCACCCCTGGCGACCTGCACCAGCGCGGCAAACGCCGCCGCATCGGAGACGGCGAGCTCGGCCAGCATCCTGCGGTCGACGTCCACGCCGGCGAGCCGCAGTCCCTGGATGAACCGGTTGTAGGTCAGGCCCTCGGCGCGGACCGCGGCGTTGATTCGCTGAATCCACAGCCGCCGGAACGCGCCCTTGCGATCCTTGCGGTCCCGGTAGGCATAGGCCATCGAGTGGAGCTGCTGCTCCTTCGCCTTGCGGTACAGGCGCGAGCGCTGGCCCCGGTAGCCGCTGGCGCGCTCGAGTACCACCCGGCGCTTCTTGTGGGCATTGACCGCCCGCTTCACGCGTGCCATGCGTCCGACTCACTTTCTAGCCGCGGGCTGGGTCACTTACCCAGCAGCTTCCTGATCTTCTTGGCGTCGCCCGGCGCGAGTTCCCGGTAGCCGGCCAGCCGCCGGGTCATCGTGCTGGGCTTGTGCTCGAGGTAGTGAGCACGGTTGGCCCGGCGCCGGACGATCTTGCCGGTACCTGTCAGCCGGAACCGCTTGGCGGATCCGCTGTGCGTCTTCATCTTCGGCATGTCGCCGGGTCTCCGTTCTCTCGTGCGCGGGGCACGACCTTCTTTCGTGCCCGCGGGCACGACTCGTGGCGCCGGGCGGCGTGCGCCGCCCGGCCTGGCAGTCACGGTCACCGGGGCAGCTGAACCAGTCAGCGGCCCCGGACCGGTGTCGCGGGCCGGCCCTCGCCAGCCCGCGACGAAGCTCGTAGGCCTACCTATCGGCCTCGCGCGACGGCTTGGCCGGCGCGGCGTCCGCCGCGACGGGGATCGGCGCGTCACCAGAGCGCCGCGGCGGCCCTGGCTTGGCCGCGGCGGCCGGCCTGGCGGCGGCGCCGCGGAGCAGCACGGCAGCGGCCAGGCCGGCGACGGCCGCCAAGCCAGCGCCACCGCGCCGGTCTGGCGAGACGCCTGTCCCGGTGGCCGCGGACAGCCGGTCCGCGTCGGCGAAACCGCGCGAGGCCGACCGGTAGGCCCACGAACTCGTCGCGGGCTGGCGAAGGCCGGCCCGCGACACAGGCCCACGTTTGCTGGCTCGTGTCAGCGGCCGCGGCCTGAGATTGTCAGGCCAGGACAGCGACGGCTGCCTGGTGCAAGGACGCGTGCCCGCGGGCACGAGCGAACACGTGCCCCGCGCACGAGAGAACGGAGACCCGGCGAGATGCCGAAGATGAAGACGCACAGCGGATCCAGAAAGCGGTTCCGGCTGACGGGTACCGGCAAGGTCATGCGCCGCCGGGCAGACCGTGCTCACTACCTCGAGCACAAGCCCAGCACGTTCACCCGGCGCCTGGCCGGCTACCGGGAACTCGCGCCGGGCGACGCCAAGAAGGTCAAGAAGCTGCTGGGTAAGTGACCCAGCCCGCGGCTAGAAAGTGAGTCAGACGCATGGCACGCGTGAAGCGGGCGGTCAATGCCCATAAGAAGCGCCGGGTAGTTCTCGAGCGCGCCAGCGGTTATCGCGGGCAGCGCTCCCGGCTCTACCGCAAGGCGAAAGAGCAGCAACTCCACTCGATGACCTACGCCTATCGCGACCGCAAGGATCGCAAGGGCGCTTTCCGACGGCTGTGGATCCAGCGGATCAACGCCGCGGTGCGGGCCGAGGGGCTTACCTACAACCGGTTCATCCAGGGGCTCAAGCTCGCCGAGGTAGACGTAGACCGCAGGATGCTCGCCGAGCTGGCTGTGTCGGACCCGTCGGCGTTCACTGCACTGGTCCAGGTCGCCAGGGACGCACTGCCTGCTGACGTCAACACGCCCGCGGCCTGAGCCAATCTGACGGCCGGGCGGGCATGACCAGGCCGGGGTCGGCCCGGGCGCAGCCGGACGGTGTCCTGTCGCGCCGGTCGGCCGCCGTCAAGGCAGCCCGCCAGCTCGGCAAGCGCGCGTTCCGGGAACGCGCCCGGTTGTTTCTCGCCGAGGGTCCCCAGGCGGTGCGGGAGGCGCTGGCGCGGCCGGACGTGGTGACGGAGCTGTTCGTCACCGATCAGGGCCGGGCGCGACATCGGGAGCTCGCCGATCGTGCCGCTGCGGCCGGCCTGGTGGTGCGCGAGGTCAGCTCTGAGGTGATGACCGAGCTCGCCCAGACCATCACGCCGCAAGGCATCGTAGCCGTGTGCCGGTTCATCGACGTGCCGCTCACCGCGCTGCTGGCTCGCTCGCCTCGGCTGGTTGCGGTGCTCGTCAGCGTGCGCGATCCCGGCAACGCCGGCACCGTCGTGCGGACCGCGGATGCCGCTGGAGCCGACGGGGTGATCTTCGCCGCGGCGTCCGTCGACCCTTACAACGCCAAATGCGTCCGCTCATCGGCCGGCAGCCTGTTCCATCTGCCCGTGGTCGCTGACACGCCGCTGCCGGCGGTGATCGCCGGGCTCCGGGCCGGCGGAGTGCAGGTGCTTGCGGCGGACGGCAGTGCCAGCCAGGTCCTTGACGGCGCGGACAGCCCGGACCTGGCCCGGCCGACGGCGTGGCTGTTCGGCAACGAGGCCTGGGGGCTGCCGGCCAGCCTGCTTGTACTCGCCGACGCCGCAGTGGCCGTGCCGATCTACGGTCAGGCGGAGAGCCTCAACCTGGCGGCAGCCGCGGCGGTCTGCCTGTATGCCTCGGCCCGAAGCAGCCGTGGCAGGCCGTAGCGGCAACTCGGAGTGTCGGTCGGCTGACCGGATCCGCTAAAGTCTGATCACGTTGCGTCATCGCTGACCCGGTGCGTGC
>JASHPF010000267.1 GCA_030038295.1 Streptosporangiaceae bacterium
TGATCCGCAAGGAGCAGGAGGGCGGCAAGCTCGTCGCCATGACCGGGGACGGCACCAACGACGCCCCCGCGCTCGCGCAGGCCGACGTCGGCGTCGCCATGAACACCGGAACCTCGGCCGCCAAGGAGGCCGGGAACATGGTGGACCTGGACTCCAACCCGACGAAGCTCATCGAGATCGTGGAGATCGGCAAGCAGCTGCTCATCACCCGCGGCGCGCTCACGACGTTCTCGATCACCAACGACGTAGCCAAGTACTTCGCCATCATCCCGGCGATGTTCTCCAGCGTGCTCCCGGCGCTGGGCCACCTGAACATCCTGGGCCTGCACAGCCCCAGGTCGGCGATCACCTCGGCAATCATCTTCAACGCGCTGATCATCGTCGCGCTGATCCCGCTGGCGCTGCGCGGCGTCCGGTACCGGCCGTCGTCGGCGTCGGCGATGCTGCGCCGCAACCTGTGGATCTACGGCGTCGGCGGCCTCATCATCCCGTTCGTCGGGATCAAGCTGATCGACCTCATCATCATGAATATTCCTGGATTCCGGTGATCTGACATGAATCGCCTCCCTTCCTTCGTCCGCCAGCACCTGGCCGGGCTACGCATGCTGCTGGTCTTCACGGTGATCACCGGGATCATCTATCCGGTGCTCATGTGGGGACTGGCCGAGGGGCTGTTCCCGCACCAGGCGAACGGCTCGCTGGTGAGCTTCAACGACCGGACCGTCGGCTCCAGCCTGCTGTGCCAGGAGTTCGTGAACGCCAAGGGCCAGCCGCTGCCGCAGTACTTCCAGCCCCGGCCGTCCTACGCGATCGTGGGCTGGTCGCTTGAGCAGGTCAAGGGCAAGTGGGTCATAGAAGGCACCGGGCCGAACAACTACGGCTGCAACCCCCTCTACTCGAGCGCATCCAACCTCGGCGACAACAACCCGGCCCAGATCCAGTTCATCGAGCAGCGGCAGAAGCAGATTGCCGCGTTCGACAACGTCCCCATCTCGAAGATCCCGAGCGACGCCGTGACCGGGTCCGGCTCCGGGCTCGACCCGGACATCACCCCGGCCAACGCGGCGATCCAGGTCGACCGGGTGGCTGCCGCCAGGCACATCAGCGCCGCTCAGGTCGAGGCGCTGGTCAAGAAGTACACCACCGGCCGCACCCTCGGGTTCCTCGGCGCGCCCGTGGTCAACGTGCTGCTGCTGAACATCGCGCTCGATGAGAAGTATCCAGTCTGACACCGCGGGGGGTTCCGGGGGGTCGTCCCCCCGAGGCAACACCGAGCGGGTGCTCGTGGTGGAGGACGAGCCTGCGCTGCTGCGGGCGCTGGAGATCAACCTCCGCGCCCGCGGCTACCAGGTCTCGTCGTCCGCGACCGGCGAGACCGCCCTGGCCGAGGCGGCGCGGCGACCACCGGACGCCGTGCTGCTCGACCTCGGCCTCCCGGACATGGACGGTAGCGACGTGATCCGGCGGCTGCGCACCTGGACCGCCGTCCCGGTCCTGGTGCTCTCGGGTCGAGCGGGATCGGGCGACAAGATCGGTGCGCTGGACGCCGGGGCAGATGACTACGTCACCAAGCCCTTCTCCATGGAAGAACTGCTGGCCAGGCTCCGCGCCCTGCTCCGGCGGGACGCGCAGCCGTCTAGCCGGCAGGTGTTCACCATCGGGCACTGCACGATCGACCTGGTGTCCAGGTCCGTGACCCGGCACGACGGAGACGCCGAGCCCGTCCGGCTGACGAGGACCGAGTGGCGGATGCTGGAGATCCTGCTCCGGTCGCCCGGTCAGCTCGTGTCCGCCAGCCGGCTACTGTCCGAGCTGTGGGGGCCGGGCACCGAGGACCGCACCTACTACCTGCGGTTCCACATGGCGGGGCTGCGGCGCAAGCTGGAGGAAGACCCGCCGAGGCCGAAGCACCTGCTGACCGAGCCGGGTATGGGATACCGATACCAGCCGTAGACTCTCGGTACAGGGGTTGCCATGAGTTCTGAGGGCCTGGGCGACGTGCGGGCGGCGGCCCGGCCGCAGGGCAGCCGGGGCCAGCTGCGCATCTACCTCGGCTCGGCGGCGGGCGTCGGCAAGACGTTCGCCATGCTCAACGAGGGTCACCGCCGTCGCGACCGGGGCACCGACGTCGTGATCGCGTTCGTGGAGACCCACGGCCGGCCGCACACCGCCGAGCAGATCGGCGACCTGGAGCTCATCCCGAGGAAGACGGTGGCCTATCGCGGCACGTCCTTCGAGGAGATGGACACCGACGCGGTCCTCGCGCGGCACCCGGACGTTGCGCTGGTAGACGAGTTCGCCCACTCCAACGTGCCGGGCTCGCGCAATACCAAGCGCTGGCAGGACGTCGCCGAGCTGCTCGACGCCGGCATCGACGTCATCTCGAACGTGAACATCCAGCACCTCGAGTCGCTCAACGACGTCGTCGAGAAGATCACCGGCGTGCCGCAGCGGGAAACCGTACCCGACGCCGTGGTGCGCGCCGCCGACCAGGTCGAGCTCATCGACATGACCGCCGAGGCGCTGCGCCGCCGGATGGCGCACGGCAACATCTACAAGGCCGAGAAGATCGACGCGGCGCTGACCAACTACTTCCGCATCGGCAACCTGTCGGCGCTGCGCGAGCTGGCGCTGCTGTGGCTCGCCGACAAGGTGGACGAAGGGCTACAGCGGTACCGGCAGGCGCACGACATCCACGGCACCTGGGAGGCCAGGGAGCGAGTCGTCGTGGCGCTGACCGGCGGCCCGGAGGGCGAGACGCTGATCCGCCGCGCCGCCAGGATCGCGGCGAGGTCGGTCGGCGGTGACCTGCTCGCCGTCCACGTCACCAGGTCGGACGGGCTGACCGGCGCCGACCCGGCGGCGCTGGCTAGTCAGCGGCGGCTGGCCGAGTCGCTTGGCGGCACCTACCACCAGATCGTCGGGGACAACGTCCCTGACTCGCTGCTGACCTTCGCCAGGGCCGAGAACGCCACCCAGCTCGTCCTCGGCGTCAGCCGCCGGAGCTGGCTGTCCTCACTGCTCACCGGGCCGGGCGTGAGCACGCGCACCGTCCGCGAGTCCGGCGACATCGACGTGCACATCGTCACGCACTCGCTGGCCGGCCGCGGCCGGGGCCTGCCCAAGGCGCGCGGCGGGCTCCCCCGCCAGCGGCAGATCGCGGGCTACGCGCTGGCCGTCGTACTCACGCC
>JASHPF010000004.1 GCA_030038295.1 Streptosporangiaceae bacterium
GGTCAGCGCGGAGGCGCTGGCGGCAGAGCGGCGCCTCCGTGCGACCGCGCCCGTGACATCGGTGTCGACGCTCTGGGACGCGCTCGCGGTCCTGGCGGCCGGCGTGCGCGCGGACGGGGCCGTGCTGCCGGACATCGTCGGCGTGCACGTCACGACCGACCTGCTGGAAGTCTTGCTGGCCGCGCCCGCCGCGGCGGCACCGCCTGCCCCGTACGAGGTCAGCCCCGGTCGGCAGGGCATGTGCTGGCAGCTCGCGCTGCCAGCGGCTGCCGCCCGGCCACGGCACGCGGCCGCACCGCACCTCCTGTCGGGCCTCGTCACCGCGGGCGCCACCGACGCCGGGTACCTGCTGGTCGACCTGGAGTCGTTGCAGGTCACCAGCTGCGACGGACCGTCAGAACTCGTTGACCAGGTGATCGCCACGATGGCCACGGAGCTAGCGACCGGCCAGTGGAGCGGCTGGTCCGACCTGCTCCTGGTGGGCTGCGACGAGCTCGCGCCGCTCGGTCGCGCCGAGCACTGCGCGACGCTGGACGAGGCACTGGCACTGCTGGCGACCCGGTGCGCCAGAACGGCGCAGCGGATTGCTGCGGCTGCGCCAGCCGACGTTCGCGAGCTTCGGCTGGCCGAGCCGGATGACGAGGACTGGAGCCTCACGGTCCTGGTCAGCCGCACCGAGCCGTCGCCTGATCAGCTGACCCGGCTGCTGGACCTCGCGGTGGACGGCCGGGCCGGAGTCGCCGCGCTGTTCGCCGGCGACCCGGAGACAGCCGACGGCCGGATGGCGCCGACGGCGCTCCAGCTGGCACCCGACCCGCAGGTAACGGACGGCATTGTGGCCAGCCTGGTCCCGCTGCAGATCACGGTGCGCCCGCGGGCGCTCTCGGCCGGGGAGTACGCCGCGATCGGCACGCTGTTCGCCGCCGCGGAGGACCTTAACGACGTGAGCGCGGACGAGCCGCCGTACCGCGAGTACGGTGCGCCGCCCTGGATCTCGCTGGCGGGGACCCGCGAGCCGGAAGCCGACGTGGTCGGGCCGCCACAGCCGACCGCTGACGACGACGACGCGGGCGTGCGCGGCGAGTATCGGGTCGGTGCCGGGCCGATGAGCCGGGAGCTGGCCGGCCACGCCGACGGTGTCGCTGGGCCGGCTGGGTGGCGGCCCGATGCAGTGCTGCCGGGCTCGTCGGCCACCGGGCTGGTCGGCCCGCCCGGGTCGGTTGGTCGGCCAGGTCTTGCCGTCGGCGTTCTCGGCCCGTGCGTGGTCACCGGCGCAGCCGAGCCGCTGCAGCCTCAGCAGGTCGAGCTCATGCTCGCGCTCGCCCTGGCCGCGCCCGCTGGCCTGTCCAACTCCGCGCTGTGCTGCGTGCTCGGCGCCGATCCGGACCACCCCAAGCCGCCGGACGCCGTGCGGCAGATCATCACCAGGACACGACGCAGGCTGGGTCCCGCCCGCGACGGCGGGGAGTACATCATCCACGCAGGCGGGGGGCAATACGCCCTGCACGCGGACGTGTCGCTGGACTGGACGCGGTTCAGGGAACTCGTGACAGCGGGCCGGGACGACGACCTGCGCGCTGCCCTTGCGCTGGTCCGCGGTGCGCCGTTCAGCGGTGGCTACTTCTGGTGGCTGGACATCCCGCTATTGGAAACCGTGCGCGCCGAGGTGGTCGACGCCGCGGAGACGCTCGCCGAGATCGAGCTGGCGGCAGGATCACCCAGGGCCGCGGCCAGAGCAGCGCGGACGGGTCTGCTGGCCGAGGCGTCCGCCGAGCAGTTGTGGCGCGCGGTCATGCGCGCGGAGCACGCGGCCGGCAACCTCGCGGGCGTGACCGAAGCGTGGCGGCGGTGCCTGGATGCGATCGGGGACGTGGCCCCGGATGGGGAACCGCACCCGGACACCGCGGCGCTCTACCGTCGGCTCACGGCTGCCGCACCGGAACCCGCATCCAGATGGTGAGCATCTGGACTAATCGTAGTTACCGACGTTACTCTGAATACGCGCGTAATCAGAGGAGCGGCGTCATGGAGCAGGAAGCGCTCGAGAAGGTCCAGCAGCTTCTCGACGAAGACATCAAGGGCCGGTTCCCGGCGGGCGTGATCGAGCGGGTCGTGCTCCTCCAGCACAGCGACGATCCTGCCGTCGAGCCCGGTCAGCTCGTGGTCCGGGTGATCGTCTCCGCTAGCCCCGACAGGGAGGAACGTAAGCGCTTCGCGCGGGAGTTCGAAGGGTCGTTCCGCCAGCAGCTCGAGCAGCTCCGCGAGGACATGCGCGACAAGCTGCCCAACGCCAGCCGCGTCGAGATCCGGATCGGTGACGACCTGGACGGGCCGCGATGGCAGTTTGTCATGGCGTGGCCGGGCCCAGCCGGGTCGCTGGAGGCGCGCGCCCTGGCCGGCGCAGAGCTGACCCCCGTCATGGCCAGGCTCGGGCCGGTCGACCTGGAGACCCTCGACACATTGATCACGGTGGGCATCGCGAGCAACCGCGCCGACGCCGTGCGGTGGGCACTCGCGCGGATCCGGGAGCGGCCTGCCTACGCGCAGCTGCTGGCCAAGTCGGCCGAAATCGAGCAGCTCAAGTCCCAGTTCTGAGCGGCCGGCCTGCGCTGCGCAGCCGACGCTGCGCGCGCTCATGGTGGCCGCGCCGCGGGCAGGGAGGGACATGCCCGCGATCTCACCCGAGCCGCGCACCGATATAGATTGAGCGCGGAGCACCGGCCGAAGGGACTTCTCGGATGTCAGCACCTGACGGGGCCGCAACCCACACCGCGCTGTGGCACCCGTTCGCGAACATGGCCACCGTCCCCGGCCACGTCGTCTCGATGGCCCGAGCCGTCGGGTCGACGGTCTACGACGTATCCGGCCGGGCGTATCTGGACGCCATCGCGAGTCTCTGGTACGTCAACGTCGGTCACGGCCGCATCGAGCTAGCCGAGGCCGCGGCGACCCAGATGCGCGCGCTCGCCTGCTATCAGGCCTACGAGACCTTCTCGAGCGAGCCCGCGGAGGAACTGGCGCGGCGCGTGTCGGCGCTGGTCCCGCTCGCGGACGCGAAGGTGTTCTTCACTCCCGGCGGCGGATCCGACGCCGTCGACACGGCAGCAAAGCTGGCCCGCGCGTACTGGGGCGCGGTCGGGCGCCCTGGCAAGCAGATCATCATCGCCCGCTCGCACGCCTACCACGGGATGAACGCCTTCGGCACCTCACTCGGCGGCATCCCCGCGTTCACCGATCCGTTCGGCCCGCTTGTCACGCTCGTTGAGCACGTCCCCTGGGACGATCCCGCCGCCCTCGCCAAGATCATCGAGCAGGTGGGCGCGGACCGGGTCGGCGCCTTCTTCTGCGAGCCGGTCGTCGGCGCCGGCGGGGTCTACTTTCCGCCCGACGGCTACCTGGCCGAGGTGCAGCAGATCTGCCGGGACAACGACGTGCTGTTCGTGGCCGACGAGGTCATCACCGGCTTCGGCCGGACTGGCGAGTGGTTCGGTAGCGTCCGGTACGAGCTCGAGCCCGACATGATGACCGTCGCCAAGGGGCTCACGTCCGGTTATCTGCCGCTCGGCGCGGTGATCGTCGGCCCGCGGGTCGCGGAGCCGTTCTGGCGGGCCGGGTCGACCGAGGTGTTCCGGCATGGTTACACCTACACGGCGCACCCTGCGGCGTGCGCGGTGGGCCTGGCCAATCTCGACATCATCGAGCGCGAAGGGCTTGTGCCCAGGGTCAGGGAACTCGAGTCGGTGCTGGCCCGGGTGCTCGCCCCGCTGGCGCGCCACGAGCTGGTCAGCGAGGTGCGCACCGGGGCCGGCCTGCTCGCGGCGGTCGAGATCTCCGCGGCGGCTCGCGAGGCCGACCCGGGACTCGGGGCCAGGGTCGTCGCGGCGGCCCGCAGTGACGGCGTGATCACCCGGCTGCTGCGCGGGGTCGCGCTCCAGGTTTCCCCGCCGTTCGTCATCACGCCCGCCGAACTCCAGCAGATCGCCGACGTGTATACCGCGGCGCTCGACGCCCAGCTCCGGTAGCCCCCGGCGTCGGCGCGCCTACCTCCCGGGCATTCCGTGCCTAGCTGCTGACGACCGAGCCACTGGTGACAACCGGCGGAACCACCTGCCCGTCCACGCTGTCGAAGATGCCCGGCGCGTTCTGGAACTCACCGCTCGGGTTGTTGTACAGCATCGAGTCGTTCTCGATCGTCAGCGTGCCGTAGCCGGAGTCGACGACGAAGAAGATGGCGCCGCCGCCTTCCCTCGCGCTGCCGTTGCGGATGAGGCAGTCGTCGATCGTGACCGTGTAGTTGTCGCCGTCGGTGTAGATGGCGCCGCCGCTGCCGCCGCCGGCCGTGCCCGCCTGCGCCGGGTTCGCGCCGAAGCCGATGGCCTGGTTGTCACCGAAGAAGCTGTCGGTCACGTCCCAGCTGGCGTCGATGCTGCTCAGCGCTCCGCCGTTGGAGCAGCGGCCGTCGCGGAAGGTGTCGCGCGCGAGGTAGACGGGCGAGTCGGCGTACATGCCGAGCGCGCGGATCGCGGCGCCGCCGAGATCGGGCCCGGACGGATAGCAGCCATTGCTGAAGAATCCAGAGTTGATGACCGTGAGCTGGCCGCCCTCAACGAAGATGGCGCCGCCGCCATAGTCGGACGTGCTGGTCTCCTGGACCGCGGAATACGCGTCCTCGAAGGTCAGGTTCTGCACCACCAGCTGCGGGTACTGCTGCTGCCAGCAGTCGCTCGTGGTGTACACCTGCTGCGGGTCGCAGGTATTCATGTACAGGATCCGGACCTGGCCGTCGCCGCTGAGCGTGACCTTGCCGCCGCCGTCGATCACGGTACGGTCGTGCGTGTTGACCACCTTGGCGGTGGCGGTCATCGTGATGGTCACCGGATTGGGGCCGCAGTTGAACGTGATGATGCCGCCCTCGGCGACCGCCTGAACGACGGCCGCGGACGTGCAGCTCGCGGGGGACCCGTCCCCGATGACCTGAGTGGGATCCGCCGTGTCTACCGGCTGGGCGGCCGCGGGGACGGGCGCGGTCCCGTAGCCGTAGCTAGCAACCTGGCCCGTGGTCGCCGGCGACGCAGACGCGGCCGGACTCGACGGCGGCGCAGTCGGCGCGGCGGAGGCCGAGGCAGCGGGCCGCGAATGTGCCTTGCCGGCCGCATCGGCCGCGCCCTGGTGCGGGTGCCCGGCCGCGGCGCCACAGCCGCCGACGGCCAGCGCGGCGCCGAGCACGGCAATCAGGCTCCTCAGCCGCCTTGTTCCGCGGTTAGCGCGCACGGCGTCTGACGTTAGCCTGCGGCGTGCCGCTTTGCCTGGCTACTGGGCAAGTTACCTGGTCGGAGCGCGTGGGGCCCGGCTTGGCCCGGCCAAATCCGGCGGCGGGCGCGTAGACCGGACGGCAACGGGCAGGCCGTAGGCAGGCACCGCCGGAACAACGGCGGCCGATAGCGCGCTGGACCGGCCAGCGGCCGCCGGCCTGCGGCACCCAAGGCGAGGAGGACCCGACGTGAGCGCTGTCCCGGACGTCATGCTGAACAACGGCCAGCGGATCCCCCAGCTCGGCTTCGGCGTCTTTCTGATCCCGCCGCCGCAGACCGAGGCCGCGGTGGCGCACGCGCTGCACGCCGGATACCGGCATATCGACACGGCGCAGATGTACGGGAACGAGGCCGAGGTCGGCGACGCCATCAGCAAGTCAGGCCTCAGCCGCGGCGAGGTGTTCGTGACCACGAAGCTGAACAACGGTGCGCACCGGCCGGACGACGCGCGCCGCGCGTTCGACGGCTCGCTGAAGGCCCTCGGCACCGATTACGTCGACCTGTTCTTGATCCACTGGCCGCTGCCGACGCGATACGACGGCGATTTCGTGTCGACCTGGCGCACGCTGGAGGAGTTCTACCGGGACGGCCGTGCCCGGTCCATCGGCGTGTCCAACTTCCAGCCCCACCACCTGCGGCGCATCCACACCGCGGGGGAGATCACGCCAGCGATCGACCAGATCGAGATCAACCCCTACCTCACGCAGGACGACGTGCGCCAGTTCTGCGCCGATCACCAGATCGCTGTCGAGGGCTGGTCACCGCTCGCCCGCGGCGGGGTGCTCACCGATCCGACCGTCGATGACATCGCCCGCCGGTACGGCAAGACGCCGGCCCAGGTGGTGCTGCGCTGGCACATCGAGCGGGGTGACATCGTCTTCCCCAAGTCGGTGACTCCGGAGCGCATCAAGGAGAACATCGACATCTTCGACTTCGAGCTGACCGGCGAGGATGTCGAGGCGATCACCGCGCTGAACCGCAACCAGCGGACCGGCCCGGACCCGGACACGTTCGACTGGATCCCGAGCTAGCGTGGTGCTGGCACCGGCGCTGGCTTCGGCAGCTTGCCTAGCGCCCGGTGTGCGCGTCGTCATGAGCCGCTGTCGGCGTACTCGGCGACCAGTTCCAGGACCCGGCGAACGTCCTTCGCGACACAGCCGTGGGCAAACCCCTTAGCGGTGCTGAACCGGCGCGCCCGGATTTCCGCGCTGTTCACGCTCTGGCCACGGCGCAGCGACCGCTCCAGATTCAGCAGGTACGCATCGACGTCACGCTGGTCGTAACGGGCCCATGGCCGGACTCGAAATTTCGCGACCCTGATCTGCTCCGCGATGTCGACGGCCGCCTGCGGGACGTCGGCACGGGTGAAAAGAGCCTCGGTGCTCACCGACCGAGACCGCGACACACGGTCCGCGAGCGCCGCCCGAAGCTCCAGCACATCCCGCGGCTCATAAGCTGCCGACCAGATAGTGGCCGGGAACATCGGTGCCATCCGGATCTCATCCGGATCTAACCGGTCCGCCGACCTGAGCCGCTCCAAAATGTGCGCGACGTACTCGTCCACAGCCGGCCGACCGAACCCAGGGCGGGATCCGTACGCGGGCCGCAGCTGCCGCCATGCCTGTTCCAGCCAGGCTGCCAGTTCCTCTGGAGAATCCTCAGCGCTCATCATCGCCCCTCGCCTGCGCCCGGAGCGCGGTTGTCAGGTCGGGCAGCAATTCGCGGGTGAACCTGATCCTGCGGCGGGCGCTGTCATTCGGCGGCGCGTGTGCACCGCACCGGCCGGTGGTCGCTCGTCGCGGCGAGACTGACCGCTTCATACTGATAGCGGCGATACCGGAAACCGGCAAGGGACGGACGATGCGGCTTCGGTCGGGCGTAGCGATCGATCTCGGCACGGTGAACACGCTCGTGTACGTGGCGGGCCGCGGCATTGTCATCGACGAGCCGACGGCGATCGCCATTTCCCGCGAGACCGGCCAGGTCGCGTCCGTGGGGCTGGCCGCGGATGCGCTCACGGGCAAGGAGCCGGTGGGTATCGAGGTTATTCACCCGCTGCGTAGCGGCGTCATCGCGGACCTGGACGCGACCGTGGTCATGCTGCAGGCGTTCCTGCACCGCGCGCGGGTGCGGCGGCGACTGGCCAAGACCATCGCGGTCGTCTGCCTCCCGGTCGAGGTCACCGGTGTCGAGCGACGGTCGGTCGTGGCGGCGGTCGAGGCGCTCCGGCCGCGGTGTGCCGTGCAGCTCGTTGACGAGCCGGTGGCGGCCGCGGCGGGCTCCGGCTTCGACCTGATGGCCGGCTCCGGCGCGTTCGTGGTCGACATTGGCGGCGGCACCACCGACATCGCCGTGCTCGCGGGCGGCCACCTCGTGCGAGCCAGCTCGATCCGGCTGGGCGGCGAAACCATGGACGAAGCCGTCGCGCGGGCGGTCAAGCGGGAGTACGGCCTGCTCATCGGGCGGAACGCGGCGCGCACCCTGAAGATGACGCTGGGCCTCGCCGACAGCGATCTCACCGAGGCGGAGACCGTCGGCGTCGACGCGGCCCGCCGCACACCGCGGACCGAGCGCGTCTCGGCCGACCTGGTGTCGGCGGCCATCGAGCCCACCGTCGCGTCGATCGTCGGCGCCGTGCGGGAGATGCTGTCGGACATCCCGCCCAACCTCGCCGAGGAAGTGGTGCGTAGCAAGATCCGGCTGTCCGGCGGGGGTGCGCTGCTGCCCGGTCTCGCGTACCGGGTCGAGGCGGCAGCCGACATCGCCACGATCGTTGTCGATGATCCGCTGCGCTGCGTCATCCGCGGCGCGGCACAGATTCTGGAGTTCGGCACAGGCGGCGCCCGGATGACGGCCGGCTGACCGGCTCACCGGCTCGGACGCCGGCGAGTCTTCCTCCGCGCGCAAATTAGCCGGCAATTAGCCGGAGCCGGCCGACGGCACCGGTGTTAAATGAGCGTCGCGAAGCTTCGCAGTTCGGCCGCCTGCATCCGGTGGGGACGGCTACCGGGACGCAGGACGGTCACGGAAGGAGGCTCATGCCAGCGCGCGCGCGGCGGTCGCGCCAGCGGTCGATCCGCGCGCTGCTCGCGTTAGCCCTCGCGGTTCCGCTCGTCTCGCTGCTCGCGCTCTGGGTCTACGGCACCGACGTCACGATGAGCCACTACGCCGCCGACCACGCCTTCGCCTCAGCGGACCGGCTGTACAGCGGACCGGCTCAGGCGCTCGGCTTCGCGCTGACCGCCGAGCGGCTGCAGATGGTCACGTGGCTGAGCGTCGGCGGTGCGCCGCCCGCGGCGTTGCGGGCGGAATTCCAGGCCACCGACCGGGCCGCGGCGTCGTTCGTCGCCGCGGCCAGCGCCGACCAAGCCGTGATCCCGGCCGCTGCGCAGCCCGCGCTGCACGCCATGGAGTCGCAGCTCGCGGGGCGCGCCGCGGTGCGGTCCGCTGCGGAGTCCGGTCGGCTGAGCGCGCTGGACGCAGATCAGTCCTACGGCGCCATCCTGGCCGCGGTCGCGCTCTTCGACGCGAAGCTGCTCGTTGTTGACGACGCGGCACTGTCCCGCCAGGCCGCAGCCACGGTGGCGGCCGCCCACGGCGTGCAGCTGACCGCCAGCGAAGTCGCGCTCGTCAGCGGTGCCGTGGCGGCCGGCGGCGCGATGAGCCCATCGGAGCGCGTGCAGTTCGCGCAGGACATGGCTGGCGCGCACCTGCTGTTCACCGACGCCCTCGCCGTGCTCGACCCGAGCCTTGGCGCCGGCTTCCAGCGCGCCATGGCGTCGGCCGCCTACCGCGGTTTCGCCGCGATCGAGGACCAGATCGCGGGCAGCGCGGGTGCTCCCGGTTCGCTGCCCGTCGGCCAGGCTGCGCTCACGGCCACGGCGGTGCCGCTGAGCACGGACTACCAGACCGCGGAGCGGCAGGATGCGGCCGGACTGACCAGCCTGGCCGGGCAGGCGAACGGCCAGTCGGCGCTCGCGGCCGCGCTCGTCGCCGGGCTCGGCCTCCTCGCCGTGCTGCTGGCCGTCGCGCTGGTGATCCGGCTCTGGTGGCTGGTCAGCCGCGAGGCGACCGGGCTGGAGCACGAGGCACTGACCCTGACGGACGAGGGGCTGGCTGCGTCAACTGGCCGTGTCGAGCAGACCGCGTCGGCTGGCGGTCTCAAGCGGACCGCGTCGGCTGGCCGTCCCGAGGCTGTCTCGGCGGACCAGCAGGCCGAGACGGTACCTGTTCTCGCGGGCCACATCAGGGAGATCGCCAGGGCAACCGCGGCTCTGTCGACGGCCAGGCAGATCGCGCAGCAGGCGGTGACGGCCCAGGGCGAGCTGCGCACCGGCGCCAGCCAGCTCTTCCGCAGCCTGGGGGTGCGCAGCCACGGCCTAGCGGAGCGGCAGCTACGACTGCTTGACCTGATCGGGCGCGGGACGAGCGATACGCATACGCGGTCGGGGCTGTCGGCCGTCGGCCAGCTCAGCACGCAGCTGCGTCGGCAGGCAGACGCACTGCTGGTGCTCTCGGGCGGCGCGCCGGCGCTCATGGCGCTAGCGCCGGTGCCGATCGGCGACCTGATCCGCTGGGCTGCCGCCGAGGTGGACGATGACAAGACGCGGGTCACCGTGGTCAGCGACAATCCGGACGCCATCACCATCGACGCCACCGCAGACGTCCGGTACCTCATCACCGAGCTGGTCGAGAATGCCGTGCGGCACACGCCGCCGCTCACCGAGGTGACGGTGCGGGCGGGCCGGGTGGGACGCGGCCTTGCGGTCGAGGTCGAAGACCGGGGGCCAGGCCTCGGCCCCGATGCGCTGGCGAGCGCGAACGCGCTGCTCGCCGATCCGCCCGACACCAGCCTCCTGGCCGGCGACCGGATCGGCCTGCTCGTCGTCGCGCGGCTGGCCGCGCGGCACGGAATCACGGTGACGCTGCGCGCGTCGCCGATCGGGGGGACCACGGCGATCGTGCTGCTGCCGCACGCGGTCCTGGCCGCGGGCGAGGTCCGGGACACCATCGCTGACGGCAGCCTGCCGCGCATCGACCCGGATGCGCCGCCGCCGGGCGGGGAATCGCCCGAGACCGGTCCGGGGTCCACGCAGCCGGCGCGCCGCGTTGCCCCCTATGTACCAGCGGAGCCGGAAGTGCCACCCGCGCCCGTCGCCGAGACCCTCGCGCCGTGGTACTGGCTTACCGAGAGCGAGCCCGCGCGGCCGCCGGCCGCTCCGGCCGCCTTCCCGGCTGCCCCGACGCCGCTGCCACGCCGAATCCGCCCAGGTGCGGCGGCCATCAGGCACACCGCCGCGGCGGCGCCGCCAGTAGACCCGGATCAGCCGCCGACCGAAGCGTCATCTGTTAGCCCGCGTGACCACGACCCCGCCGCTCCACCCGCCGAGCCCGGTGGCGAACCACGCGGGAGGCCACCTCACTAACGAACGCCGTGAGCTGCGGCGCCCGCTCGTGGTCCTTACAACAGCAGGCTGGACGGGCTTACCATGACAAAGGCTAAGAAGCCACATGCGACAACAGGCAAATAGGACAACATGATCGGAGCGCCGGGTCCTGAGAACCTGAGCACGCTGCGTGCCGGTGAGGAGCGGCTTGCCCGAAATCGACGTCCCGAGGATCTTGGCCTGGTGGCCCGCCTCGGCGCCAGATTCACAGCGCTGAAGAAACGACGCTCCAGAAAGGCCCGCAGTCGCAAGGCCCGCTAGGTCTGGCTGAGGGCTTCTCATGGCCTGGACTGGAGCTGGTATCCGGCTCATCTGCGAACGGCTTTTCCGGCTATTGACAACGGTCAGGTGCGCCGCGACGATACGCGCGATGGGGCACGGAAAGGGAGTCCGTATCGAGGGAGGCCATCATGAAGTTCGTCATCGCCTGGACAACGCGCTCCGGCGGCTCGGCAGCAGAAACCGAAGCCGCTGTCCCTCGGGTGCTCGCCTTGCTCAGCAACTGGGCCCCGCCCGGTGACGAAACTTTTCACCAGTTCCTCGCGCGAGCCGACGGGAACGGCGGGTTTGCCGTCATCGAAACCGACAACCTGGCCGGGCTGGCTCTGACCCATTACAAGTTCGCGCCGTACCTCGACTTCTCGATCTACCCGGTGCTCGAGGTCCAAGAGGCCACCGCTCTCTTCGGTGAAGCGATCGAGTTCCGCAAGTCCATTACCTAGGCTGACGGCCTGGTTACCAGGATCGCTACGACGCGGCGGCGGCGCTGCGAAGCGAGCGGTACAGCAGCTGCTGGTCGCCCAGCCGGCGGCGCAGCTCGCGCTCCAGGCCGCCGATCGGGACCAGGTTCTGCGGCGCGCGCGGGTCCTTGTGCGGGGAGCTGGCGAGCGGCGGCAGCAGCAGCGCGCTCAGGTTGGCGAGCCGCCGCACCTCCGGCACCATCAGGTCGGCCGAACATTCCAGGCGCACCACCCCCGCCCAGGGAGCATCGCCCGCGCCGGGCAGCCGGAGGTACCAGGAGTTCCGGCGCCAGGACGTGCCCATCGTGAACGCGGGCGTGCGCTGGCCGGGGCGCAGCGCGCCGACGACCGCGGCCTGCTCGGCCGCCAGGTACGTGGTGTGGTGCGTCTTCACGTAGCCGATCGTTCGGTCCAGGTGCGTCCGGCCCCGCAGCGGTCCGTCGACAAACAGCAGATCGTCGGTGTCGGGGTGGGTCGCCCGGAACAGCAGCGCGAGCTGCACCTCGGTCTCGCTGAGGTGCTGCTGCAACGCCAGCGACAGCTGGTCAGGACCCGGCCCGGCCGCCTTCCTGGCGACGTACCGCGCGTGCCGGCTGTCGATGTCCGTGGCGTCGGCCGCCGCCGTGAACAGCCCGCGCTCCACCGCGACGTCGGCGATCCGTGCGGTGCCGGTCAGGCAGACCAGGCCGGCGGCGTAAGAAGCAGCGATGCCGGGCGCCGGCTGCGCGTCCTGGCCGTGCACCCACACGCGCGCGTCGATCCGGCGCACTCCGTCGAGAAACAGCATGGTCGGGGGAACGGGCACGTTCCGGTCCGCGGTCATCGGCTGCCAGCGGTCCGGGGGCACCTCGAGGTCGAGGACGAGCTGCGCGCTCGA
>JASHPF010000038.1 GCA_030038295.1 Streptosporangiaceae bacterium
CATGGCAGCGCGAGCAGATCCACCAGCTCTTCGACACCTTGCAGTTCCGGGTGCTGCGCGACCGGCTGTACGCCACGCTGCCGAATGGCATCGGCGTGGTGCCGAGCGCGGCCGCGACGGGCGGCGAGGCGGGCGGCTTCGAGGTGGCGGCTGCCGTGCTCGGGCCGGACGAGGTGGCCGACTGGATTGAGGGGAACGGAGCCGCGCCGGGCCGGTCTGGGCTCGCCGTCAGCGGCAGCTGGGGGCGGGGGACCGGCAACCTCACCGGCCTCGCGATCGCGGCGCCCGGCGGGGAGGCGGCGTTCATCGACCCGGTCGCGCTGACGGAGGCCGACGAGAAAGCACTCGCGGCCTGGCTGGCGGACCCGGACCGGCCGAAGGCGCTGCACGACGCCAAGGGACCGATGCACGCGCTGGCCGCGCGCGGGTTCGAGCTGGCGGGCCTGACCAGCGACACCGCGCTCGCCGCGTACCTGGCCCTGCCCGGCCAGCGCTCCTTCGACCTGGCCGACCTGGCGCTGCGCTACCTGAACCGGGAGCTGCGCGACGCCGAGCCCGCCACCGGGCAGCTGACGCTCGACACCGACACGGGGGAGGCGGCCTCGGCGCTGGCGCAGCGGGCCCAGGCGACCGCCGAGCTCGCCGACGCGCTGGACCGCGACCTGGCCGAGCGGGGCGCGACCAGGCTGCTCGCCGCGGTCGAGCTGCCGCTGGTGCAGGTGCTGGCGGAGATGGAGCAGGCCGGCATCGCCGCCGACACCGGGCACTTCGCCGCCATGTCGGCAAGCCTCGGCGGCGAGGTGAAGGCGGCCGAACAGGCGGCGTTCGCGGCGGTGGGGCACGAGTTCAACCTGGGCTCGCCCAAGCAGCTGCAGGAGGTGCTGTTCACCGAGCTGCGACTGCCCAAGACCAAGCGCATCAAGACCGGCTACACCACCGACTCGGAGGCGCTGACCTCCCTGCTGGTGCAGACCGAGCATCCGGTGCTCGCGCACCTGCTGCGGCACCGGGACGTGGCCAGGCTCAAGAGCATCGTGGACTCGCTGATCCCCATGGCGGACGCCGACGGGCGGATCCACACCACCTACAACCAGATGATCGCGGCCACTGGCCGGCTGTCGTCGACCGACCCCAACCTGCAGAACATCCCCATCAGGACCGAGGAGGGTCGGCGCATCCGGCAGGGGTTCGTCGTGGGCGACGGCTATGAGTACCTGCTGACGGCGGACTACAGCCAGATCGAGCTGCGGATCATGGCGCACCTGTCGGCCGACCAGGCGCTGGCCGAGGCGTTCTCCTCCGGGCATGACTTCCACGCCGCCACCGCGGGCCGGGTGTTCAGCCTGCCGCCGGAGGACGTGACCCCCGAGCTCCGGAGCAAGGTCAAGGCCATGAACTACGGCCTTGCCTACGGCTTGTCGGCGTACGGCCTGTCCCAGCAGCTGCGCGTCACGCCCGAGGAGGCCCGCGGCTATATGGACGAGTACTTCGAGCAGTTCGGCGGGGTCCGCGACTACCTGCGGGACGTCGTGGCCAGGGCGCGGATGGACGGCTACACGCAGACGATGCTGGGCCGTCGCCGGTACCTGCCGGACCTCACGTCCGACAATCGGCAGCGCCGTGAGATGGCCGAGCGGATGGCGCTCAACGCACCCATCCAGGGCTCGGCGGCCGACATCATCAAGGTCGCGATGCTCACCGCCCACGCGGAGCTCAAGGCCGCCGGGCTGAGGTCCCGGATGCTGCTCCAGGTGCACGACGAGCTGCTGTTCGAGGTCGCGCCGGGAGAGCTGGAGCCGGTCAAGGAGCTGGTCCGCGTCGCCATGGGCGGTGCCGCGGAGCTCACCGTGCCGCTCGAGGTCTCGATGGGCTGGGGGCGCAGCTGGGCCGACGCCGCGCACTGAGCCCGCTTGCCGTCCGCTACCACTGTCCGCGGCGAATAGCCCGGAATGGGATGCTTGCCGGGTGGAGTTGCGAGTAACCGGGCTGGACGGCCCGGTCGAGGTGGTGCGGGACCGCCTCGGTGTCCCGCACTGCCGGGCGGTGAGCGAGCACGATGCGTTCTTCGCCCAGGGCTTCGTGCACGCCGCGGATCGGCTCTGGCAGCTGGACTACGACCGGCGCCGCGGCCTCGGCCGGTCCGCCGAGTACGTCGGGTCCGCTGGCGTCCCTGGCGACACGCTGTACCGGCGGCTCGACCTGGCGCCGGGCGCGCGCCGGGACCTGGCCGCGCTGTCGGCGGCCGCGCGGAACATGCTCACCGCGTACGCGGCGGGCGTCAACGCCTGGCTGGCAACGGGAGAGCGCGCGTCCGGCCAGCCGTCGAGCCCGCTGCCGCCCGAGTTCGCCGCGGTCGGGCTGGCACCCGAGCCATGGGAACCCTGGCACAGCCTCGTGGTGTACCGGGTCAGGCACCTGACCATGGGATCGGCCGCGGCCAAGCTGTGGCGGGCGGTCGTGGCCGAGGCGCTCGGTCCCGCAGTGGCAAGACAGATGGTCACCCGCGGAGCCGGCGCCCAGATCGCCATCGTGCCGCCGGGGAAGCCGTACGACGGCCCGGTGCCGTCCTGGGTCGGGCTCGACGACGGTGGCAGCAACAACTGGGCGCTGGCCGGCGGGCGGACCGCTTCCGGTCTGCCGCTGCTCGCCGGCGATCCGCACCGGCCCCTGGAGATGCCGAACGTGTACATCCAGGGACACGTGGCTTGCCCGGAGTGGGACGTACTCGGCCTCTCGATCCCCGGCGTGCCGGGGTTTCCGCACTTCGGCCACAACGACCGGGTCGCCTGGTGCATCACTCACGCGATGGCCGATGACCAGGACCTCTACCGCGTTACGCCGGACGGCCAGGGCCGGCGCACCGCGACGATCGGGGTCCGCGGCGCCGAGCCGGTACGGATCGGGGTCCGCGACTGCGCGCGCGGTCCGGTGGTCGCCGACGAGCTGGCGCTGGCCTGGGTGGCCACCGCCGAACCCAACACCGGTTTCGACGCGCTGCCGGCGATGCTGCGGGCGCGGTCGGTCGACGGTCTGTTCGACACCATGCGGTCCTGGGTGGAGCCGGCCAACAACCTGCTCGCGGCCGACACCAATGGCAGCATCGGCTACCTCACCAGGGGCCGCGTACCGATCCGCAGCCGCCCGGAGGCGGCGTGGGGACCGGTCCCGGCCGCCGACCCCGCCTATGGCTGGCGTGGCTTCGTGGCGTTCGCCGACATGCCCCGGCTGCAGGACCCTGACGGCGGGTTCCTGTTCAGCGCCAATAACCGGATCCTGGCCGCGGACGACGGGCCATACCTGAGCCTCGACACGGCGGCACCGTGGCGGGCGAGGCGGATCGTCGACACCATCGGCGGGCTGGCGGAGGAGGCGGCCACCGTGGACGATATGGCCGCGCTGCATCGCGACGTGGTGTCCCTGCCGGCCCGGCGGCTCACCCGGTTGCTCAGCGACTGGCGGCCGCTGGCTGGCTGGGACGGCCAGCTGACCGCCGACTCGACGGCGGCCGCCGCCTACTCGGTGCTGCGCAGGGAACTCGCGCTGCTGCTGCTCGAGCGCGCCGGCCTGGCGGCCTTCGTGACGCATCCCTGGAACCGGCTGCTGCCGGGCGTCCGGGCCGAGTCGGTGGTCTGGCGGGTGGCCGGCGATCACCTCGAGGCGGGCGATGAGTCCCTGCTCGGCGGCTGGTCCTGGCATCGCGCGCTCACCGAGGCCGTCCGCCGGGCCGAGCGCGCCTGGGCAGGCGAGCCGTGGGGTGAGCTGCACGCCACCCGGCAGCGCCACCCGCTCGGGCGGGCCGGGTTCGACCCGCCGTCGGTACCCTACGGCGGCGACATGGACACCGTCCAGGCCAGCTCCTACCTGCCGGTCGAGGGGCTGCACACGGCGTCGGGCTCGGTCGCCAGGTATGCCTTCGACCTGGCTGACTGGGACCGGTCCGGCTGGGTTGTCCCGCTGGGCGCTAGCGGGGCGCCCGGCACCGCGCATGTCATCGATCAGCAGGAAGCGTGGCGGACCGGGCGGCTGCTGGCTGCGCCCTACTCGGACCGCGCGGTGCAGGCCGCCGCGCAGGAACGGCTGACCCTGCTGCCTGGCTAGCGGTGATGTTCGCCCTGCGCCCGCGACGTGGGTCGGCCAGAAACCAGGTTGACCCGGCGGCCGTATCCGCCTACGTTCGGTGGCCGTGTCGGCATGGCGGATCGAGCAGTGGCCGGTGCGCGAGCAGCCTGAGGAGCTCCTCGCGGAGCTGTACGCTGCGCGCGCCCTGCTGCACGCAGAAGCGACACCCGACGACCCCCGGCTCCCGCTCGCCGATGACATTGCCGCGCTCCGGCACCTGCCCGGCAACGAGGACGGCGTGGTGCTGGTCGCTCGCGACCCGGCCGGGGTGATCGCCGGCTTCTCGTCGTGCGGCTGGGAGGACATTCCCGGCCTGAATCACGTGCTGTGGACCGACGTCGCGGTGCTGCCGGACGCGCGGCGCCACGGCCTGGGCAGCCTGCTACTCGGGGAGTCGGTGGCCGTAGCCGAGCACCGCGGGCTGCGCCTGATGATGGGCCGGAGCAGGGCGAACGTTCCGTCCGGCGAGGCGTTCTGCCGGCGGTTTGGCGCCGAGCAGGCGATGGTGGGCCGGGAGAACCGGCTTGACCTGCGGGCCGTCGACCGGGACCTGGTGGCACGCTGGGTCGCGGACGGTCCGGCGCGGGCGCCCGGCTACCGGCTGGAGTTCGTCGCGGGCCGCACCCCGGCGGAGCTGATGGATCGGGTGGCCGAGGTGTTCAACGTCATGAACACCGCACCGCGCGAGAACATGGACATCAGTGACGTAGCGGTGACTCCGGAGCTGGTTCGCAGCACCGAGGACGCACGGCTGGCGGTCGGCGACCAGCTGTGGGCGTACTACGCGGTCGAGCAGTCGACCGGGCGGTTCGTCGGCCTCACCAACATCACCATCCGGCCTGGCACGCCCGACCGGGTGCACGTGGGCGACACCGGGGTGCACGCGGCCCACCGCGGCCACGCGCTCGGGAAGTGGCTGAAGGCCGCCATCACCAAGCGGATCCTGGCGGAGCTTCCAGAGGTGCGGTGGGTGATCACCTGGAATGCCGGCAGCAACGACGCCATGCTCGGGATCAATGATCAGCTTGGCTTCCGCACCGCGGCCGTCAGCACCACCTGGCAGATCGCCACCGACCGACTGCGATCAGGCCTCGGAACTGCGGCTGGCGCCCGCTGACTGGCCGTCTGGAGAATGAAAGTGCTGGTCAGAGGGCAGGATGAGGGAGCGGGCTACGACCGCGACCGGCTCCGCCGTCGGCAAGGGGGTGCGCCGATTGACCGCCCGGCTGGGCTCTCATATGCTTGACGCTGCACTGTGTTCTGGTGCAGTCCGCCAATGGTCTGGCAGCCCGCGGGGCGGTCTCGCTGGAGGCCGCGGTCGGCCGTGCTGGCCCGGCAGGTCACCTCAACCATGACTTTCCTTTGTCGGACCCGCCGCGCACGGTACCGTACTGCAACCCATATCTGTCCGCATCCGGAGTCCACCCACACATGACGAGTAGCACTGAGGCCACCTCGACCCCCAAGGTAGCGGTCAACGACATCGGTTCCGAGGAGGCCTTCCTCGCCGCGATCGACGAGACCATCAAATACTTCAATGACGGCGACATAGTCGAGGGCACTGTCGTCAAGGTCGACCGGGACGAGGTTCTGCTCGACATCGGCTACAAGACCGAGGGCGTCATCCCGTCCAGGGAACTGTCCATCAAGCACGATGTCGACCCTCACGAGGTCGTCAAGACCGGCGAGCACATCGAGGCCCTGGTCCTCCAGAA
>JASHPF010000268.1 GCA_030038295.1 Streptosporangiaceae bacterium
GCCACAGCCGGTCCCGCCGTCCCGCGACTCGTCGATGCGCACTGGCGCGATGCGAGCGTGCCCATGGTAGCAAGCGCTTGGTCAGCCATCGAGAGGGTAACGCCGGCCGTCGTGGTGCACCGCCCTCGTCCGGCCGCAGCCGGGTCACTCGGCCGCTGGCCGGGCTCGCGCCGCCCGCGTACCCTCGGGTCGGAGGACGTTGCCAGGAGGTCGCGGTGATCGCAAGCGGAGTCACCATGGCGCTGGCCGGGCTGGTCGTGATGGGCGTGGCGGTCCTCGGCTGGCGCGGACGGCTGCCGCGGAACTTCTTCGCCGGCGTCCGCACGCCCGGCACGTTGCGCAGCGACGAGAAGTTCCGGGCCGCCAATAGGGTCGCCGCGGCGCCACAGGTGGCCGGCGGCGCTGTCATGGTCATCGGTGGCGTGCTGGCCGCGGTGCTGCCGACCCGCGACGGCGAACCCGTGCTCGCGGCCGTCCTCGTCGCCAGTGTGCTGATCGTGATCGGCGCGGTCCGTGGCGTCCGCGCCGCTCGGGCAGCCCGGAGCTCCGGCGGCAGGTTCTAGTCCCCGTACGCGGCCGGCTGGCCGGACAGCCGCTCGAACGACGGCGGCCGGCGCTCGAGGTAGGAGTCCACGCCCTCGCGGAAGTCCGGTCGGCCGAAGCTCTCGAGCATGAGTCGCTGCGCCTCCCGCTCGGCAGCCAGCAGGCCCGCGTGCAGCTGCTGGTACACCTGGCGCTTCATGATCGCCAGCGAGGTGGGCGACGACGTCGCGGCCAGGTCGCGCACGTACCGCTGCGCGTGCGCCAGCACGTCGGCGCGCGGCAGCGCCGCGTTCACGACGCGCAGCGCGGCCGCCTCCACGCCGGTGATCTTCCGCGCGGAGAACAGCAGGTCCAGTGCGACGGCGGTGCCCACCAGGCGCGGCAGCAGCCAGCTGATGCCCCACTCGGCGATCAGGCCGCGCTGACTGAACGACGTGGTGAGCACCGCGTCCTCGGCCATGAACCGAAGGTCGCAGGCCAGCACGATGGGCACGCCCATGCCCGCGACGGGCCCGTTGATCGCCGCGATGACCGGTTTCGGCACCGACATCAGGTACGTGTACGTGCCCAGGTGCAGGTCGTCGCCAAACGACGGGTCGCCAGGATCGGCGGCAAGCTCCGCTGGTACCGGCGCGCCGTGGCCGCCGCCCGAGCCGATCGCCGACAGCCGCCGGAGGTCTGCCCCCGCGCAGAATCCGCGTCCCGCTCCGGTGAGCACGATGCCGACCACGCGCGGGTCGGCTGCCGCCGCCGCGACCGCGTGCCGCACCTCGGCCGCCATCCGGTCGGTCCAGGCGTTGAGCACGTCCGGCCGGTACAGCGTGATGGTCGCCACCGGGTCGTCGACGTCGTACCGGATCTCCTCGTAGTCGGTCATGAGGACGAAGCGTACGGCCCGGCCGGCCCGACGGCTAGCCTGCGTCACCCGGTCGCGGATCCCGCAATGTGACTAGGGTCAGAGTCAACACCAACACGGGGCGGCGGCCCGGAACCGCCGCCTGCCCGACCACGGAGGTCAGCATGGGCAACTGGCAGCTCGACCCGTACCACACCCAGGTGGAATTCTCCGCGAAGCACCTCGGCATGATGACGGTGCGCGGGCAGTTCGAGGATGTCAGCGCGGTGGCCGACATCGACCCGGACAACCCCGAAGCGGCGTCCGTCGAGGTCACCATTCAGACAGTCAGCGTCAAGACGAACAACCCGGCCCGCGACAACGACCTGCGGTCAGGCAACTTCCTCGAGGTCGAGAAGTACCCAGTGATCACGTTCAAGAGCACCGGCGTGCACTCCGTCGGCGATAACACGTTCACGCTAACCGGCGACCTGACCATCAAGGACACCACGCGCCCGGTCACCCTGAACGTCACCAAGTATGGCGAGTTCAGCGACCCGATGATGGGTCACCGGATCGCCTACGGCGCGACCACCCAGATCAACCGCAAGGACTTCGGCCTGAGCTTCAACATGATCCTCGACGGCCGGTTCGTGGTCAGCGAGGACATCAGCATCACGATCGAGGGCGAGCTGGTCGAGCAGCAGCAGACCGCGGACGCGGCCGCCGGCTGACCCTGCGGCGCGCTGCGCCCGCGGTAGCTAGCCAGGTGCCTGGACCCCGGCCAAGCGGCCGGGGTCCAGGCGCGCCGCGAGCACCAGGTGGCCCTGGCTGAGCGCGGTGTCGGCTGCGGTCTGCCCGGCGTGCGGGCCACTGACGGCGGTGGCGGCCAGATCGGCGCCCACGTCAAGCAGCGCCTGCACGACATTCGCGAGACCGCGCCAGGCCGCGCCGTGCAGCGGAGTCATGCCGTCCTTGCGCCGGGCGTTGACGTCAGCACCGCTGCCGAGGAGCAGCGCGACGAGCGCGAGCACCACGTCCTCGTCATCGCTGGGCTGCGGGATGCCTGGCGTCGTCGCCACCGCCGACCCGAGCGGGGTGATCTGCAGGAAGTCGTCCCGGCTGGGCTCGTTGACGATCGCGTCCGCACCGGCCTCGAGCAGCAGCTCCGCCACGTCGACCTGGCCCCAGTAGGCGGCCCCGTGCAGCGCGGTCGTGGCGCCGAAGAACTGGACAGCCAGCAGCGGGTCGGCGGCGAGCGCCTGCCGGACGGCGGTCGCGTCCCCGAGCTCGGCGCTGGTGACGACGCCGGGCGCCCAGCCCGCCAGCTCGGGCAGCCCGAGCAGGCCGGGGTGGCCGCCATAGCGCGCGGCGTGCGCGACGCCGGCGCCGAACATGTTCCGCGCCTCGAGCAGCGCCGGCTCGGCGCGTAGCCGCGCGCTCACGGACGCGCCGTCTCCGGTCAGCGCCGCGGCGATGAGATGGTCGATGGGCTGCACGCCCGTCAGCGTAGGCCAGCGTGGTCAGGTCGGCGCGGACCCGACCCGCAGCGCAGGCTCGATTCGGTCGAGCGCGTCCGCCAGGAGGTGGTCAAGCGGGCTGGTGCCGCCCGTCCTCGCCCAGTAGAAGAGCGTCTCGGCCTCGGCCGCCAGCGCGACGGCGATCGCCAGCCGCAGGTCGCGATCGTCGGGTACGGTGTGCGCTCGCGGCGCGAGCAGCCGCGCCAGCAGATCCGCCGTCTTCTGCCTCGTGGCCCACCGGCGAGCCTGCAGCCCAGGCACGCCGTTCATGAGCCGCATCCGGACGATGACGGCGTCCCTATCTGCCTCGAACTCGGCCGCGAGCCGCCGGAACAGCGCGCCGATGGTCGCGGCGACGGTCTCGCCAGGGGGCTGCGCGGCGATTACCTCCTCAACCACGGTGCGGTCGTCGTCGCCGAAGACGATGTCCTCCTTGTCGCTGTAGTAGCGATAGAAGGTCGCGGTGGAAATCTCGGCGGCCGCCGAGATCTGCTCGACCGTCGTCGCGGCGTAGCCCTGTGTGTCAAACAGCCGCATGGCTGCCTGCTGCACCGCCTGCCGCGTGCGCGTCTTCTTCAGCTCGCGTAGCCCCATGGGACGAGCACTCTAGCCGGAGTGCACGTTGCCTGCCTGGTGCGCGTGCGCGGGCGGCCGGTTGTGCAGATACAGCTCCTGCCGTCTGGCGCCGCTGCTGACGGGCACCGGCATCGGCAGCTCGTAGCGGACTGGCCGGTGGTGGTCGGCCAGCTGGCGCGCGGGGTTGTAAACCCGGTTGAACCGCCAGAGCATGCGGGCAAAGTTGGTCTGCCCGCGCGCGAGGTTGCGGGCCAGGGCCCGCGCCGCGCCGGTGACCGCGGCGACGCCAAGGTGCTTGCGGTTGATCACGGCCTGGGTACGCACCAGCTCCGTGTAGAACTGCGCGAGCGGCAGCGTGGTCGGGACCACGGCGTGCTGGATGTCGAACAGCCGGTAGTCGCGCGTGGTCAGCCGGCGCGACTCGGTGTGCCAGATCTCGGTGCCCGGATACGGCGTGAGCACGGTCAGGTGCACGATCTCCGGAACCGACAGCGCGAAGTCGCGAACCACGCGGAACTGCCCGGTGTCCCACGCCGGGTCGACGATCAGGTTGATCGCGACCATGATGCCGAGCTTGCGCGCTGCTTCGAGGGCGTGAATGTTCTCGTCCTGGCTGACCCGCTTGCGGTACAGCTCGAGGCCGTCCGCGTCCAGCGCCTCCATCCCGAGGAACATGTAGTTGAGCCCGAGCCGAGCCCACCGCGCGAACACCTCGGTGTTGCGGAGCAGCACGTCGCTGCGCGTTTCCAGGTAGTACCGCTTGCGGATCCGGCGACGCTCGAGCTCTGCGGCGATGGCGTCGCCGTGCTCGGCGCGGATGAAGGCGACATCATCGACGATGAACACGTTCGGCTCGGCGATGGACGCCAGTTCAGCGGCCGCCGCCTCGGCCGACGCCTTGCGATAGCTGCGGCCGTAGAAGGTCCACGCCGAGCAGAACGAGCAGTCCCACGGGCAGCCGCGGGTGAACTCGATCGACGCGCACGGGTCGAGTTCCCCGATGAAGTACCGTCGCCGGTTGCGCATGAGGTGCCGCGCCGGGCGCGGCTCATCGATGCTGTCCAGCAGGCGCGGCCCTGGACCCTGCCCGTCGGCCGTGACGATGCCCGGCACGCTCTCGAGGCCGCCGTCTGCGATCGCGGCGAGCAGCGGCAGGATCGCGGTCTCGCCCTCACCGCGCAGCACCGCGTCGACCGCACCGTCGGCCTGCTCAAGGACGTGGCTGGCGATGAACGAGACGCTGTGGCCGCCGAAGAAGACGAAGCACCCGGGCAGCATGGCCTTGGCGCGCTGCGCGATCTCGATGGCCTCGGGAATGTTGGCCAGGTAGTTCAGCGATAGGCCGAGGGCATCCGGCCGGAACTGCGCAAGCTCACGATCGACGTCCCGGCGGTCGGACACCTGGAGGTCGAGCGCGCGCACCTCGTGACCGCCAGCCAGCGCGGCCCCCGCCACGCGTTCGAGCCCAAGCGGCTCGAGGCGCAGGAAGATCTCCGAGTACATGAGCGCACTAGGATGCACCAGCATCAGGCGCATGCTCACCTCCGCCGGGCCACACCATTATCTGAAGTGGCCTCTTTTTTGAGACATTACTTCAAGATAGTCTTTGTATCAATGCTCGCTTAATCCGAGGAATGCCGTGCCGCCGGGGAATACGGAGGGAGAAATGACTGGTCGCGCAGTTCTCCTCACGGGCTCGCTGGGCCTGGGTCACGACATGCTGGCGCGCAGCATGGGCCAGTTGCTCGAGCGGCACGGCTGGCAGATCCGGTACCTGAACAGCATGTCTCTGCTCGGCCACTACATGGCCGCCGGCCAGCGCGTATTCGGCAGCATGATCGCCATGCCGGGCCTCTACGACGGGCTGCACTTCGCGCATCTCCGGCCCGGTAGCCGGGTCGCGAGCGCGCTCGATAGCTGGGCGAGTGCCAGGGTGGTGCCCGCGCTCCGCGCCGACCTCGACCGTCAGCCGGCCGACCTGGTGCTGAGCGTGTTCGCAACCGGCGCCGCGGCGGCCGCCCGGCTCAAGGCCGAGGCCCCGGCCAGGCCGACGGTGGTGCTCTGTCCGGACGTGGGAGCGCATCGGCTCTGGGTGACCGAGGGCACCGACCTGTTCTTGGTGACGTCGGCCGCGGCCGAGGCGTCTGTCCGCCGGTTTCTGCCCAAGGCACGGGTGGCCGTGATCCCCGCACCGGTACGCGCCGAGTTCTACACGGCCCCGTCGCAACAGCAGGCCAGGTCCGCCCTTGGCGTGCCGCCGGAGGCGCCGTGCGTGCTCGTCATCGACAGCGGCTGGGGATTCGGCCGGGTGGCGGACAGCGTGGCGCAGCTGGCGGCGTCGGGCGTGCACGTGCTGGCCGTGGCTGGCCGCCAGCGAGCACTGGAGGAACGCTTCAGGAGCCTGGCTGTCGGCTCGCACCAGGTGCACCCCTTCGGATTCAGCGACCGGGTACCAGAGCTGATGGCAGCCGCCGATGTCGTCGTCGCCTTGCCCGGAGCCAGCACCTGCGCGGAAGCACGAGTTGTGGGCAGGCCCCTCCTGCTGCTCGACCTTATGCCCGGTCACGGTCGGGATAACCTGCTGCATGAGCTGGAGCTCGGCGGGGCAGGAGTATGCGGGGCCTCGCCGGGAGCCGTCACCGCAGCAACGCTGGCGCTGCTGGATGAGGTGTCGCGGCCGGCCCCACCACACCACGCGGCTCCCCGGTGGGAGCCCGCGTTCGAGGCTGCCTGCCGCCGGATCGGCCTCGAACTGGATCGTTACGAGCTAGCAGAGGCAGGATCTCGATGATGCGGACCTTGTTCCTTCACCCGCCCTCCTACGACGGCTTCGACGGCGGAGCCGGCTCGCGCTATCAGGCCAAACGGGAGATTCGCTCGTACTGGTACCCGACCTGGCTGGCGCAACCCGCCGCGCTCGTCGAAGGCAGCAAACTGGTGGACGCGCCGCCGGACGGCCTGACGCTCGCCGATGTGGTACCGACGGCCCGCGACTATGACCTGGCGGTGCTGCACACCAGCTCGCCCAGCTTCGCGGGGGACGTAGCGGCGGCGGCGGCACTCAAGGCGGAAAACCCGGCGTTGCTGGTCGGCATGGTCGGCGCCAAGGTCGCGGTGGAGCCGGACAGCTCACTGCTGGCCAGCGAGGCCATCGACTTCGTAGCGCGCGAAGAATTCGACTTCACCATCGCCGAGGTCGCCGAGGGCCGGCCGCTGGCCGACATCGACGGTCTCAGCTACCGGGACGCGACCGGACAGGTCGTGCACAACCCCGACCGGGAGATCCTCACCGACATGGACCGGCTGCCGTCGGTCGTCCCGGTCTACAAGCGCGACCTGAAGCCGGAGAACTACTTCATCGGGTACCTCAAGCACCCGTATCTGTCGCTGTACACCGGGCGCGGGTGCCGGTCCCGGTGCACGTTCTGCCTGTGGCCGCAGACCGTGGGCGGCCACCTGTACCGGACCCGCAGCGTCGAGTCCGTGCTGGCCGAAGCCGCGCTCGCCAAGCAGCTGTTCCCCCAGGTGAAGGAGCTGTTCTTCGACGACGACACGTTCACCGACGATCGGGAGCGGGCCCAGCAGATCGCGCGCGGTCTCGGCAAGCTCGGCTGGACCTGGTCCTGCAACGCCAAGGCCAACGTGCCGCGCGAGACGCTGCAGGTGCTCAGGGAGAACGGGCTGCGGCTGCTGCTGGTCGGCTACGAGACCGGTAACCAGCAGATCCTCATCAACATCAAGAAGGGCCTGCGCGTGGAGCGCGCCAAGCGGTTCGCCGCCGACTGCCACGACCTCGGCATCACCGTGCATGGCACGTTCATCATCGGCCTGCCGGGCGAGACGTCCGAGACTATCCGCGAGACGATTAAGTTCGCCCAGGAGGTCAACCCGCACACGATCCAGGTCTCGGTGGCCGCGCCGTATCCGGGCACCGAACTGTACCGGCAAGCCAAGGAAAACGGCTGGCTCCCGGAGGGCATTGAGGGCGCCGACCTGGTGAGCGCCGACGGCACTCAACTGGCTGCCCTGTCCTACCCGGACCTTGGGCACACCGAGATCCTGGACTCCGTCGACGCGTTCTACCGGCGGTACTACTTCCGGGCCGGCAAGATAGCCGAGATGTCGGCCGAGATGATCCGGCACCCGGAGATGGCAGGTCGCCGGCTCCGTGAGGGCGTCGAGTTCGCCCGCTTCCTGGGCAGGCGGAGCCGGACGGTGACCGCGAACTGACCGGCGAGCGCGCGGCGCCTCGAGTCAGCGAGCGCGCAGGTCCGGCCACTGATCGAGGGTGTAGGCCATCTGCCAGAACATGCCCTCCAGGCGTGAACTGGTCCGAAAGATATCGGCCAGCCGCTGGCGGGCATCCCCGCTGACCGCCTCCGCGCGGGTCATGCGGTCGAAGGAGTCGCGCATGTCCTGGACCAGGGCCGCCTCCTCGGCCTGCAGGTAGAAGCCGACCCAGTCGGAGTACACGGGGTGTGGCGCGATCGCGTCCGCCAGCTGCCCGGCAATCTCGACATAACTCCACGAGCACGGCAGGATCGCCGCGGTGATCTCGAGCGGCCCGCCGCCGTACGCGGTGGCCAGCAGGAAACTCGTATACGCCACGTTCGCCGGCGCCATCGCCAGCGACCCGCCCTCGTCGGCTGCGCCGAGGCTGACCAGCTGCGCCAGCAGCCGCCGGTTGCTGGGGATCTCCAGCCGCACGATGCCGTCCAGCTGCCGGCTGAAGAACTCCAGCTCGGTCTCGCGCTGCGACTTCGCCGCGCCGAGCGCCATGCACCGGGCGAAGGCCGGCAGAAACAGCAGGTCCTGCTCGATGAAGAAGCGGAACTTCGCGAGCGGCAACGTCCCGCCGGCCAGCTCGCGAAGAAACGGGTGCGCGTGCAGACCAGACCAGATTTGCGCGCAGTCTGCGCGCAGCCGGGCCGAGAATGCGGCTTCCGGACCCGCCGGAACCGAGGTCGTCACTGGGTCACCTTAACGTGACATGGCTCACTATAGCTGTCACACTGACCTTGCCATCGGACCTTGATGACCGCGCGTACCGGAGCAGCTATGGCATTCAGTGGCGCGGCCCAGGCCACGTCGTCGCAGGTCGGCCTCGAACCCGACGCCATCGGCGTGACCCAGGACACCGTCATCGGCATGGCATCGTCCGCACCGGCCGCGACGGTCGGGCTGTCGCTCGCGGCCCTGGCCGCGGCGACCGCATACGGCAGCGGGCCGATCATGATCCTCACCGCGATCCCGATGCTGGTCATCGCGAATGCCTACCGGCAGTGCAATCTGTGGAACGCGAACTGCGGCGCCTCTTTCGAGTGGGTCGGCCGGGCGATCAACCCCTACCTCGGCTTCATCACCGGCTGGCTGATGATCGCCGCCTACATCATCGGTACCGTCGCGGAGGTGCTGATCCTCGGTCCGTCGGTGCTGGCGGTGTTCGGCTCCCCGACGACGAGCACGTGGGCGTACGTGGGCATCGGCTGCGCGATGGGCGTGATCATGCTCATCGTCGCCGTGGTCGGCATCAGAATTACCGCCCGCGTCCAGGTGAGCATGGCTCTGATCGAGTACCTGATCCTGATCGGGCTGGCGATCGCGGGCGTCGTCTGGGTCGCCTCGCGGCACGCCGGGACGGTGCCGTTCAGTGCTAGCTGGCTCAGCCTGTCCGGGATCGGCGGCAAGGGCAGCGCGGTAGCCGGATTCCTGGTGGCCGTCTTCATCTACGGCGGCTGGGACGGCACGCTGTACGTCAACGAGGAGGTCCGGCAGCGCCGCGTGAATCCGGGCCGCGCCGCCATCATCGCCGTCGCCCTGCTGGCGATCATCTACACGCTCGCTCAGGTCGGCTTCCAGGGCGTGGTAACCCCGGCGAAACTGCAGGCGGCGTCCGCTAACGGGACAGCCCTCGTGGCCGTCGCCAACGTGCTCGGCGGCGGCTTCTGGGCCAAGGCGATGGCGCTGTCGATCGCCTTGTCGGTGATCGCGACGACCGGTACCGGCATCGTGCTGAGCGCGCGGATCACCTACGGCATGGCCAGCTACCGGACCCTGCCACCGTTTCTCGCCGGCGTGTCCCGTCGCTGGTCGACGCCGGTCGCCGCGAGCATCGTCGCCGGTGTGCTGATCATCGTGCTGAGCGCCATCTACTTCCTCGTCACGTCGGTGCAGAACGCGTTCTCCGACGTGATCGACGTCACCGGCCTGCTGTTCTCGGTGTTCTACATCCTGACGGCGCTCGCCGCCATCGGGTACTACCGGGACCGAGTCTTCGGCTCGGCGCGGAACCTGATCACCATCGGCATCCTGCCGCTCGGCTCGGCCGCATTCCTCGGCTGGATCCTCGTGAAGTCGCTGCTGGTCGCTCCCGCCGCGCAGCTGTGGTCCATTTTCGGCATCGTCGTGGCCGGCCTGCTGCTCATGCTGCTCGGGCGGCTTGTACTGCGCTCGCCGTTCTTCGGTCTCGCGCTCGAGCGCGAGCGGCGGGCGTAGCTGCACGTAAACCCGGCCGAGGTGCGATACTGGCGCGGCCGGGCGGTGCCTCTGCGACACCGTCGCACGAGGGAGCGCCCATGCCAGAGTCAGCCGTGACGCTGAAGGACGTCGCGGCCAGGGCCGGCGTCCACCCGGCCACGGCATCGCGGGCGCTCAACCTGGAAACCCGGCTGCTGGTCAGCGACCAGACCGCGAGCCGGGTCCTGGCCGCGGCCGCCGAGCTGGGCTACCAGCCGAACACGGTCGCCCGCAGCCTGCGCACCCGCCGGTCCCACACGGTCGGCGTGCTGATCCCCGACCTGAATAACCCGCTCTTCCCGCCGATCGTCCGGGGCCTCGCCGATCGGCTCGAGAGCCACGGCTACGTGGCGCTGATCGGCAACACCGATGGCGATGACGTCCGCGAGCGACGGGTCTTCGAGCAGATGCGCGCCCGCCATGTCGACGGCTACGTGCTGGCCACGGCCCACCTTCACGACCCGCTGCTGGCCGAGGCCGCGCAGTCCGGCGTGCCGGTGGTGTTGATGAACCGGATCGCCGCGGACGACAGCTTCCCGTCCGTCACGGTCGACAACGAGGCTGGAGTCCGGCTGGCGGTGGGTCACCTGGTCTCACTCGGGCATCGCGACATCGCCTGCATCGCCGGGCCGCAGGACGTGTCCACCGGGCTCGTGCGCTACCGCAGCTTCCGCTCCGCGATGACCGACTCCGGGCTGGAGGTGCCCGACGGCCGGGTGGCGTTCGCCCGCGCCTTCTCGATCGCCGAAGGGTACCGCTGCGCTCGCGAGGTGCTCGCGGCGCAGGGCGGCTGCACGGCGATAGCGGCCGGCAACGACATGCTGGCCGTCGGCTGCTATCGCGCGCTGGACGAGGCCGGGCTGCGCTGCCCGGCCGACATCTCGGTGGTGGGGTTCAACGACATGCCGTTCATCGACCTGCTGCGGCCGCCACTCACGACCGTCGCGTTCTCGCACTTCGAGGTCGGCGCGCACGCGGCCGATCTGCTGATCGAGCGGATGAACGGTGGCCAGGGCGCACCGACGGTGATCTACGTGTCACCCAGGCTGATCGTCCGCGGCTCGACGGGGCGCCCTTCCTGACCCTTCGGGTGCCGTCCCGCGGGTGAGCCCCGCGGCGGCGGACCGCTGGCCATCCTCATCAGGCCATTGACCCGTATTGCCGGTGCGCTTCTGTCTGTGTCACCCTTGGCTGCAAACGATTGCTGCCGCGACCACCACCTGCCAGCGAGGCCTGATGAGCGATCTTCCGAGCGGTCAGATCGGCTGGCTCGGAACGGGCCGCATGGGCTCGGCGCTCGTCCGTCGGCTGCTGGCAGCGGGCCAGGACGTGACGGTCTACAACCGGACGAAGGCGCGGGCTGAGCCGCTGGCCGCCGACGGCGCGAACGTCGTGGACCGGGCGGCCGACCTCGCGGTGGCGCCGGTCGTGTTCGTGATGGTTGGCACGTCGGAGAATCTGCTTGATGCCGTCCTCGGCCCGGCCGGACTGCTGGCCGACGAGGTGGCGCCCGGCATCGTCATCGACCTGTCCACGGTGTCGGTCGAGGCGTCCGAGCGGGTGCGGGCCGGGCTAGCCGACCGCGGCGCGCGGTTCCTCGCCGCGCCGGTGATGGGCAACCCCCGCGTTGCTGCGGCAGGCAAGCTCACCTTCGCCATCTCCGGACCGCCGGATGCGGCTGCCGAGATAAGGCCGTACCTCGAGGTACTGGGTGCCAGCGCGCGCTACGTCGGACCCGGCGAGGTCGCCAGGATCGTCAAGCTGTGCCACAACCTGCTGCTCGGCACCGTCATGCAGTCGCTGGCCGAGGTGACGGTGCTGGCGGAGAAGGCCGGCCTTACCAGGGAGGCGTTTCTCGCCTGCATCAACTCGAGCGTGGTGGGCTCGATGTTTACCAGGTACAAGTCACCGGCCCTGGTCAACCTCGACTACCACGCCACCTTCACCACCATTGGGCTGCGCAAGGACTTCGACCTCGGGCTGGCACTCTCCCGCGAGCACGAGGTGCCGATGCCCGTGGCGTCGCTCGTGCATCAGATCGTGCAGAGCCTCGTCGGCAACGGATTCGGCCAGCAGGACTTCGCCACCATGATCGAGCTCGAGGCCAGGGCCGCCGGCCTCGAGCTCGTCACCGAGAACGCAGACGTGCCGGACGGACTCGGGCCGGAGCCGACCTCCGGTCCATGATGGCTACGCACGCCGGCGCGGGCGCGCTGGACACACCACGAAGGTAGTCCTCGCCGCGATCAACGCTTCTCCGTCGGCCCGGCGCGCTCCTCGGCGTGAGCCGGTTGCGTCGCGCCGACCCGGCCGGTCGCTGTATAGATAGGGACATGGCGACCACTATTCCGGAGAACTTCCGCGACCTGCTGAGCACACCAGTCGCGACCCTGGCGACCATTGACAAGAACGGCCGGCCGCAGCTTACCGAGGTCTGGTTCCTCGACGACGGCGACAGCGTGGCCCTGTCTCTCAACACCGCCCGGCAGAAGGTCAAGAACCTGCTGCAGCGACCGCAGTGCTCGCTGTTCATCCTGGACCCGGCCGGGCCGTACCGGTACCTCGAGGTGCGGGGCGACGCCGAGATCACCCCGGACGACGAGTATGAGTTCGCCGACAAGGTCGGCGCCAAGTACGAGGCCGACCTGCGCCGGATGGACAAGCCCGGCGAGAAGCGCGTCGTTGTCCGGATCAAGCCGACCCGGGTCAACGCGGTCGACATGCGAGGCTGATCTTCATCGTGCCGGCCAGTCCCGCCAACCCGCCCCGGCGCCGCCCCGGCGGGGGCGCCGCGGCTCCGGCCGGGCGGGCGCGGCCCGAGGAAGACACCGGCCGGGAGCCATCCCTAAGACCGGGCGGCTGGCTGGTGCTGGTGTACCGGGTACCGTCCGAGCCGACCAGGCTGCGCGCCGCCGTCTGGCGGCGGATCAAGAGCCTCGGCGCGATCTACCTGCAGTCATCCGTGGCGGCGCTGCCGGCCAGCAGCGCCGCCGAGCGGGCGCTGCGCAAGCTGCGCAACGAGATCAGCGACATGTCCGGCACGGCCCTCCTCCTGTCCTGCGAGGTGCTGGCGGGCCAGGCGGACATCGTGGCGCAGTTTCAGGCGGCTCGCAACGACGAGTACGAGGAGATCGTGGACAAGTGCGCCGACTTCGTCGCCGGGATCGACAAGGAGTACGCGGCGAAGCACTTCAGCTACGCCGAGCTCGAGGAGAACGAGGTCGACCTGGTGAAGCTGCGGACCTGGCTTGCTCGGGTGCGCGAGCGCGATGCCTTCGGGGCTGACGGCCTGCAGCAGGCCGTCAGCTCTCTGGCGGAGTGTGCGGAGAAGCTGGAGGCGTACGCGGCCCGGGTCTACGCCGAGGAAGGAGAGAGCCGCTAGGCGGCCGGAACAGCGGCCCGGCGACCGCTCTCGCCAGGCTGACCGGGAGCAGTACCACGAGCACGAGCGGCAGCAGCCACCAGGCCGTCACACCGGCCGTGTGCAGGCCCCACGTCCCCAGCAGCCCGGCGACCACGCCCGCCGCCACGACCCAGTCCTCGCCGATCACGAAGTCGTACCAGAACGCGCCGACCGCCCGGAGCCGCGCGGCCACGCCCCGCGCCCGCGGGCCAGCGTCGGCCGGGGTGCTCATCGGGCCTCGCCGGCAGGCGCCAGGTCGACGCTGGCCGCGCTGACTCCGGCGGCCGTCGCGCCCCCGTCGAGGCGGCGCAGCAGCCAGACCAGGCCGAGGCTGAGCAGCGCCACCGCCGGGATGATCACTAGCAGCGCGGCGTCGGAGCCCGGCCAGGCTGCCCCCGCGCCCTCGCCGCCCCAGAACACCCCGAAGCTGGTCAGCATGATCCCGACGACGAACTTCATGGTGTTCTCCGGCACCCGCGCCAGCGGCGCACGCACGAGGAACCCTGCGATGGCCACGAGCACGACCGCGCACCCGGCGGCGATGGCGGCCAGCCCGACGTTGCTGGCGTTGGCGCCGAACGTCAGCACGATGAAGACGACCTCCAGGCCCTCCAGCAGCACGCCCTTGAATGCCAGCGTGAAGCCGTACGAGTCGGGTGCCAGCAGGAACCGCCGCGCGGACTGCCCCCTCGCCAGCGCGAGGTGCTCGGCGAACAGCTTGTCCTCGTCGTGCCGCGCCTTGTGACCGCTGGCTCGCAGCACTGCCTTGCGCACCCACTGCACCCCGAACACCAGCAGCAGCGCCCCGACGACCACGCGCAGCCCGCGCAGGGGTATCGCCGTCACCGCCGGGCCGAGCGCGGCCACGAAGACGGCCAGCACGGCCAGCGCAGCCCCGGTCCCGGTCCCTGCCGACCGCCAGTCCCTGGCGGTGCCCGCCGCGAGGACGATCGTCGTGGCCTCGACCGCCTCGACGACGCAGGCCAGGAAGACCGCGATGAACAACGCGCCGGCGCTCCCGCTCACCGAATCCTCCGACTCCTCGTCGTCCAGCCGCCTACTGTGCCATAGGCTCGATACTTGCTCCCTGTGTGTACTTTGCCACCTGCTAGCTCGGATGTCTAACGGCCGTCACATAGCACATATGACGACGGTTATTGTCCGTCTCGATAGCTCACGCCTGGCTGGCGGATGTTCGTGCCGCTGACGGCTAGCGGCCGCCCCGCCGAATTGGCCCGGCGGCGGTCCTGGCCGGTACGTTCTGGTTCATGCGGAATCCGCTCAGGGGCGCGCCTGACCTGCTCGCCGCCGTCTGCGCGCTGACGGCCGTCCTGATCGCGGGCTGCGCAGCCACGCCGGGTGGGACCCCTGGCCCGCCGGCGTTCACCTGCTGTGCCGCGTCCGTGACGGCCCAGGTGTGGCGGCCGGGTCAGCAGATCAGGCTGACCTGGACAGAGCTTCGGGTCCCGCAGGCGGCCGGGCAGCGGACCACGCTCAAGGCGGTCCTGACGGGTCCCTACCGCACCGTGGCGGCGCTGAAGGCAGCATCCGCGAACGGCCGGTCAGGCCGGGCGAAGGTCGTCGACGCCGCGGCCGTCCTGCGGGTCCCCGCCCGCCCCGCCAGTCGCCCCGTGTCGGTCGTGAGCCTGCCGGCCGGCATTCCGGCGGGCCTCTACAACCTGCAGCTCAGCGCCTCCACTGACGGCGTCACCGCGGGCTGGAGCAGCGTGATCTCGGTCGGCTAGGGCGACCCCGAGCTTCTCGCCGGCCGACGCCCGTCCGGCAGCCCGGCTGCGGCCGCCGACCGCTGGATGTCGTACCGCGCCACCGCGGTGTAGCCGACGAGTGCGGCGATCATCGCCAGCACCACGACCGCGACCGGGCCGTCGCCGTAGTTCAGGCCGGAGATGGCGTGCGGCTTGGAGAAATAGTCGGCGAGGGAGGCGCCGAGCGGCCTCGTCACCACGTAGGCGGACCAGAAACAGAGCACGGAGTTGGCCCCGAACCGGGACCAGGCAACCGCCGGGATCATGATCACGACCGCGAACAACACCGCCGAGCCCAGATAGCCGAGGTGCAGCACGCTCGCCGTGAAGTCGCCGAGCGCGGTGCCGAGGGCGAACGTAGCGAAGACCGTGGCCCAGTAGAACATCTCCCGGCGCCGCGTCACGATGCTGTGAATCGAGAGCGTGTGCTCGCTGCGATGCCAGAGCCAGAAGACGACCGCGAGAACCACGGCCCAGAACGCCGTCGTACCGCCGTACGGGATCCCCACGACCAGGTGCATGGCATCCGCCGCGCCGGTGCCGAAGATCGCGATCGCGAGCGCCAGGAACCAGTACGCCGCGGCAACGTAGCGGCGGGTGCGGAATTGCAGCCACACCGCGACCGCGAAGATCGCGACCTCCACCACGCCGGCCAGTACATAGCCGTGCAGCGCCAGGTAATCCGACGCCGCCTCGCCGCCAGCCGTCGTCAGCAGCTTGATCACCCAGAACAGGAACGTCACCTCGGGGACCTTCACGGCCATCGGCGGCCGGCTAGACCCGGCTGAGGCGTGGGTCATCCCCGTTCCCCTCTCGTCCTGGACGGACAGCAGCCGACGCATCGGCGGTCGCTCGGCGGCAGTATAGGGGCGTGAGGTCTGGTCAACCGGTGACGTCGGCCTCGACGGCACGGTCGCTGGCCGGCCGGCGCCGCCGCCGGTGCTGCAGCGCGAGCATGGCCACGCTGATCCAGCCGACCGCGATGGCCAGCCAGTAGTTCACGATGCGGTACGCGACCACGGCGGATACCGCCGGGACCCGGCTCGCGCCGTAGCCGACGAGGATGACCGCGAGACTGCCCTCCACGATGCCGAGACCGCCCGGCACGATCGGCAGCGAGCCCGCGACCTGGGCTGCGCCGTAGGCCAGCAGCACGCCTCGCCACGGCACCGCGGCGTGGACGGCGCCGAAGCCGCACAGCAGGCACAGGAAGTCGCAGCCCCAGACGGCGGTGGCGAGGACGATCACGTGGGCGGTCGAGCGGGGTGACAGCGGGATGTCTCGCATCCGGGCCAGCGTCGCCTCGATGCGCGCCAGCAGGCCGCCCGGCCGGCGGCCCGCGCGCCGCCTGAGCCGGCCCGCGAGCCGGCTCGCGAGGCTCAGCACCAGATCCCGGCGTACCAGCACCGCGCCGGCCCCCACGACGACGAGCAGGCCAAGGGCGGTCACACCGATGCCGACCGGGCTCGCCCCGGCGCCGCCGGCCGCCGCGCTGGCCGCCAGCGCCGCCACCACGCCGGTCAGCAGCACCAGGGACATGCCGACGGCCTGCGCGACCAGGATCGTGAAGACGGTCCAGCCGGCGCCCGCCGCGCTCGCCCCGCGCCGCCGGTAGTACCGATACCGGTAGCCACTGGACACCGCGGGCTCGCCGGGTACCGTGCTCGCGATCGCGTCGTTCGCCAGCGTGACCAGGAACAGGCCAGGCATCGGGACCATGGTGCCAGCGAGCCGCAGCACGTGCTGCTGCAGCCGGGCATAGGCCAGCAGCGACAGCGCCTCCGCGCCGATAGCCGCCGCCACCCAGCCAGGCCTGGCGTCGCTGACCTGCCGGACGGCCGCGACGAACTCGCCGCGCCGACCGAACAGCAGCACCAGCACGACGAGCCCGATCGCCACGCCGAGGCCATAGCGCAGCAGCTCGCCGGCGGTGCGCGCCGCGGTGCTGTTCTGGGGGGACGACCCCCCTTGCCCCCCCGCGGTGCTGGCCTGGGGGGACGACCCCCCTTGCCCCCCCGCGGTAGGACGGTCCTCCGCCACCGGTCCATGATGATGGACCGCAGGGCCCGGCGACCAGCCGGGGGAACGGAGAACGCGACGTGGCTCCCTACTTTGGCGGCCGGATCGGGACCGACTGGCGGGATTCGCAGCCCTGGTGGCCGCCCGAGCCGACGCCGCCGGATGGCGCGCCGAGCGTTCTGCTCGTGGTGCTGGACGACGTCGGATACGCCCAGCTCGGTTGCTACGGCTCCGACATCGCGACGCCGGTGCTCGACGGCCTGGCCGCAGGCGGCGTGCGGCTCGCGAACTTCCATACCACGTCCCTGTGCTCGCCGACCCGGGCGTGCCTGCTGACCGGGCGCAACCACCATCGCAGCGGCATGGGCCGGGTCGCGGACCTGGCCATCGGCTTTCCCGGTTACTGGGGCACGCCGCCGCGGGAGAACGGCTACCTGTCGGAGATCCTGCGCGCCGCGGGATACGCCTGTTACGCGGTCGGCAAGTGGCACCTCTCGCCTGACGACGAGACGAACATGGCAGGCTCGCGCGCGACGTGGCCGCTCGGCCGCGGGTTCGATCGCTGGTACGGCTTCCACGGTGGCGAGACGCACCAGTTCGTGCCGGCGCTGTTCCACGACAACCACGCGGTACGGCCGCCGCGCTCGATCCAGGACGGCTACCACCTCACCGAGGACCTCGCGGACCGGGCGATCGAGTTTCTCGGCGACCTGCGCGCGGTGGACGCCGACCGGCCGTTCTTCCTGTACTTCGCCACTGGCGCGTGCCACTCCCCGCACCAGCCGCCGGAACGCTGGCTGTCGCGCTACCGGGGCCGGTTCGACCTCGGCTGGGACGCGTGGCGGTCGGCCGTCTTCGAGCGCCAGCTGGCGGCGGGCTTGCTGCCGCCATCGACCGGGCTGTCGCGGCGACCGGCCTGGGTTCCGGCCTGGGACTCGCTCGGTGCGCGTGACCGGGCGGTGGCCGCGCGGCTCATGGAGTGCTTCGCCGGGTTTCTGTCGCACGCCGACGAGCAGGTCGGGCGCGTGCTCGGCTTCTTGCGGGACCGGGGTGAGCTCGACAACACCGTCGTGTTCGTGGTCTCGGACAACGGCGCCAGCTCAGAGGGCGGCGCCGAGGGGTCTATCAATGACATGCGGCTGCAGAACCTCGACCCGGCCGGGCCTGAGGAGATGGCGGCCCGCATCGACGAGATCGGCGGTCCGCTCACCCACAACAACTACCCGTGGGGCTGGACGATGGCGGGCAACACGCCGTTCCGCCGGTGGAAGCGCGAGGTGCACGAGGGCGGCGTCGCGGACCCGTGCATCGTCTCGTGGCCGGCCGGCGAGGCGCGCGGCGCACTCGAGCCCGGCGCCATCCGGCACCAGTTCGCGCACGCGATCGACGTGCTTCCCACGGTGCTCGAGCTGACCGGCGTCACCGCTCCGGCCGCTCTCAACGGTGTCGCGCAGACGTCGCTGGACGGGGTCAGCTTCGGCTACCTGCTGCCGCCGGGCGGCGGCGGCGCCGCGGAACGGCACGAGACGCAGTACTTCGAGATGTTCGGCTCCCGGGCGATCTACCACCGTGGCTGGAAGGCGGTCACCTTCCACCCCGTGGGGCCGCTGTACGACGACCAGAATCCGAACGCCCCCTTCGACGAGGACGTCTGGGAGCTCTACGACGTCGCATCGGACCTGTCGGAGACCCGCGACCTGGCGGCAGCGCAGCCCGCGAGGCTGGCCGAACTGGTCGAGCTCTGGTGGCAGGAGGCGCACCGCAATCAGGTGCTGCCGCTCGACAACCGGCCGCTCTGGGCGCTTTTGCACCCGAGGCCGGATCGCCGGCGGCCGCGGTCGGAGTTCCGCTACGCCCAAGGGGGCGCGCCCGTGCCCGAGTCGGTGGCCGTCAACGTGCGGAACCGCTCGCACCTGCTCGTGGTCGATGTGGTGGTCGGCGCCGAGCCGGACGGCGTCCTGCTGGCGCTCGGCTCTGTTCTCGGCGGCTGGTCGCTGCATGTCCTGCACGGCCGGCCGCGCTACGTCCACAACCTGTACGGCAAGGAGCGGCACGTCGTCGCTGCCGACTCGGTGCTGGGACCAGGTGAGCACCGGGTCGAGTACGAGTTCACCAAGGACTCCGGGCTCGGCGGTACCGGCGTGCTGCGCTGCGACGGGCGCGAGGTCGGCCGGGGGGTGATCCCGCGCTTCACCCCGTCCGGCTTCACCGGCACCGGCGTGGGCCTTACCTGCGGCTACGAATGGGGTCCGGCGATCGGCGACGGCTACGCGGCGCCGTTCACCTTCGGCGGCGTCATCGGGCGCGCGGTCGTCCGGGTGACCGGGCCGGTCGTCCGCGACCCGCTCGCCGAACTCGAGGCGATCCTGGCCGAGCAGTAGCCGGGTCGGCCAGGACCCGGCGGTCGCCCTGCAGCGGGAGGTCGCGTGGACACCGGATCCGGACAGCAACGGGCCTGAGCCAGCAAGCGAGGGAAGGGCTTTGATATCGCGGACATCGCGCTGGAGTTCGGCCCGCTCACCCGGCCGAGGTCAGCGAGGCCTTCACCGCAGTGGCGCAACCGGCTGCCTCACGCCGCCGGGTAGGACAAGCCGCGAGCACGGAGCGCCGCCAAGATGGCGGCGATTACCTGTTCCGGCTGCGTGGTGATCTCCGCCCAGCTGAAGTGAATCACCTCGTAGCCGGCCCGGCGCAGCGCCTTGTCCCGCCACAGCTCCGCCCTCGCCCGCCGCGGATCGAGGTCGTACTTCGCTGCGCCGTCCACCTCGACGATGAGCTTGTACTTGCGCCAGAGGAAGTCGACCCGGCCGATGAACTCGTCATCGACGCCGGCGATGCGAACCTGGAGCTCGGGCGGCGGCAACGCGCCCTCGTCGAAGACCACGCGCGCGAGCGACTCCAGCGGGGACTCGGCGAGCCCGTCAGCGAACATCGCCACTCTGTGCGCCCGGTGTCCGCCTCTGCGCTGCTGGTACGGCCCTGCCACGTGCAGTAACTCCGCCACCGTCGTCATCCCCTGGCGCAGCGCCGAGTCGGCGGCAACCACGCCTGCCGCGAAGCTCGACGTGCGCGCCAGGTCGAGGACGGTTCTGGCTGGTGTCGTCACTCGCAGGCCGTATCTGAGCTCAATGTGCTCGTCTGGCATCGCATTGGCATACGTGTGGATGCCGTTGCGGTGACCGCGACGGCCGCCGTTCCGGCTGGTAATGGTGACGTCGGCGGGCGGGTCACCGATCAGGTCGATGGCGTGCATCAGGGCCGCAGAGATGTGACTGATCACGCTCTCGGGTCCGTTGTCAGCGAGCGCGGCTGCAGATCGAAGCACGTGGTCGCTGTTGGGCACCGTCGCGAACTGCCTGCTGACGGCTCGGGAAACATAACGACCGCGACCGACAGGGACGATCGCGCCGTGGCGCACCAGGGTCCGGACCTGCCCGGCGGACTGGCCGGTTGCCCTGAAGCTCGCCGCGGAGATCAGCCTGACCCGCGGCTCAGCGGCTTCGTTGTCACTCATGCCCGCCAGGATCGCGCCGGCCACGGACAATGCGGGCACCTTGGGGCGATGACGTCGCCCGGCGCGACGCTATGGCGACCACTGCGTGGGCTTATGGCGACCGTTAATGACCAATGGCGACCACGCGAGCCAAAAATGATGCCCTTATGCCCCTTTTGCCCCCGTCGGCTGGTCGCCATTGCCCGCCGAATACCTGCCAGTTCTGGCGTTCAGCGCCAGCGGCGTGCAACTCGAGCCGCTACCCGGGCGGCACCGAGCGTCCGCGCACGCAGGCACACAGTGGCGAGACCGACATATTGCCCCGGCAGCGGCT
>JASHPF010000269.1 GCA_030038295.1 Streptosporangiaceae bacterium
CTGGCGCTCGCGGCCACGCTCACGCAGAATCCCAGCGCGGCGAGCAGCGCCGCGGCAGCCGCCACCGCCGCGGCGGCCTGCACCGGCGCGGCCGACAGCGGGTCGTGAGCGAGCCGCTGTTCGAGCGCTGCCGCATCGGTCACCGTCGCCCCGGCCGGCAGGCCGGGCGGTACGGCGCCGTGCACCGTCGCCAGCCACCACCCCGTCACCGGGAGCGTGCCGCCGAGGCCCTTGCTGGCCAGCGCGTCCTGCACCGCCGTCTGGTCAGTCACGATCGCGCCGTCGTCAGGGAACGCTGTCACCGTCGCCACCAGCCGGAAGAAGACCTGCTGGCCGGCGACCGTGACGGAGAAGAGCGCGCCGGTCTGTATCCCGTTGGCGGCGGCGTACCCGGCTGTGGCGATAGCGGGCACCGGCGGCTGCGGTGGGATGTCGATATCCACGTCGGCCTGGCCAGGTGACGGCGTCGAGGAGGTACCCGCCGCCCCGAAACCGAGCGGCGACGCCGGGATGAGCGGGCCGTGGCCCGGATTGAAGCTGACCACCTCCGCGCCGCCCGACCGAGCCGACGCGGAGATGCCGGGCGCAACCGCTCCGTCGGTGTCGCCGCCGAGGAGCGCGATCTCCCCGGCCAGCCCGGCATCGCCGGTCTCCGGCGGCCAGGCCCCGAGGGCCGAACCCGGCGCGAATGGGGACCCGAATGGCCCGGTTGCGGCCGGGCTGGCGGCAAAGCCGTCGAGCCGCAGCACCGCGGACTGGTCCGCGAACTGCGCCTGCGGAGTCAGCGGATACGGCGGCATCTGGTAGCTGACCGAGACCCCGAGCAGGCGGAGCGGATAGGCCGCGCCGGCGGCCGCGCCCAGCACCGCGACGAGCTCATGCGGCCGGCCGTCGGCGGGCATGGCGCTAGTGAAGACCGAGTAGCCGACGCCGTCGGCGTCCTGCAGGATCAGCGTCGCCGTCACCGGTCCGAGCGCAGCCGGGCCCGGCGGCCCGGTCATGCTCGCGGTGATCTCGAGCCGGAGCGGGCGGCCCGGCAGGACGATGCCGGGCTGCTCTCGGGGGGTGATGCTGCGGAACAGCTGCGCCGCCGGCCGACTGGACAGATCCGGCCGGAGCGTGACGGTCCGGGCCGCGAGCGCCGCGTCGAGCACGAGCAGTTGTCCCGCACCGACCAGGGGCACCTCGCTGACAGGCATCGCGGCCGTCACGCCGGGCAGCCGGGTGATCCGGCTGACGTCGGCAAGCGCCTCCGGCTGTACCGGCTCGACGCGCACCTGCGCGCCGGCCGCGAACGCAGCCTCGTCGCGCACCGATCCTCGCCAGCTCTGATACTGCGCGAGCGCCATGGTGCTCGCGCCGACCGTGAGGATCACCAGCAGCGCCGGCCCGCTCTGGCGCAGCGGGCGGCGGCTGATCTCCCAGTTCGCCATCGCCGAGCCGAGCCGCCTGCCGCGCGCGGTGAGCCGTTCCAGGCCCCTGGCCGCGAATGGCAGCAGCCGCAGGGGCACGATCGCGAGGCCGGCCAGCGCCAGCATCGGCGCGACGGCGATCACCGGATCGATACCGGATCCGGTCGCGACCTGCGCCGCGACCGAGTAGCTGCGCAGCTCCCTGACGGCCAAAACGGCGAGCACGACCACCGCGATGTCAGCGCCGGCCGAGATAGCCGTCGCCAGCGGCGCCGACCGACCGCGCCGGATGCGCACGTCCGACGGCCGCGACGGCCGCGCGGCCGGCCAGATCACGATGCCCACGCACAACACGACGAGGGCGGCGCCCGTCGCCCAGACCGTGACGCCGGGCGCGGCCACCCGCGACGCCTCCCCGGTGAGGCGGTCAAGCAGCGCGGCAGCCAGCCAGCCACCCGCGACCAGGCCCGCGGCCGCGCTCACCGCGACCGCCACCACGGCCTCGGCCAGGCTGGGCGCGATCAGCTGGCGGCGGGCGGCGCCACGCGCCGCGAGCAGGGCGGTCTCCCACTCTCGGTTGCTCGCCAGCAGCCTGCTGGCCAGCGCGAGCGCGGCGGTGGTCAGCAGCAGGAGCAGCAGCCCGCTGATCACCACGAGCGTACGGGCCGCCGCTTGGCCGGCCGCGGTGTTGGCCAGCGTCTGCGGCATGCCGGTCGTGGCGGTCAGCTGGCCTGCGCCGTTGATCGCGTTGGTGGCCGCCGTGACGCGCGCAGCGAGCGGCGTCAGCTCGGCCGGCGTGATGCTGGTGACCCGCGGCAGCACCACGAACGACGCCTGGCTCGGTTCGATGAGCGGGCCGTGCGCACCCGACCGCTCGAACGCGGCTGGGTTCACGACGGCCGGACCGTAGCTGACGAAGCCGCCGCCGACCGTGACGCCGGCCGGGCTGATGAGATCGACCTGCCAGTACGCCGCGGTCGGTCGCTTCGCCCGGTACACGCCGCTCACCTCGAGGGTCGCCTGACCGCCCGTGGTGAGGTCGTGCAGTGAGAACACCGAGCCGACGCGCAGCCCGAGGTCGGCGGCCGCGGTCGCGGGCAGCGCCACCGGGACGGGCCGGCCGGGCCGCGGCGCCGTCGGCCAGCTTCCGCTGGTCAGCGCGGCGCTGGCGGTGAGGCCGGCAACGGCGGCGGCCTGCATGACTTGTACCTGCCCGGCCCGCGTCGGACCGGGCACGGCAAGCGCATCTGACCAGGTCGCCGCGTACATCCGGTACGGGACGTGACCGAGCGCCCTGGTCATCCGGGCCGCGATGCCCGCCTCCTGCGCGGCGGGCGTGCCGGTCAGCTCACCCGAGATCGCTATCGACATCGCCGCGCCGGACTGCGCGAGCTCGCTGCTGACCGCGCCGGGCAGCGCCGTGAGGTAGAACGTCACCAGCGCCGAGACCAGGGCGGACGTGACGAGCACCGTCGCGGTGAGGCAACCGACGAGGAGCCAGGATGACCGCGTCCGGCGTACGGTGAACGATCCGAGCACGCCTGCCCCCGGCCCTCTTTTCGAACGTCGCCGCGTGGGCCACCTCATCGTCGCGTGGTCCACCTGAACAGTACGCAGCGGCGCGTGCAGGCCGGAAGAATTCGCCCTAAATGGTTACCAGACCGTTGACTTGCCTGAACTGTGGCCCTGGTCAGCCCTGCGCCTGCGGGCCGGCGTCCGGCTGCGGTTCCTCTGGCTCGAGGAGGACGCGGTGCCGGGCCGCGGGTGGCGCGGCTCCCCAGATCCCTTCTGGCGCGAGCTCGGCCGCGGTCGCGCGGCTTGACCGGGGCCGCAATACCCGTGACCCGGCCGGCGAACCAGCCGACGCCGCCACCCGCGGCGCGGCCCGCCAGAACCGCCGCCGACGGCGGGTGACGACCAGGTAGCCGCACGCCGCCGCGAACACGACCAGCATGGCCAGCAGGTTGGTGCGCATGCCGAGCATGTGCGGGGAGTAGTCGATCCGCAGCGCCTGGATCGTGGCACCGACCGCCGTCCACAGCGCCGCGTAGAGCGCGAACGCCCGGTCTCCCGCGAGCGCGTATCGCCGGATGGCGACCGCGACGCAGACGGCCACCAGCAGGTCGAGTACCGACTCGTAGAGGAACAGTGGCTGGAACGTCGCCGCCGCCTGAAAGCCGACGGCGCGGTGCTGCGGCGCGATGACCACGGCCCACGGCAGCCCGGACGGCGCGCCGTACAGCTCCTGGCTGAACCAGTTGCCCCAGACCGAGATCGCCTGGGCGACCGCGAGCGCCGGGGCCGCGGCCAGCGCGACCGGCCCTATCTCGACCCCAGTGTGGCGGCAGTAGGCCCACGCCGCGAGCGCTCCGGCCGCCACGGCGGCTGCTACCCCCATACCGCCATCCCAGACCCGCAGCACGTCCGTCCAGTCCCGGCCGGGGCCGAAGTAGCGGTGGAAGTCGGTCAGCACGCTGTAGGTGCGGGCGCCGATCAGACCGACCGGGACGGCGACGGTGGCGAGGTCCAGGATGACGTCCGGCCGGCCGCCTGCCCGCCGGTACCGCCGGTCCGTCAGCCACAGGCCCACCACCACCGCGGCGAGGACGCAGAGCGCGTAGGCCCGCACCGGGATCAGGCCCAGGTGCCAGACCCCGCTGGCCGGGCTCGGTAGGTAAGCCACCGCCATGCTTGGACGTTACCCGCAGGAGTGCGCCACCGGACCACGTTTGACCAGCTAATAGCGCCCGCCTGGGCGAGTGTATGCAGGTCGGGGCTAGCGCAGCGGCGCCGCGGCCGGTCCGATGGGGGCGGGCAGCGAGGTGTCACCGCAGAGGTACTCGTCGACGGCAGCCGCGGCCGACCGTCCCTCCGCGATGGCCCACACGATCAGCGACTGACCGCGCCCGGCGTCCCCCGCGACGAACACACCCGGTACCGACGTGTGGAAGCGGGCATTCCGTGCGACGTTGCCCCGGCCGTCGAACTGCACGCCGAGGTCGGTCAGCAGGCCAGGGCGCTCGGCGCCGGTGAATCCCATCGCGAGCAGCACCAGGTCGCCGGCTAGTTCTCGCTCGCTCCCCGGCACCGGCACAAAACCGCTCGGCGACGGCGTTACCGCCGCCACGACCAGGCCGCTGACCCGGCCGGTGTCGTCGGCGAGGAAGCGCTGCGTCGAGGCCGCGTAGACCCGGTCGCCCCCCTCTTCGTGCGCGCTGGAGATCCGGAAGATCGCTGGGTGGGTGGGCCACGGCTCGTCAGCCGGGCGGTGGTCCGGCGGCCTCGGCAGGATTTCGAGCTGGGTGACGGACGCCGCGCCCTGCCGGATGGCGGTGCCGAGGCAGTCGGCCCCGGTGTCACCGCCGCCGATGATGACCACGTGCCGCCCCCTGGCGGAGATCGCCGGCTCGGTGTCGCCCGCGGCCACCGCGCGGTTGGCCAGCGGCAGGTATTCCATCGCCTGGTGGATCCCGGCGAGTTCGGCGCCCGGCACCGGCAGACCGCGCGCCACGGTCGCGCCGCACGCCAGGACGACGGCCGCGTACTCGGCCCGCAGCTGCGCCGCCGACACGTCGACCCCCGCCGTCAGCCCGCACCGGAACTCGGTCCCCTCGGCCAGCATCTGGATCAGCCGCCGGTCCAGGTGCCGCTTCTCCATCTTGAACTCGGGGATCCCGTATCGCAGCAGACCGCCGGGCGCATCCGCCCGCTCGAACACCGTCACCGCGTGACCAGCCCTGGTCAGCTGCTGCGCCGCGGCGAGCCCGGCCGGTCCCGAGCCGATCACGGCCACCTTCTGGCCTGCCGCGAGCGCGGCGGGCGCGGGCCGGCGGGGCGGCACCCAGCCCTCGGCCCACGCGCGGTTGATGATCTCCACCTCGACCTGCTTGATCGCCACCGGATCCGAGCTGATGCCGAGCACGCACGCCGACTCGCACGGCGCGGGACAGAGCCGCCCGGTGAACTCGGGGAAATTGTTCGTGGCGTGCAGTCGTTCGGCCGCGGCCCGCCAGTCCCCGGTGTAGACCAGGTCGTTCCACTCCGGGATGAGGTTGCCGAGCGGGCAGCCGGTGTGGCAGAACGGGATGCCACAGTCCATGCACCGGCCCGCCTGTCGCTCAAGCCGGTCGGCGCCGAACTCGGTGTACACCTCGCGCCAGTCGGTGATGCGCACGTCGACGGGGCGGCGGGCCGGTGTCTGCCGGGGTGTGGTCAGGAAGCCCTTCGGGTCAGCCACGTCCGGACCCTCAGCCGCCCGCCGCGGCCATCACGGCCGCGCCCACGTCCACGCCGTCCTGCTCGGCCCGGCGGGCCGCATCGAGCACGCGCTTGTAGTCGCGCGGCATCACCCGGGCGAACCTGGACAGCGCTGCTTCCCAGTCGGTCAGCAGGCGCGCCGCGACGGCCGACCCGGTCTCGGCCAGGTGCCGGCCGATCAGGTCGCGCAGGAAGTCCGCGTCCGCAGGGGTGACCGGCTCGAGATCGGCCATCTCGGTGTTGACGTTCCGCGGGTCAGGATCGAGCAGGTAGGCGATGCCGCCGGACATGCCGGCCGCGAAGTTGCGGCCGACGGGTCCGAGCACCACGACCCGCCCGCCGGTCATGTACTCGCAGCCGTGGTCACCGGTACCCTCGGCGACCGCCGTCACCCCGGAGTTGCGCACGCAGAACCGTTCTCCGACGACGCCGCGCAGCAGCATCTCACCGCTCGTCGCGCCGTACCCGATGACGTTCCCGGCGATCACGTTGTGCTCCGCCGCGAACGGCGCGCCGGGTTCCGGCGCCGCGATGATCCGCCCGCCCGACAGCCCCTTGCCGAGGTAGTCGTTGGCGTCGCCACGGAGCCGCAGCGTGATCCCCCTGGGCAGGAACGCGCCGAGCGACTGCCCCGCCGAGCCGGTCAGCAGCACCTCGATGGCGTCGTCCGGCAGCCCGGCGCCGCCCCATCGCCTGGTCAGCTCGCTGCCGAGCATCGTGCCGACGGTCCGGTTCACGTTGCGAACGGGCAGCTCGAGCCGGACCGGGGTGCCGTCGGCCAGGGCGCCCTCGGCGAGCAGGATCAGGGTGTTGTCCAGCGCCTTCTCCAGCCCGTGGTCCTGTCCCTGGACGCAACGCCGCGCAGCGCCCGGCGGCAGCTCGGGGACGTGCAGGACCGGGCTCAGGTCGAGCCCCGCCGCCTTCCAGTGCCTGATCGCTACCGTCGGATCCAGCAGCTCGGCGTGCCCGACCGCGTCCGCCAGGGTGCGGAAGCCCAGCGCGGCGAGGTACTCGCGCACCTCGTGCGCAAGAAACTCGAAGAAGTTGACGATGAACTCGGGCTTGCCGGTGAACCTGCGCCGGAGCTCAGGATTCTGGGTGGCCACGCCCACCGGGCAGGTGTCCAGGTGGCAGACCCGCATCAGCACGCACCCCGCGACGACCAGCGGCGCGGTGGCGAAGCCGAACTCCTCCGCGCCGAGCAGCGCCGCGATGATCACGTCCCGCCCGGTCTTCAGCTGGCCGTCGACCTGCACCACGATCCGGTCTCGCAGGCCATTGCGGAGCAGCGTCTGCTGAGTCTCGGCCAGCCCGATCTCCCACGGGGCACCCGCGTGCTTGATGCTGGTCAGCGGGGAGGCTCCGGTGCCGCCGTCGTGTCCCGAGATCAGGACCACATCGGCGTGTGCCTTGGACACCCCGGCCGCGACCGTGCCGACGCCCATCTCCGCGACGAGCTTCACGTGTACCCGGGCGAGCGGGTTGGCGTTCTTCAGGTCGTGGATGAGCTGAGCGAGATCTTCGATCGAATAAATGTCGTGGTGCGGCGGCGGCGAGATCAGCCCCACGCCCGGCGTCGAATGCCTGGTGGCCGCGATCCACGGGTACACCTTGTTGCCGGGCAGCTGGCCGCCCTCGCCCGGCTTGGCCCCCTGCGCCATCTTGATCTGCAGGTCGTCGGCATTCACCAGGTACTCGCTGGTGACCCCGAACCGGCCGCTGGCGACCTGCTTGACAGCCGAGCGGCGCAGGTCACCGTTCGGGTCGGGCGCGTACCGGCGCGCGTCCTCGCCGCCCTCGCCGGTGTTGGACCGGCCGCCGATCCGGTTCATCGCGATCGCGATGGTCTCGTGTGCCTCGGCCGAGATCGACCCGTACGACATGGCGCCGGTAGCGAACCGCCGCACGATGCTGGCGACCGGCTCGACCTCATCAATGCTGATCGGCTCGCGGGCCGACCCGGCGTCCGCCGAGGTGCCGGGCGGCGAATCATCGATGCCGCGGATGCGCAGCAGGCCGCGCAGCGTCATCAGCCGCGCCGCCTGGTCGTCAACCAGCCTGGTGTACTCCCGGAACACGCGGTCCTGCCCGCTGCGCGTCGCGTGCTGCAGCTTGAAGACCGCCTCGGGGCTGAACAGGTGCGGCTCGCCTTCCCGGCGCCACTGGTACTCCCCGCCGATCTCCAGCCGCCGGTGCGGCCGGCCGCCGCGGGGCGGGTAGGCGATGGCGTGCCGCCCGGCGACCTCCGCGGCGATCTCGGCGAAGCCGATGCCGCCGAGCGGCGAGGAGGTGCCGACGAAGCAGGAGTCGATTACCTCGGGGCCGAGCCCGACCGCCTCGAAGAGCTGCGCGCCGGTGTAGGACGCCACCGTGGACACGCCCATCTTGGACATAATCTTCAGCACGCCCTTGCCCAGCGCCTTGATCAGGTTGGCGCCCGCCTGCCGCTCGGTGACCTCGCGCAGCGTGCCGCGCCTCACCATCTCCTCGACCGTCTCGATCGCCAGGTAGGGACACACCGCCGCGGCCCCGTAGCCGAGTAGCAGCGCGATGTGGTGGCACTCGCGGGCGTCTCCCGTCTCGACGATCAGTCCCACCCTGGTCCTGGTCTGCTCGGCGATGAGGTGATGATGCACGGCGCCGGTCAGCAGCAGCGACGGGATCGGCCCGAGTCGCTCGTCGGCGAGCTCGGCGGCCAGCGGATGGCTCCCCTGCTCGCCGCCGCCCGCCGCGGCACCGCGGTCGGACAGCACGATCATCCGGGCGCCGGCCGCGATCGCGGCCGACACCTCCGCCCGGATACCGTCGAGCCTGGCCGCCAGGGCCGACCCGCCGCCCGCCACGTCGTACCGACCGTCCACCACGTGCGCGGCGAGCCCGGGCAGGTCCCCGTCGTCGTTGATGTGCACGATCTTGGCCAGGTCGTAGTCGTCGATCACCGGGTAGGGCAGCACGACCTGGCGGCATGAGGCGGGCCCAGGGTCGAGCAGATTGTGCTCGGGTCCGGCGGAGCTGCCGAGCGCCGTCACCAGCTCCTCCCGGATGGCGTCCAGCGGTGGGTTGGTGACCTGGGCGAACAGCTGGGTGAAGTAGTCGTACAGCAGCCGTGACCGGTCGGACAGCACCGCCAGCGGGGTGTCCGTGCCCATGGAGCCGAGTGGCTCGGCGCCGGTGCGGGCCATGGGCGCGAGCAGCACCCGCAGGTCTTCCTCGGTGTAGCCGAAGAGCTGCTGCTGGACCAGGAGCACGCGGCTGTCGGGCAGCTCCCTTGCCCGCTCGGGCAGCGTTCGCAGGTGGATCATGCCGGCGTGCAGCCACTCCGGGTACGGCTCCTCGGCCGCCAGCGCGGCCTTGACCTCCTCGTCCTCGATGATCCGCCCGGCGGCGGTGTCGGCGAGGAAGATGCGGCCTGGCTGCAGGCGGCCCTTCCGCACGACGCGGTCGGCGGGGAGGTCGAGCACGCCAACCTCGCTGGCCAGCACCACCAGCCCGGTGTCGGTCACCCAGTAGCGGCCCGGCCGCAGCCCGTTGCGGTCGAGCACCGCGCCGAT
>JASHPF010000270.1 GCA_030038295.1 Streptosporangiaceae bacterium
GGCGACTGCAGGTCGGTGGCGAAGCCCGGGTAGGTGTCGGTGATCACGTTGATGGGACGAAGCTGGCGGTCCCGGCAGACCTGGAGAATGGCGCCATGGGTGGCGAAGTCGACGCCCATCTGCTCCAGCTTCCAGCGCGCGACGCCAAAGTGCTCCAGCGACGCGCCCACCAGGCTGATCTCACCGCCGGTGATGGCCGCGGCCACCGCGAAGACGCCCGCGTCGATCCGGTCGGCCATAACCGTGTACTCGACGGCCGTCAGCTCCTCGACGCCCTCGACGGTCACGAAGCCGGTGCCGCCGCCGGTGATCCTGGCCCCCATCTTGGTGAGGAAGGCGATCACGTCGAGCACCTCGGGCTCGAGCGCGGTGTTGTCGATGATCGTCGTGCCCGGCGCCAGCGACGCCGCCATGATCAGGTTCTCCGTGCCCGTGTGCGACGGGGTGTCCAGGTACAGGTGCGCGCCGCGGAGCCGGTCGGCCTTGATGCGGATGACGGTGTCGCTCTCCTCGACGATCGCGCCGAGCCGGGCGAAGCCGCGGTAGTGGAAGTCCAGGCTGCGGGTGCCGAGGTTACAGCCGCCGATGCCCTCGATGGTGGCCTCGCCGAGCCGGTGCAGCAGGGCTGGCACGAAGAGCACAGAGCCACGGAACCGGTGGGCGATCTCCGCCGGGAGCACCGAGCTCGTCAGGTCGGAAGCGTCCACGACAAGGGTTCGCTCGGGCTCGTGAAACTTGACCACGGCCCCGACCGCCTGGGCGAGTTCCACGGCGCGCCGGACGTCTTCGATCACCGGGACGTTGCGCAGGACCGTGCGGCCCTTCTCCGCCAGCAGCGAGGCTGCGATCATCTTCAGCGCGGCGTTCTTGGCGCCCTGCACGAAGACGGTGCCCTGAAGCGGATTGCCGCCCCGGACGATATAGCGGGAATCTAGACCGCTCGTGGCCATCTGGATGGAACTCCCGTCGGCTAGCTGCGTCGCGCGGCTTCCCCGATGCTCATGGTCCCCTGCCCACGCAGGAGGCCGGCAATCATCATCGGAGTTGCCCGGTTGTGGTGACGACCAGTATTCCACCGCTATCGCGCCCCCCAGACCATGACGGCAGTGTTACGTAACGTAACTGAGGGCGCTCGTAATGTGACTAAAGGGGGCTGCCGATATCAGGTCCACCGGAGCCCGGTGATACGCTCGTACGCCGCGACGTACGTCTGCCGGGTTTGGTCGACTATTTCGTCCGGAAGTGCTGGCGGCGGCTGGCCGCCGTGCGGATCCCAGCCCGCCGCGGGCGAGGTGAGCCAGTCCCGGACGAACTGCTTGTCGAAGGACACCTGGCTGCGGCCGGGCTGCCAGGAGTCGGCCGGCCAGAACCGAGACGAGTCCGGGGTGAGCACTTCGTCGGCCAGCCGCAGCGTCCCGGTGTCGTCGAAGCCGAGCTCGATCTTCGTGTCCGCGACGATGATCCCCCGCTCGGCCGCAAGGGCGGCGCCCCGCTGGTACACGGCGAGGGTGATCCTGGCCAGCTCGGCCGCGGTCTCGTCGCCGACAAGCGCGGCCAGCTCGGCCTTCGTGAGGTTCTGGTCGTGCTCGCCCCTCGGAGCCTTCGTGTCGGGATCGAAGATCGGCTGGGGCAGTCGGGAGCCATCGGTGAGTCCCGGCGGCAGCTCGACGCCTGCCACGATGCCGTCGCGGCGATAGTCGGCGAGACCGGTGCCGGCCAGGTAGCCGCGCGCCACGCACTCCACCGGAACCATCGTCAGCGGCCGGCAGGCCATCGCCCGGCCGGCGAACTCGGCCGGCACGGGCACGTCGAGCAGATGGTTCGGAATGATGTCCGCCAGTCGGCTAAACCACCACAGCGAAAGCTGGGTAAGAATTTTGCCTTTCTCGGGGATCGGCGTCGCCAGCACGTAGTCAAACGCCGAGATCCGGTCGGTCGCGACGAGCAGCAATATCCCGTCGGCGGTCAGATAGAGCTCCCGGACTTTGCCAGCGTAAATGTGCCGAAGTCCGGGCGTCATACCAGCGCTTCCAGCCGGTCGAAGACGACGCCGAGGCGACGGACGTAGTGTTCCGGCGTGCAGATCTCATCCAGCCGAGCCTCATCGAGCTTGACGTCGCGGCTGTCCGCCTGCGCGCGCAGCGCCTCCCGGAACGGCACGCCCGATTGCCAGGTAGCCATCGCCGCGGCCTGGACCAGCGAGTACGCGTCCTCTCTGGACATCCCCGCTGACACCAGCTCGAGCAGCACGGCCGAGGTGTAGATGAGACCGCGGCTTGACTCGAGGTTTGCCAGCATGCGGGCCGGGTCGACGGTGAGGCCCGCCATGATCCAGGTCGTCTCCGCCAGCAGGTAGTCGGTGGCGATGGCGGCGTCGGCCAGGGCGACGCGTTCGGTCGAGGAGTGCGAGATGTCCCGCTCGTGCCAGAGCGCGATGCCTTCCATGACGGGCACGACCTGAGCCCGCACGATCCGCGCCAGGCCGCAGACCCGCTCGGCCCGGACCGGATTCCGCTTGTGCGGCATCGCCGACGAGCCTTTCTGGCCAGCGGCGAACGGCTCGGCGAGCTCGCTCACCTCCGTTCGCTGGCCATGCCTGACCTCGAGCGCGATGGCGTCGCAGACGCTGGCGATGAGCGCGAGCACGGCAACCCACGCGGCGATTCCGTCCCGCATCACGACCTGGGTGGCCGCGTCGGCGGGCCGCAGCCCCAGCTCGCCGAGCACGTCCGCCTCGATGGCCGGGTCGATGTTGGAGTAGCTGCCGACCGCACCAGATAGTTTGCCCACCGCCACGGCCTGCCTCGTCCGGAGCAGCCGGTCGCGGCACCGGTGCACGGCGAAGGCGAAGTCCGCGACCCGGTGCCCCCACAGGTCGGGCTCGGCGTGGATGCCGTGCGTCCGGCCAACCCGCAGCGTGGCCCGATGCGCCAGTGCGTGCTCGCGCAGTACCTGGAGCAGCTGCTCGCAGCGGGCGGTCAGCAGATCCGTCGACTCGGTGAGCTGGAGCCCGAGGCCCGTGTCGACCAGATCCGACGAGGTCATTCCGTAGTGGACGTAGGCGGCCGCCTCGCGGGGCGTGGTGTTGTTGGCCCAGGCGGACAGGAACGCGATGACGTCATGGCCGGTGACCGCCTCCAGGGCCGCGACGTCCTCGGCCGTCGGCGGCGCGGCCGCCGCCACGGGGCCGACCGCCTCGGCCGGTACCGTGCCCGCCTTTGCCTGCGCGATCAGCACCGCGGTCTCGACGTGGCACCACAGCTCGTACTTGTGTGCCTCGCTCCAGACGTGACCCATCTCTGGCAGGGTGTAGCGGTCTATCACCCCTCTATCCTGCCGCACCCGGGTCGGCCCGGCCGCTCGGCGGGGTCGCGGCCGTCGTCATGCCCCCGGACCTGTGCCGGGCGCGGGATCGGCGGCGATGTCCGTGCGATACCAGCCGCCGCGCATCGTGATCAGCGCGGCCGCCTCGTAAGCCCGTGCCCTGGCAGCCGCCAGGTCATCACCGGCGCCGACGACGTTGAGGACCCGGCCGCCGGCCGCGATGAGCTCCGGCCCCGCGCGCGCCGTCCCGGCCTGCAGCACATAGGCGCCGGGAACCCGCTCGGCTTCGGGCAGGCCGTCGATCGCAGCGCCCCGGACCGGGTCGGCGGGGTAGCCCTCGGCGGCGATCACCACCGTGACGGCCGCACCGGGCAGCCAGCGCGGTGGCGGAGCCGACGCCAGATCGCCGGTGGCGCACGCGGTCAGCAGGCCGGCCAGCGGAGTGCCGAGCCGGTCGAGCACGACCTGAGTCTCCGGGTCGCCGAACCGGGCGTTGAACTCGACCACCCGCAGGCCGCGGGAGGTCAGGCACAGACCGGCGTACAGCAGCCCGCTGTATGGCGTGCCGATCCTGGCCAGCTCGGCCAGGGTGGGCAGCACGACCTCGGCGAGGGTCTGGTCGGCAAGGTCCGCGGGTGCCCACGGCAGCGGCGCGTAGGCGCCCATGCCGCCGGTGTTCGGGCCGGTGTCGCCGTCCCCGGCCCGCTTGTAGTCCTGGGCCGGCAGCAGCGTGGTCGCGGTGGTGCCATCCGCGAGCGCAAAGACCGACACCTCGGGACCGTCCAGGAACTCCTCGATGACGACGGTGCCGCAGGCCCGGGCGTGCCGCAGCGCCTCGGCCCGGTCGGTGGTCACGACGACGCCCTTGCCGGCCGCGAGCCCGTCGGCCTTTACCACGTAGGGGGACCCGAACCGGGCCAGCGCCGCGGCCGCCTCCGGCTCGGTCCGGCAGGTCAGCGCAGCCGCGGTGGGAACCCCGGCCGCCGTCATCACCTGCTTGGCGAACGACTTCGAGCCCTCGATCATCGCGGCGCGCTGGCTTGGCCCGAAGCAGGTCACGCCGGAGTCCCTGAGCGCGTCGGCCACGCCCGCCACCAGCGGCGCCTCCGGGCCGATCACCACGAGGTCGGCGGCGACCTTCCGGGCGAGCGCGGTCACCGCCGCAGCGTCGGTGGCCCCGAGATCATGCAGGTCGGCGAGCTCGCCGATGCCGGGATTGCCGGGAGCCGCGTGCAGCTGGGTGACGTCGCCGCCCTGGGCCAGCGATCTGACCAGGGCGTGCTCGCGGCCGCCCGAGCCAAGGACCAGAACGCGCACGGCGTGCAAGCCTACCGGTGCGTCACCCGGTCACCGGGCGTCACCAGATCGGATCGCGGACAGGTCACAGCACGTCGCGCAGCTGCACGGTCTGATCTCGGCGCGGGCCGACGCCGATCGCACAGACCGGCGCGCCGATCAGGTCCTCGACGGCTCGCGCGTAGCGCTGGGCATTCTTCGGCAGGTCGGCGAGCTCGCGCGCGGCCGAAATGTCCTCCCACCAGCCATCCAGGTACTCGTACACGGGTCTCGCGTGGTGGAACTCAGTCTGGGTCATCGGCACCTCGTCATACCGGGTGCCGTCCACGTCATAGGCCACGCAGACCGGGACCTTATCCAGCCCGGACAGAACGTCGAGCTTGGTGATGAAGTAGTCCGTGAGTCCGTTCACCCGGGTCGCGTAGCGGGCGATCACCGTGTCCAGCCAGCCGGTCCGGCGTGGCCTACCGGTCGTCGTGCCGTACTCATCGCCGGTCTTGCGCAGCCACTCGCCGCGGTCGTCGGCCAGCTCGGTGGGGAACGGGCCGGCGCCCACGCGGGTCGTATAGGCCTTGAGGATGCCCAGCACCCGAGTGATCCGAGTCGGGCCGATGCCCGAGCCGGCACACGCGCCGCCCGCGGTGGGTGATGACGAGGTGACGAACGGGTAGGTGCCGTGGTCGACGTCGAGCAGCGTCGCCTGGGCGCCCTCGAGCAGGACCACCCGACCGTCGTCGAGGGCCTGGTTGAGCACCAGGCCGGTGTCGGCGACGTAGCGGCCGAGCCGCTCCGCGAACGCCAGGTACTGCTCGGCCACCCGGTCCGCGTCGATGCCGCGCCGGTTGTAGACCTTGGTCAGGACCTGGTTCTTCTCGCGCAGCACCAGCTCGAGCTTCTGCCGCAGGATGCCGGGGTCGAACAGGTCCTGCATCCGGATGCCGACCCGGGCGACCTTGTCGCCGTAGGCCGGGCCGATGCCGCGGCCGGTCGTGCCGATCCGCGCGTTGCCCAGGTAGCGCTCGGTGACCTTATCCAGGGCCACGTGGTGCGGCATGATCAGGTGCGCGTCGGCGGAGATCAGCAGCTTGTCCCGCCACGCGCCCCTGGCTGCAAGCCCGTCGATCTCCGCCAGCAGCACATCCGGGTTGATCACGACGCCGTTGCCGATGACCGCGGTGGCGTGATCAGACAGCACGCCGGACGGCAGCAGGTGCAGGGCGTAGCTCTCGTCACCGATCACGACCGTGTGGCCGGCGTTGTTGCCACCCTGATAACGCACGACATAGTCAACGCGGTCCCCGAGCAGGTCAGTGGCCTTGCCCTTGCCTTCGTCACCCCACTGGGCGCCGACGATCACGATCGCGGGCATGTCACAGTCCTCCGGTAACCGGACGAAAGCCCCGGGGCCTGCGTCATTGCGAGTTACTGCAAGCGCGGCACAGGGGCTCTTGCACTCAGATGCTACCGGAGCCCGCTGCTGCCGGTCAGGACCGCAGCGCGGCGACGGCGCCCGGGCTGGCGTCGGCGAGGAACTCGCGACAGCGGACCGCCTCGTCGTCCTCACCGATGGCCGCCGCCGCGACCGCGAGCATATGCAGGGCTCGCAGGAACCCCTGGTTCGGCTCGTGCTCCCACGGCACCGGGCCCTGCCCGCGCCAGCCGGCCCGGCGTAGCTGGTCCAGGCCGCGGTGGTACCCGGTCCTGGCGAACGCGTACCCGGTCACGGGCTCCCCGGCGGCGAGGGCACGCTCGGCCAGCGCCGCCCACGCGGCGCAGTAGCGAGGGAACCGCCCGGCCGCCTCGGCCGGGTCGCTCGCCTCGGCCAGCGCCGCGCGGGCGTCCTCGTCGGGCGGCAGATAGGTGGCCGGGGGCCCGCCGAGCAGGTTCTCGCGCACCGGCAACTCGTGTTCTCAGCCGTGGTGGCCGGCTGCGAGCAGGTCTTCGCACGCGCGCACGATCCGCGCGGTCATGGACTCCTCGGCCGCTTTACCCCAGCTGCGCGGGTCGTACGCCTTCTTGTTGCCGACCGCGCCGTCGACCTTGAGCACGCCGTCGTAGTTGGTGAACATGTGGCCGGCGACGGGCCGGGTGAACGCGTACTGCGTGTCGGTGTCGACGTTCATCTTGACGACGCCGTAGCTGATGGCCTCGCGGATGTCGGCCAGGTCTGACCCCGATCCGCCGTGGAAGACCAGGTCGAACGGCTTGTCCTTGCCGTACTTCGCGCCCACCGCATCCTGGATGTCCCTGAGGATCGACGGCCGCAGCTTGACGTGCCCCGGTGCGTAGACGCCGTGCACGTTGCCGAAGGTGGCGGCCAGGATGTAGCGACCGCGCTCACCGAGGCCGAGCGCCTCTGCCGTCGCCAGCGCGTCCTCGGGCGTGCTGTACAGCTTCTCGTTGATCTCGCCGACCATGCCGTCTTCCTCGCCGCCGACGACGCCGATCTCCAGCTCCATCACCACGTGCGCCGCCGCGCACCGGTCAAGCAGCTCAGACGCGATCTTCAGGTTCTCGGCGAGCGGCACCGCCGAACCGTCCCACATGTGCGACTGGAACAGCGGGTGCTCGCCGCGGGCCACACGCTCGGCAGAGATCTCGACCAGCGGCCGCATATAGCCGTCCAGCTTGTCCTTCGGACAGTGATCGGTGTGCAGCGCGACGTTGACGGGGTACTTCGCGGCCACGATGTGGGCGAAGTCGGCCAGCGCCACGGCACCGGTGACCATGTCCTTGACGGCCTGGCCGGACAGGTACTCGGCGCCTCCGGTGGACACCTGAATAATGCCGTCGCTGCCCGCCTCGGCGAAGCCGCGCAGGGCCGCGTTGAGCGTCTGGCTCGAGGTGACGTTGATCGCGGGGTAGGCGAAACCGCGCTCCTTCGCCCGGTCGAGCATGGCGGCGTAGACCTCTGGCGTCGCTATCGGCATGGCAGGCGGTCCTCTCCTGGCGTGACTCACTGCCAGTATCGCCGAGTGATGGTGCCGACCCAACTCTGGCGCCGACTTGGCCGCTTTACCAGGCTACGGAGCCATGCGGGGCTACGCTTCGACCATGGGACGCCATGATGCGGACCCTGCCGGGGGGCGTCGATATACCGGTGTTGTGCTCGTGTCCGTGCTGGTCGCGATATTGCTGATCGTCGGAATCCTGGCGCTCCGCGCCCTGTCGCACGCCTGATCCGCGGCGCGCCGCCGCTAGACCAGCCCGAGGTCGCTGAGCTCGTATGCCGCCAGGTACGGCAGTCCCCGCTCGATGATCCGCGGCCGGGCGCCGCGCTCGACCACGACGGCCACGCCCACGACCTCGGCACCGGCCGCCTGCAGCGCGTCGACGGCGGTCAGCACGGAGCTGCCGGTCGTGGACGTGTCCTCGACCGCCAGTACACGTCGGCCCGCGACGCCCGGACCCTCGACCCGGCGCTGCAGCCCGTGCGTCTTCTCGGTCTTGCGGACGACGAACGCGTCCAGTTTCCGGCCCTGCGCGGCCGCGGCGTGCAGCATAGCGGTGGCGACCGGATCGGCTCCCAGGGTCAGCCCGCCGACGGCGTCGTAGCGCAGACCCGCGGTCGTATCCAGCATGACCCGCCCGGCGATCGGTGCCGCCGAACCGTCAAGCAGGACGCGGCGGAGGTCGATGTACCAATCGGCGCGCTGTCCCGACGAGAGGGTCACTTCGCCGTGGACGACTGCGAGCCGCTTGATCATGGTCAGCAGTTCGGCTCGGTCCGCTGTTCGATCGGCGGTCACGACTGCCGAGCTTACCGAGGGCCGCTGCCCAGGGCGGGCGGGACGCCGCCCGAGTGCCCGTCGTTGCGGCTGAGATACCGATATGGGCTGAACAAACCGGCCGAGGGCGGTCTGGCGGGTACCTCCGCGATCCTCGCTATCCGCCACGGCTGCGGCTATCCGCTGGTAACGTCACGCGCAAGGGAAGGACGGTGTCGCGTTGGATCGCTGCGCGCTGTTCGTGGACGCTGGCTATGCGCTGGGGGATGGCGCGCTCGCAGTCCACGGCACTCGCCATCGTGACTCGGTCTCCTGGGACTATGCGGGCCTACTGAAGTTGCTCGGCGGTCTGTCCAGGGACCGGACGGGCCTGCCGCTGCTGCGCTGCTACTGGTATGACGTCGCGACGACGGGCAGCCGCGCGGCTGAGCACGACAGCCTGGCCGATCTGCCCGGCGTCAAGCTGCGCCTCAGCAAGGCTCGGCCCAGCCGCAAAGAGGGCGTCGAGGCCGAGATGCGCAGAGACCTGGCGGCGCTGGCCCGCAATCACGCCGTGACCGATGTGGTCATCGTCAGCGCCGAGGAGGACCTCGCGCCGGCCATCGCCGAGGTTCAGGAGTTCGGGGTCCGGACCGTCCTGCTGCATATCGGCGCCGAGCAGACCTGGGCGGGGACGCGCGCGCTGCGCCAGGAGTGCGACGACATCATCGAGGTCTCCGCCGGCCACCTGCGCCCGTTCGTGGAACTGATCGCGGGTGCGGAACCGCAGCTCAGCAGCGCTGGCTACCACGAGCTGCCGGTCAGCTCGGGCCAGGCCAGCGCGTTCCAGCCGGGCTCTGACGCGGCGGCCCGGCTCTTCGCGTCCCCGGCGCCGACCGGGTACGAGCGCGCTCCCCAGCTCGCCACCGTGGGCACTCCGGCCGACGTTCAGCGCGAGGTCGCGGCCAACCCGGAAGCAGCCGGTTTCGGTGCTCCGCGGCCAGCCGAGGACACGCGCGCAGGGTCGGTTCAGCCCATTCAGCGCGGACCAGAAGGTCAGCCTGCCCAGCCGGCCCCGCTGGCACCTGTCGCCCAGTACCAGCAGCAGGTAGGGGGGTCAGCAGGGGGTCTGCCGGCTCCGGTCGAGGCAGGCTTCGGCCAGGCTGCGTTCGCCGCCCAGGACCCGATGCTCGGGGCCAACGGCAGCGGCGCTGGCCAGCCGGGCGTGGCGCCGCCTCCCGTGTCGGCTCAGGCCAGCATGGGCACCGTCGGCATGCCGGGGAACGGCCTGATTCTGGCCGGCGTCCCCGTTCCGGCCGGGCCCGGTCAGGCCAATGGCGGGGTTCCGAACGGAGCGCCGCCTGCTGGGCTGCCGCCCAATGGCTTGCCAGGCGGCGGGCCACCCGCTGGAGCGAGCCAGCCCGGCTCCGCGGTCAGTCAGCCCGGCACCGGACCGGGCGGCCCGGGGCAGCAGCCGGCCTTCCCTGCGGGGGCTCAGGGCGTGCCCGGACAGCAGCTGGCGCCGCCGCAGGGGCCGCAGCCGCCTGCTCCGCAGTCGATCCCGCCCGGCCTGCTCCCGCAGCCGCCCGCCCAGCCAGTCCAGGGCCTGCCGGGGCAGCCTGGTGCCCACCGGCAAGTAGCCGGGCCCGGCGGACCACAGGGCCAGAATGGCCTCGCGCCGCTCGACCCGCAGCGCCCGCCGCTGCCCGGCCGTCAGCTGCCCGCGACCAACGGCCTGCCGTATGGCCAGGACCGCGGCATGCCGTACGCCGGTCAGCTGCCGTCGCCGCAGTTCGGTGCGCAGCTCGGTCAGCAGCCCTACGCGCCGGCCGGCTACGCCGCCCAGCCTCAGCTCCCGTCCCCGGCGCAGCCGCCCGCCCCGCTGCCTGCCCCGGTGCTGTCCGTCGGCGACGCCGTGCAGTCGGCCCACGCGGAAGGCTTCGGCTTCGGCGAGGCGGTCGCGCGAGACGCGCCTGCCCTGTGGCTGGAGGCCGTGCTGGCCCGCAAGCCCCGGATGCCCTCGGACCTCGAGGCCCGGTTGCTCCAGGGCTCGGCCCTGCCGATCGACTCGCTGCTGCACGATGAGGTGCGGCACGCGCTGCGCCGCGGCTTCTGGGACGCACTCGAACGATCCCGGCACTAGGCGCTGGCTGCCCGGCGGTGCCGGGATCGGTCCGGTCGGCTCGCCCTGGCGTGACCGTGATCGCGCGCCGCGAGCCTGGCGCGTAGTAAAACCGCCTTTCTCAGGGTTTGGCTTCGGCGCGTTCGCTGGGGCAATTGCCGCCGATCCCGGATACCTTAGTCCCGTGCCGTGTATGAGCCGCGAGATATTCGATTCACTCGAATTTGACGCGGCGGCCAGTGGTGATCACGCGGCAGCGGCCAGGGAGATGACGCGGCTGGCGACCATCGGCACGGAGACAGCCGCGATGCCGCGGGCCGAGGCATTTCTGCGCATCGGCGACCAGTGGCTGCAGGCGGACGAGCCGGCCGAGGCGGCGGATTGGTTCCGCCGCGCACTCGCCGACGGTGGTCAGGTCTCCGTGGATCCGCGGGTCGGTCTGGCCCGTGCGCTGTTTCAGCTCGGTCGCCAGCGCGATGCCCAGGACCTGATCCACAGCCTGAAGGCCGAAGGGCCGACCGATCCGCGAACCTGCGACCTCGCGGCGGAGCTGCTCGTCGACTGCGGAGACCTCGCTGGAGCGCTGGACTGGGCGACCACGGGGGTGGAGCTGTGCCTCGCCGCCGGACGCGACGCCGACAGCGGCGAGGAAAACCCCGAGCTGCGGCTGCTGCTCAGGCTGCGCTTCCGCGTCCGCAACGACCTCGGGCTGCCCGAGGACGGCTACGACGCCCTGCTCGACGAGGCCTAGCTCGCCCGCGGCTGTGGCCGCGGGGCACTACACCCCGTGCCCGGCCGCGGCCGCCGTGCGTTCCGGTCCGACCAGCAGCGCGTCCGCCGCCTCGTCCAGGTCGACCACAACGGTGTCACCGTCGGTGATCTCGCCTGCGATCAGCTCGCGGGCCAGCTTGTCGCCGATTGCCGACTGGATGAGCCGCCGCAGCGGCCGGGCGCCATAGACCGGGTCGAAGCCGGTGACGGCCAGCCACTCCCTCGCCGCGGGCGTGACGACCAGCGTGAGCCGCCGCCCGGCGAGGCGCCCGGCGAGGCGCTGCACCTGCAGATCGACGATCTGGGTCAGCTCATCGGTAGTCAGCGAGTCGAACACGATGATGTCGTCGAGCCGGTTCAGGAACTCCGGCTTGAAGGTGGCCCGGACCACGGCCAGCACCTGCTGGGTAGTGGTCGCCTCGTCCAGGGTCGGATCGGCGATGAACTGGGACCCGAGGTTAGACGTCAGGATCAGGATCGTGTTGCGGAAGTCCACCGTCCGGCCCTGCCCGTCGGTGAGCCGGCCATCGTCGAGCACCTGCAGCAGGATGTCGAATACCTCGGGATGCGCCTTCTCTACCTCGTCGAGCAGGACCACGCAGTAGGGCCTGCGCCGGACTGCCTCGGTGAGCTGGCCGCCCTCCTCGTAACCGACATAGCCGGGCGGTGCGCCCACGAGCCGCGCCACCGAGTGCCGCTCGGAGTACTCGCTCATGTCGATCCTGATGATCGCCCGCTCGTCGTCGAAAAGGAACTCCGCGAGCGCCTTCGCCAGCTCGGTCTTGCCCACGCCGGTCGGACCGAGGAACAGGAATGAGCCAGACGGCCGGTCCGGGTCGGAGATGCCGGCCCTGGATCTGCGGACCGCGTCCGAGACTGCCTGCACCGCACGCTGCTGGCCCACCAGCCGACGGCCGAGCTCGTCTTCCATCCGGAGCAGCTTGCCGGTCTCGCCCTCCATGAGCCTGCCCGCCGGGATGCCGGTCCAGGACGAGACGACGTCCGCGACGTCGTCGGGACCGACTTCCTCCTTGACCATGGGCGCGGCCGCGCCCGGTCCGCCGAGGGGCTGTGCATCCTCGCTCGCCGCTGCGGACGCTTCGGCGATCTGCCGCTCGAGCGCCGGTATCTCCCCGTACATCAGCCGGGAGGCCGTCTCGAGGTCCGCGTCCCGCTGGGCCCGCTCGGCCTGGCCCTTGAGCTCGTCGAGCTGCTTCTTGAGCTCGCCGACCTCGTTCAGGCTGGCCTTCTCGCGGTCCCACCGAGCGACCAGCGCGGTGAGCTGCTCCTGCTTGTCCGCGAGATCGGCCCGCAGCCGCTCCAGCCGTTCGCGGCTGGCCGCGTCGTTCTCCTTGGCCAGCGCCATCTCTTCCATCTTCATCCGGTCGACGGCCCGCTGCAGCTCGTCGATCTCTACGGGCCGCGAGTCGATCTCCATCCGGAGCCGGGATGCGGCCTCGTCGATCAGGTCGATCGCCTTATCCGGCAGGAACCGGGCGGTGATGTACCGGTCAGACAGCGTGGCCGCGGCGACCAGGGCCGCGTCGGAGATCTGCACCTGGTGGTGCGCCTCGTACCGGCCCTTCAGCCCGCGCAGGATCGCGATGGTGTCCTCGGCGGACGGCTCGCCGATCAGCACCTGCTGGAACCGTCGCTCGAGCGCCGGGTCTTTCTCGATCCGCTGCCGGTACTCATCCAGCGTCGTGGCGCCGACCATGCGCAGCTCGCCGCGGGCCAGCATGGGCTTGAGCATGTTGCCCGCGTCCATCGCGCCCTCGGCCGCCCCCGCCCCGACGACCGTGTGCAGCTCGTCGATGAACGTGATGATCTGGCCTTCGCTCTGCTTGATCTCGTTGAGGACGGCCTTCAGGCGCTCCTCGAATTCACCCCGGTACTTCGCGCCCGCGACCATCGCGCCGAGGTCAAGCGCGACCACTCGCTTGCCGCGCAGTGACTCGGGCACGTCGCCCGCCACGATGCGCTGCGCGAGGCCCTCGACGACCGCGGTCTTGCCCACCCCTGGCTCGCCGATGAGCACCGGGTTGTTCTTGGTCCGCCTGGACAGCACCTGGATGACGCGGCGGATCTCGGCGTCGCGGCCGATGACCGGGTCGAGTTTGCCGTCGCGGGCGCTCTGGGTCAGGTCGATGCCGTACTTCTCCAGCGCCTGGTAGGTGCCCTCGGGGTCTTGCGACGTCACTCGGGCGTGGCCGCGGACCTGCTCGAAAGCATCGGTGAGCTGCTTGCGGCCGGCGCCGGCCGCGCGCAGCAGGCTGGCAGCCTGGCCGCCGTCGGTGGCCAGCCCCACCAGGAGGTGCTCGGTCGAGACGTACGCGTCCGACATCTCAGCCGCCAGCTTGCTCGCCGTCGCCAGCGTCGCGAGCAGCTGACGCGAGGTCTGCGGCGCGCTCACGGTCGCGCCTGCCGCCCGCGGTATCCGGCCAAGCTCGGCCCGCGCCTCCGCGAGCAGGTCGGCCGGGTCCGCGCCCACGGCCCGGAGCAGCGGCGCCGCCGTGCCGCCCTCCTGCTGGACCAGGGTGGCGAGCAAGTGCAGGCCGTCCACGCTCGGGTTGCCCGCGGCGGCCGCCATCTGCTGCGCCTCGAGCAGCGCCTCCTGGCTCTTCCTGGTCAGCTTCTCGTCCACTGTCTGCGTTCTTTCCTCTGTATCGGGTTTGCTGGCGTGTCAGGGGCCGGTCGCGCGCGCCGGCCGCGGGCGGCCAGCGCGATCAGACCGCGTCGGCCGCGTTCCCGCGTTGTTTCCGGCCGAGGTCCGCGGCGACGGCCCGGGCCGGATCGGCACCCAGGCCGACGCCCGTGGCCGGCCGGTCGGCGCTCGGCGACCGCACCGGGACGAGCGCGGCGCCGTCGGTCTTTCCGCGGGCCAGGCTGGCGAGTCGCGCGGCGACCGCGCGGGTCGACTCCAGCTCGGCGCGGAGCTGGCTGATCTCGGCGTGCAGCTCCGCCAGCAGTGCGCGACTGCGGCGGTCCGCCAGCTCCAGCTCGAGGATGCGCTTGATCCCGTTGAGGTTGATGCCCTCCTCCTGGGACAGCCGCTGCACCTCGCGCAGGATCAGGATGTCCCTGAGCGAGTAGCGGCGACCGCGGCCGGCCGACCGGCCAGGCGAGACGAGGCCGAGCCGGTCATAGGCACGCAGTGTCTGCGGGTGCAGCCCCGACAGCTGAGCCGCGACCGAGATGACGTACACGGGGGTGTCATCGGTGAGCTCGAAGTCGCTAGTCATGTCATCTCCCCCCGGCGGCTAGTCATTCGCGTTCCGCAGCAGTTCGGCGCGCAGGTCTGGGCCAGCCGTGGCGTCCCTGAACTGCTCGAGCGCTGACTTCGCCTTGTCGGTCAGCGTCGGCGGAACCTGCACGGTCACGGTGACGAGCAGGTCGCCGACCGTGCCGTCCTTGCGCCGCACGCCCTTGCCGCGGACCCGGAACGTCCGGCCGCTCGGCGTTCCGGCGGGGATCTTCAGGCTCACGGGCATGCCGCCCAGCGACGGCACCTTGACCTCGGCACCGAGCGCCGCCTCGGGGAACGTGACGGGCACGGTGATGGTCAGGTTCGTCCCGGAGCGGCCGAACGTGCCGTGCGGGTGCGGCTGGACGTGCACCCGGACGTAGAGGTCACCGGCTGGGCCGCCGTGCTCGCCGCGCGCGCCCTTGTTGGCCAGCTTGATCCGCTGCCCGTCGTCGACGCCGGCCGGGATCCTCGCCTGAACGGTACGCGTGCTCATGGCCCGCCCGCTGCCCGAGCAGGTCTGGCACGGATCGTCCACGACGAGGCCGCGACCACGGCAGGTCCGGCACGGCTCGGAGAACGCGAAGCTGCCGAGGTTGCGGCTGCCCTGGCCGGTGCCCTCACACGTGGGGCACACCCGCGGGACCGTGCCCGCCTTAGCGCCGGTGCCCTTGCACACCGGGCAAGGACCTTCCCCGGTAAGCCGCAACGACACGGTCGCTCCGTTGACGGCGTCGCTGAAGGAGAGCGTCGTCTCGGTCTCCACGTCCGCGCCACGTCGCGGCCGGTTGCGGGTGCCCGTGGTGGTGCCGGCGCCGCCGCGATTACCGAACACGCCGCCGAGCAGGTCGCCGAGCCGTCCGCCGGCGCCGCCGGCGCTGCCGAACAGGTCACCGAGATCGAAGTTGTAACCGCCGCCCCCGGTTCCGGACCCTGGCATCCGGACCCCGCCGCCGAACATCGAGCGCGCCTCGTCGTACTCCTTGCGCCGGCCCTCGTCGGACAGCACGGTGTAAGCCTCGGAGATCTCCTTGAATCGTGCCTCGGCCTTCGGGTCGCCTTCATTAGCGTCCGGGTGGTACTTGCGGGCGAGCTTGCGGTACGACTTCTTAATGTCGTCTGCCGACGCGCCCTTGGCCACCCCGAGGGTCTTGTAGTAGTCCTTCTCCAGGTAATCCTTGGTGCTCAACGCGCCTCTTTCGCCAGCTGTCTTGCGGCCGGGGCCAGCGACCCGGTTACCCAGGTGGCCGGCCCCGGCTCAGTGTTCATCCGGGGCTCACCCAGCGTCATCGGGCGCAGCGCCCGGCCGGGCCTGGCCGGCGGAGGCCTCGGCGCTGTCGGCGGCCGGCTGGCGGCCGGCCGGCTCCGGCTCGGCCTCGCCGCCGGGCTCGGCCACCGCCACCCGGGCCGGCCGGATGATCCGCTCGCCGACCCGGTAGCCGGGCTGCAGGATCTGTACCGCGGTCGGCTCGGTCACGTCGGGCGAGTATGAGTGGGTCAGCGCCTCGTGCCGCATCGGATCGAACGGGTCGCCAGCCTCGCCGAACGAGGTCAGTCCCAGCTTGGCCGCGATGGCCTCCAGTGACTCGCCGACCGACTTGAAGCCGCCGACCAGCTCGCCGTGCTCCCTGGCCCGGCCGATGTCGTCGAGCACCGGGACCAGCTCGTGCAGAACGTTGGCGAGCGCCTGCTCCCTGACCGCCATCCGGTCGCGCTCGACCCGCTTGCGGTAGTTGGCGTACTCGGCCTGCAGCCGCTGCAGGTCGGCGGTCCGCTCGGCCAGCCTCGCGCTCGCCTCCGCCGCGGCGGCCTCGGCCTGCTCACGGGCGGCGTCGCCGGACGCGCCGCCAGACTCCTGGCGGCCGTCGCCGGCTGGCCCCCCGTCGGCCCCGGTACCCCCGGCCTGGGCGCCCTGAGCACCCTGGCCGGCGGGCCTGGCCACCGAGTGCCTGCCGGGCCGCGGCGGGCTGGCCGACGGCGCCGGCCCGCGCGGCGGACCGGCCTCGCCGGGATTGCGTACTTGACCAGTGGCCGGGTCGATCCGCCTGCGGTCGCGGACGACCGGGCCCTGGCTCTCGTTCTCGGGCCTCATCAGGCGGCGCCGCCCTCCTTGTCGTCATCGACGATCTCGGCCTCGACGACCTCGTCCTCGTGGCCGTCTTGGGCCTCCGCGTCCGGCTCGCCGGCCGACTGCGCCTGAGCCTGCGCCTGGGCGTAGATGGCGGTGCCCATCTTCTGGCTCACCTGGGCCGCGTGCTCGCTTGCGGTCTTGATGGCCTCGCTGTCCGTGCCCTCGAGCGTCTTCTTCAGGTCGGCGATCGCGGACTCGACCTCGGACTTCACGTCGTCAGGGACCTTGTCGGCGTTCTCGGCGAGGAACTTCTCCGTGGTGTAAGCCAGCGACTCACCGCGGTTGCGGATCTCCGCCTCCTCGCGGCGCTGGCGGTCCTCCTCGGCGTACTTCTCCGCGTCGGCCATCATCCGCTCGATGTCGTCCTTGGCCAGTGCTGAGCCGCCCGTGATCTGCACGGACTGCTGCTTGCCTGTCCCGAGGTCCTTAGCGGACACGTTGACGATGCCGTTCGCGTCGATGTCGAAGGTGACCTCGATCTGCGGAATGCCCCGCGGCGCAGGCGCGATGCCTGCCAGCTCGAACATGCCGAGCTTCTTGTTGTACGCGGCGATCTCGCGCTCGCCCTGGAAGACCTGGATCTGCACCGACGGCTGATTGTCGTCCGCGGTCGTGAAGATCTCCGAGCGCTTGGTCGGGATCGTGGTATTGCGCTCGATCAGCTTGGTGAAGATGCCGCCCTTGGTCTCGATGCCGAGCGACAGGGGCGTCACGTCCAGCAGCAGGACGTCCTTGACCTCACCCTTGAGCACGCCCGCCTGCAGGCTCGCGCCGACGGCCACGACCTCGTCGGGGTTGACGCCCTTGTTGGGCTCCTTGCCGTCGGTTAGCTCCTTGACCAGGTCGACCACGGCGGGCATCCGGGTGGAACCGCCGACGAGCACGACGTGGTCGATCTTGCTGAGCGGCAGCCCGGCGTCCTTGATCACCTGCTGGAACGGCGCCTTGCACCGGTCGAGCAGGTCCGAGGTCATCTTCTGGAACTCAGCCCGGCTGAGCTTGGTGTCGAGGTGCAGCGGACCCTGCTCCGAGTGGGTGATGTAGGGCAGGTTGATCTGCGACTCGGTCGAGCTGGACAGCTCGATCTTGGTCTTCTCCGCGGTCTCCCGCAGCCGCTGCAGCGCCATCTTGTCCTTGGACAGGTCAACGCCGTAGCTGTTCTTAAAGTCCTTGACCAGCCAGTCCACGATCCGCTGGTCCCAGTCGTCGCCACCGAGGTGGTTGTCACCGCTAGTCGCCTTGACCTCGACGACGCCCTCGCCCACCTCGAGCAGGGACACGTCGAAGGTGCCGCCGCCCAGGTCGAAGACCAGGATGGTGGCCTCGTTCTCCTTCTCCAGGTGGTAAGCGAGCGCCGCCGACGTCGGCTCGTTGATGATCCGCAGGACGTTCAGCCCGGCGATCTGCCCGGCCTCCTTGGTGGCCTGCCGCTGCGCGTCGCTGAAGTAGGCGGGCACCGTGATGACGGCGTCGGTGATCGTCTCACCCAGGTACGCCTCGGCGTCCCTCTTGAGCTTCTGCAGGATGAACGCGCTGATCTGCTGCGCGGTGAACCTCTTGCCATCGATCGACACGGTCCAGTCCGTGCCCATCTGCCGCTTGACCGAGCGGATGGTCCGGTCAACGTTGGTCACGGCTTGCCGCTTCGCGACCTCACCGACGAGTACCTCGCCGTTCTTCGCGAAAGCCACGACGGACGGCGTGGTCCGCGAGCCCTCGGCGTTGGCGATGACAGAGGGCTCCCCGCCCTCGAGGACGGCGACGACGGAGTTGGTCGTCCCTAGGTCGATGCCTACCGCACGTGCCATGTGTTCTGTCCTTGATCCGATCTGAAAGGTTGAGTGCTGACGGCTCAAGTCTGCCACGCGGCTCAGCACCTGGCAAACTAGTTGAGTCTTCTGGGCTCAATTTTAATGCCGCATCAACCGGAACTGTGCCGACTGCCGGGATATTCCCGTCGGCCGCGACGACCCGAGGCAAGGGAACGGGGTCGTTCGTGCCTCTCCCGACTCGGCAGTTCGCGGCCGCCGGGGCAGCGCCCGGCGGTGGATCGCCTGGCTCGCCAGGAGTGGTCTGGCCGCCCGCCCCGCCGCGGGTACGGTGGCAGTACCTGCGCGCCATTACCATCGGCCGTGCGCTGTGGTGGCGCGGATCGGCAGGAGGATCGGCAGTGCCGCTGGATGACTCATCCGCCGACGTGCGCGCCCGGCCGGCGAGCACCGGCGATGCGACGCGGCCCGGCGGCGACGCGGCCGCTGCTGCTGGCCCCCTCCCGGCTGGCC
>JASHPF010000271.1 GCA_030038295.1 Streptosporangiaceae bacterium
TAGCAACGCGGGGACTCAAGCGTGGCCGGCCGGCCGGGCGCTGGCCCGGTCCAGCTATAACGTGTTCTAATTTTGACTGCCGGCGAGGAGGAGGACAAGTTGCCGATCGCGATCACCGACGAGCAGCTTGCGCTCCAGGCCTCGATCCGGGAGTGGGCAAAGCGAGCGCGCACGATCGAGGCCGTGCGCGGGCAGGAGCCGGCCGGCGCAGCGGATGTGGTTGGCTGCGCCGACGGCGCGGTCGTTGCGGCTCAGCCGACGGCCGCCGCCGAGCGCTGGGCCAGCCTCGCCGAACTCGGCGTGTTCGGCGTCGGGATACCGGTCGCCGTCGGCGGGGCGGGCGGCAGCTCGGCCGACCTCGCCGCAGCGCTGGCCCAGCTCACCGACTCGCTGGTGCCGGGGCCGGTGCTGCCTACCCTGCTGGCCGGGCGGCTGCTCGCCGGCGTGGCGGGGGCCGAGCCCACTCTGCGCGCCATCGCGGCCGGGCAGGTCTCGGTTGCCGTCGCGCTCGGGCCGAGCACGGTCACCGCGCAGGCCGGCCCCGACGGCTCGGTGCGACTGACCGGGCGCGCCGGTCCGCTGCTCGGGGGCGGCAGCACAACGCATGTGCTCGTGGGCGCGACGACGGAAGCGGGCGGCGCGTGGTACCTGCTGTCGGCCGACGAGCAGGGCGTCGGCGTACTGGCGCTGTCGCCCGCCGATTTCTCCCGATCCCTGGCCGACGTCACCCTCGACGGCGTCCTGGCCGACGCGGCCGCCGTGCTGCCCGGCGTCACGAGCGACCACGTGCGCGATCTGGCCGCCACGCTGTTCGCGATCGAGGCCGCCGCCGTGGCGGGCTGGTGCTCGCGCACCGCGGCGGAGTACGCCGCGATCCGTCATCAGTTTGGCCGTCCCGTCGGCGCCTTCCAGGCCGTCAAGCACCTGTGCGCGGGCATGGCCTGCCGGGCCGAGTCAGCGGCCGTGCTCGCCTGGGACGCGGCCCGCGCCGTTGATGACGGCGCCGCCGCGCTGGCGCTGCCCGCCGCCGCGGCCGCCGCGTTCTGCGTGGACGCGGGCGTCGACGTGGCGAAGGACTGCATCCAGGTTCTCGGTGGCATCGGCTTCACCTGGGAGCACGACGCGCACCTCTACCTGCGCCGCGCGCTGGCGCTCCGGCAGTTGCTCGGCGGCTCCGCCGTCTGGCGCGACCGCGCGGCCGTACTGGCGGCCGACGGCGCGCGCAGGCAGCTCAGCGCAGAGGGCGGCGCGGACGACGGCGGGCTCACCGCGGTCCGGTCTGCTGCGCGGCAGGCCGCGGCCAGAATCGCCCGGCTCCCTGTGCACGCGCGGCGGGCCGCACTCGCCGAGTCCGGCTACGCGGCACCGTCCTGGCCACAGCCGTACGGGCTGTCCGCCACGCCGGCTGGCTGCCTCGTGATCGACGCGGAACTCGCCGGCGCCGGACTGGCCAGACCGGACCTCGTCATCGGCGGCTGGGCACTGGCCGCGATCATCGCGCACGGCAGCCCGGCCCAGCGCGACCGCTTCGCCTGGCCCACCCTGCGCGGCGAGCTGACCTGGTGTCAGCTATTCAGCGAGCCCGACGCGGGATCCGACCTGGCTGCGCTGCGGACCAGGGCCGAGCGGGCAGACGGCGGCTGGCTGCTGACCGGACAGAAGGTGTGGACGTCGCTAGCCCGCCAGGCCGAGTGGGCGATCTGCCTCGCGCGCACTGACCCCGCGGCGGAAAAGCACCGGGGACTGACGTTCTTCCTGGTCGCGATGGATCGGCCCGGCATCGACATCCGGCCGCTCCGTGAGATCACCGGGCGGGAGATGTTCAACCAGGTCTTCCTCGACGAGGTTTTCATTCCCGACGACTGCGTCGTCGGCCAGCCCGGTGACGGCTGGCGGATCGCCCGCACCACGCTGGCCTCTGAGCGGGTAGCGATGGGCACCGGCTCCTCGGTCGGTGAAGCCGTCGAGCACCTGCTCGGGGTGGCTGACCGGACCGGTGCGACGGCCGACCCGGTGGTCCGGCAGCGGCTCGGCGCGCTCGTCGCCGAGGGCATGGCGGTGTCGCTGCTGGACCTGCAGGCCGTGCTGGCCACGCACGGCGGCGGGGACCCGTCCCCGCTCGCCGCCGTGCGCAAGCTCGTCGGTGTCGCGCACCGGCAGGCCGTCGCCGAGGTCGCGCTGGACCTCGCCGGCGGCGGCGGCGCGACCGCAGACGACGCGGCGCTTCAGGAGTTCCTGCTGACCCGGTGCCTGAGCATCGCCGGCGGGACGACGCAGATCCTGCTGTCGCTGGTCGGTGAGCGGCTGCTCGGTCTGCCCAGGGATGAGGCCCGCTAGTGGACTTCACCCCCGGCGAGGCCGAAACCGAGGCCGCGCGGCTCGCCGCGCGCGTCCTTGGCGCCGCGGCGCCCTCGACCGCGGACTTCGACGACGCTCTCTGGAAACAGCTCGGCCACGCGGGGCTGCTCTCCCTCGCGCTGCCGGGTGACATCGGCGGCGACGATCTCGGTGTCATGGCGACGGCGGCGGTGCTCACCGAGGTCGGCCGGCACGCCGCGCGGATCCCCGCGCTCGCCACTCTCGCGCTGGGCGTGCTGCCTCTCGTCCGCGGCGCCGACACAGGCCTCCAGCGCAGGCTGCTTGCCGGTGTCGCGGCCGGCGACACCGTGCTGACCGCGGCGCTGCGCGAGCCTTCGGATCCGATGCCCAGCATGCCCGCCGCGATGGCGAGCACGAGCATGTCCCGTTCCGCCGCGACGGTGACCGGGGTGAAAACGGGAGTCCCGTACGCGGCCGCGGCCCGGTGGATCCTGGTCCCGGCGACCACGCCCGCCGGGACGGTGGTCACGGTGGTCGAGCAGGGCGCGGTCGGCCTGTCGTGCCAGCGCACGCGCAGCTCGTCCGGGCTGCCGGAGTACACGCTGCGGCTCGACCGGACCCCGGTGCTGGCCATGCTCGACGGCTGCGACGCGGACGCTCTCTACCAGCTTGCCGCCGTCGGCGCGTGCGCGGTCGCGGACGGTGCCGTCGCCGCGGCGCTCGAGCTGACCACCGCGCACATCCGCAGCCGGGAGCAGTTCGGCCGGCCGCTGGCGACGTTTCAGGCGGTGGCGCAGCAGATCGCCGACGTGTACGCGACCGCGCGGACACTGCACCTGGCCGCCCTGTCGGCGTGCTGGCGGCTGGACACCGGGCGCGACGCGGGGGAGGACGCCGACGTGGCAGCGTACTGGCTCGCGCACTACGGGCCGGCGGCCCTGCGGACCTGCCACCATCTGCACGGCGGGCTCGGCATGGACGTCAGCTACCCGCTGCCGCGATACTCGGCCCTGATCACCGACCTGGTGAGCCTCGTCGGCGGCGCGGAGTACCGGCTCGACCGGCTGAGCTGGCGGGAGCAGGCCCGCGAGGAGACGGCCGCGACCGGGTCGGGCGGTGCCTGATGTTCCTCGACCTCACCGACGCACAGCGCGCGCTCAGGGACGAGCTGCGAGCCTACTTCGCCGTGCTGATCTCGCCCGCCGAGCGGGAGGCGATGCTGACGCAGCGGCACGGCGCCGTGTACCGGGATGTGGTGAGGCGGCTGGGCCGCGACGGCTGGCTGGGCGTCGGCTGGCCGGTCAGCTACGGCGGCCAGGGTCTCGGCCAGATCGAACAGCAGATCTTCGTGACCGAGGCGGCGCTCGCGGACGTGCCGCTGCCCGCGGTGACCCTGCAGACCGTGGGGCCGACACTGATGGCGCACGGCACCGCCGAGCAGAAGGACTTCTTCCTGCCCCGGATCCTGTCGGGCGAGCTGCACTTCGCCATCGGCTACACCGAGCCAGGCTCCGGCACCGACCTCGCGTCGCTCACCACCAGGGCGGTGCGTGATGGCGACCACTACGTCGTCAACGGGCAGAAGATCTTCACCACGGGCGGCCACGACGCCGACTACGTGTGGCTGGCCTGTCGGACCGACCCCGCAGCGCCGCGGCACCGAGGGCTGTCCATCCTCATCGTCGACACCGTCGACCCCGGCTACTCGTGGACCCCGATCATCACCCACGACGGCGCCCACCACGTGAACGCGACGTACTACTCCGACGTTCGCGTGCCGGTTACCAGGCTCGTCGGCGCGGAGAACGGCGGCTGGCGGCTGATCACCGAGCAGCTCAACCACGAACGGGTCATGCTCGGCCCGTCCGGCCGGATCGGCGTGCTGCACCGGCGGGTGCGCGACTGGGCAGCCAGGAACCAGGACCCGGCCGGGCGGCCGCTTCTCGAAGAGCCGGACGTACGTCGCGCGCTGGCCAGAGCCCGCGCGGCTGAGCGCGTCAACGAGCTGCTCAACTGGCAGGTGGCGACCACCGAGAGCCTGGACATCGCGGACGCCTCGGTGACCAAGGTGTTCGGTTCCGAGCACGTGCAGCGGATCGGTGCCGAGCTGGCCGAGACGGTCAGCAGGCACGGCGACCTGGCCGACGACCAGACCGCGGAGCTGGCGAGGTGGCTCGACGTGCAGAACAAGCGCAACACGGTCATGACGTTCGGCGGCGGCGTCAACGAGGTGCAGCGAGAGCTGATCGCGACCGCCGGCCTGAAGCTCCCGCGCGTTCCGAGGTAACGGGGTGACTCGATGACCGCAGCATCGATCCGGGCCGCGGCCGAGCGGGCGCGGGCCGCCGGCCAGAGCGCGCCGCGACTCGCCACCGATCCGGTGAACCTGCCGACAATCCGCGCGTGGACTGACGCCATCGGGGACGCGAACCCGGTGTACACCGACCCCGAGGCCGCCGCCCGCTCGGTGCACGGCGGATTGGTGGCGCCGCCGGCCATGGCCCAGGTGTGGACGATGCCTGGCCTGCGGGGAGCAGCCGGGGGTCGTGCCGACGATCCGCTCGGCGTGATGACGGCCACGCTGGACGAGGCCGGGTTCACCTCGGTGGTCGCGACCAATTGCGATCAGGCGTACGCCCGCTACTTGCGACCCGGCGAGCAGCTCGCGGTGCGGGCCGAGCTGCTCGACGTGACCGGGCCCAAGCGCACGGCGCTCGGTGAGGGCTTTTTCGTGACGACGCGCAGCACGTGGTTCGCCGGTGCCGAGCCGGTCGCCACGATGGACTTCCGGGTGCTGAAGTTCCGGCCGGGCCCGAGGCCGGCCGGCACAGCAGCCGAGCCGGCCAGGTCGGCGGAACCGATCATGCGGCCGCCGGTGTCGCTGGACACCGAGTTCTTCTGGGCCGGAACCCAGGCCCGAGAGCTGCGGATCCAGCGCTGCGGCGGCTGTGGTGCCCTGCGGCACCCGCCCGGTCCGGCGTGCCTGAGCTGCGGCAGCATCGACAAGCCCGACTATCAGGTGGCGGCCGGGACCGGCACGGTCTACAGCTACGTCGTGCACCATCACCCGCCGGTGCCCGGCAAGCGGCTGCCCATGGTGATCGCGCTGGTCGAGCTGACCGAGGGCGTGCGCATGCTGGGCGAGCTGACCGGCGTCGACCCGGCTGATGTCGCGATCGGGCTGCCGGTCCGGGTTCGCTTCCGCCGCGTCGACGACGACCTGGTGCTGCCGGACTGGCGGCCGGACCGGCCAGGCGTGCTGCCCGAGCTCACGATCAGCGTCACGCCGACCGTCGTCGTCGCCACCGCGCTCGCGACCAGGGACTTCTACCCGGTGCACCACGACCGCGACTTCGCCGAGCGCGGCGGAGCGAAGGACATCTTCCTCAACATCCTGACCACGACCGGCCTCGTGCAGCGGTACGTCACCGACTGGGCGGGCAGCGACGCAATCGTGCGCGCGATCTCTATCCGGCTCGGCGTGCCGTGTTACGCCGGCGACACGCTGACGTTCGCGGGCACGGCTACCGCGACCGCCGACGGCGAGCGGCTCGTCGCCGTCACGGGCGCCTGCAGCCTCGGTGATCACGTCACCGGGACCGTCCGCCTCGCGCCGGAAGGAACCAGGCCGTGACCGGGCCGACGGCCGCCATCGCCGGGATCGGCTCGACCGAGTTCTCCAAGGACTCCGGCCGCAGCGAGCTGCGGCTCGCGGTGGAAGCCTGCCGGGCTGCGCTGGAGGACGCCGGACTCGCGCCCGCCGATGTCGACGGCCTGGTCACGTTCAGCATGGACTCGAATGCCGAGATCGCGGTCGCCCGTGAGCTGGGCGCCGGTGAGCTCACGTTCTTCGGCCTCGTCGGCTACGGCGGCGGCGCCGCGTGCGGCACGGTCCAGCACGCGGCGATGGCCGTCGCTACCGGCGCCGCCAGCACGGTGCTGTGCTACCGCGCCCTGAACGAGCGGTCGGGACGCCGGTTCGGGCAGGTCGCGGCCGGGGCCCTGGCCGGCGCGACGTCATCGGCGATCGACAGCGGCTGGCACTATCCGATGGGGCTGGCGACGCCCGCGGCGACGGTTGCGATGGCCGCCCGCCGGTACATGCACGCCTACGGCGCCACCAGCGCCGACTTCGGCGCCGTCGCGGTGGCCGACCGCCGGCACGCGGCGACCAACCCAGCGGCCTGGTTCTACCGGCGGCCGATCACGCTGGCCGAGCATCAGGAGTCGCGCTGGATCTGCGAGCCGCTGCGCCTGCTCGACTGCTGCCAGGAGACCGACGGCGCGGTTGCGGTGCTGGTGACCAGCCGCGAACGAGCCCGTTCCGGACCTAATCCGCCGGCCGTGATCACGGCGGCAGCGCAGGGGAGCGGCCCGAACCAGTACACGATGACGAGCTACTACCGCGATGACATGACCGGGCTGCCGGAGATGGGGGTGGTCGCCAGGCAGTTGTGGGCGCAGGCAGGCCTCCGGCCCGGTGACGTCCGGACCGCCGTGCTGTACGACCACTTCACCCCGTACGTGCTGATGCAGCTCGAGGAGCTGGGATTCTGCGGGCGCGGCGAGGCGCGCCACTTCATCGCCGACGGCGCGATCGAGCTAGACGGCGCGCTGCCGCTCAATCCGCACGGCGGCCAGCTTGGTGAGGGGTACCTGCACGGCATGAACGGGATCGCCGAAGCCGTCCGGCAGGTCCGGGGCACCGCGGTCAACCAGGTGCCCGGCGACGGGCCGGTCCTCGTGACGGCCGGCACGGGAGTGCCCACAAGCGGCCTCGTACTCGGCCCCGAATAATGCGGCGAGCCTGAATTGTGGTAACGGTAATGCGGCCTGCCGGTTAATTCTTTCCTACGGCTGTCCCGCGGCGCTGCCTGCCTGCATTCCTTATCGCTTTCTTCAGCCTATCCGCGCCATACTTGTGCCGTGGATCCGCCGAAGCTGCAGGGGTGGCACGCGGACCCATTCGGCCTGCACGAGCGTCGTTACTTTTCTGCTGGCCGTCCGACGAAGCTGGTGCAAGACGGCAACGTCGAGTGCTATGACGAGCCTCCGGCGGAGGAATACCCGGACCCCACCGCGACCAGCATTCTTCCGACCGGCGGAGCCGCACCGGGGCGTGTTGCGAGCGCCGGTGCGGGGTCGGCGCGCGCGTACGGTGGGCAGCCGCGCGCCGTGCCCGACGTTCCGGCGAGCGTCCGCCCGACTAGGCCGTCCGTCAGCACTCGAGGCCGACGGCCGCGCGGCGTGGAGTACGGGATCGTTGTGCTGGTGACCGTGGCGGTCGTGGTGGCCGTCGTCGCGATCTTCGGCGGACGCAGCCAGAACGGCGGATCGAAGTCGACGGCTGGATCGGGCCTCTCCGGCCAGAGCCTCGTCGTGTTTGTCACCCAATCGGCCCGGAAAACCCTCGCCCAGCAGACGGCCGATATCACCGTCCAGGGCCAGACCGACGCGGACGGCAATGACGCTAACCTCCAGGGGACCGGCCAAGCCGATTTCGCGACGAACACAATGGCGATGAATGTCACCACGAGCTTTTCCAGTCAGCGTCTCCTCGAGAACGAGATCGTGACAAGCCAGGACCTGTATTTGCAGGTGACCGTTGACGGTCACAGCATGGCTCAGTTCTTCGGCGGGCGGCACTGGTTCGAGATTCCGATGGCTGCGTCGGCGACACAGAACACCGCGCAGGACGCCCCCGACTGGTCGCTGCAACTGCTCGAGCAGCAGGGCGCCCGGGTGACTGCGATGGGGACGCAGGACATCGGGGGGCTGAACTGCAACGAGTACGTCGTGACGCCAACCAGGCAGGCGGTGATCGCGGCCGCGCGGCAGGAGTGGGCCAGGCTCGGGCTCTCCAGTTCCGAGACGGCGGCAGCGCAGCAGGTACTGGCGAACTCGACCCCGCCGACCGTCACGGTCTGGTTCGACCCAGGCCGCCAGCTCGCCTGCCAGGTGGACGTCTACCTGCAGCTCAGCCTCGGAAACGGGGCCGGGTCGGGGAGTGCGCCGGCCACGGAGACGACGCAGCTGCTCATGACGTTCAGTCACTACGGCGTGCCGGTCACCATCACCCCTCCGGCGAAATCCGACACGATCTCCTTCTAGGCCAGCCGCCCGCACCTCGCGGCGGCTGCTGACCGCCCGCTACGGCACGGACCCAGCCGGCTGGGGCTGCCGCTCCGGGCGCAGTGCACGCGGCCGGATCAGCCACGCGCCGAGCCCCAGCGACCCGATGACCAGCGCCATCGGCAGCACGGTGCGCGGACCCGCGAGACCGACCAGCGGCGCGGCCGCGGCACCGATGGCGAACTGCGCGGTCCCGATCAGCGCGGCCGCGCTTCCGGCCCGCTCGGCGTGGCTGGCCAGCGCCAGCGCGGTGCCATTCGGCAACACCAGGCCGATGCTGGCCACGACCACGAACAGCGCGGGCAGCAGCAACGGCAGCCCGGCGCCGGTGAAGGCGGTGACGAGCATGAGCCCGCCGCCGATAGCCGAACCGGTTAACCCGGCCGTGAACAGGGTGTGCTGCGGCACGCGGCCCACCAGCCAGCGGGACACCTGCCCGGCGGTCACGATGCCCGCGCTGTTGATCGCGAAGATGACGCTGAACAGCTGCGGAGATATGCCGAACCTGGCTTGCAGCACGAACGACGAGCCGGAGATGTAGGCGAACATCGCGCCGAAGGCGAGCCCCGTGGCGAGCACGAGTCGCAGGAAGCGCCTGTCGGCGGTCAGCGCGCGGGCGTCGGTCAGCACCGCGCGCAACCCACCGGCCCGGCGCCGCTGCGGTGGCCACGTCTCCGGCAGCCAGCGCGCCGAGACCGCGGCGAGCAGCACGCCGATGAGCGCGAGCGCGACGAAGACGCCGCGCCAGTCGGTCACCCGCAGCAACTGGCCGCCGATAATAGGCGCCAGGATCGGCGCGGTGCCGGTGATCAGCAGCTGAATGGCGTAGATCCGCGCCATGGCGTCGTCGGCGTACAGGTCTCGGACCACGGCCCTCGCGATGACGATGCCGGCCCCGCCCGCGAAGCCCTGGGCGAACCGGAGGACCAGCAGGAGCCAGACGTCGGGCGCGACCGCACACAGCGCCGACGCGGCCGCGAAGCCGGCCACCCCCGCCAGCAGCGGGCCCCGGCGGCCACGCGCGTCCGAGACCGGGCCGGATACCAGCTGCCCGAGGGCAAGGCCGGCCAGACAGCCGGTCAGCGTCAGCTGCGCGGCCGATGTCGGCGCGTGCAGGGTCCGCGCCATGGCCGGCAGCGCGGGCAGATACATGTCGATGGACAGCGGCCCGAAGGCCGACAGGAAGCCGAGGATGATCACGAGCCGCGGTCGCGCCATCGCCACCCGCTGCGCGTCCCCGGCCCGCTCGGGCTGGCTCGAGTCGCGGTCGTCGTCCCCCAGGTGAGCCCCACTCGGTCGGGGAACGCCGGTCACGAGTGCGGCTCCGGCCGGTACCGGCCACGTTCGTCAAGACGCTCGGGCCGGCCGGGGCCGCGCGACACTCAGGCCGCGCCGGGGCGTGGCGGTCGCTGGCCGCGCAGCCGGACGCGGGCCCACCGGATGGCGCCAGGGAGGAACGATCCCAGCACGGCGCAGGTGGCGCTGACCAGTGCGATGTTTCCGCTGCCGCCCCCACCGAGCAGGTGGCCGGCCCAGGCACCGAGTGCGGCGCACGCGAGGACCGAGCCGATGATCCAGAGAGTCAGCCGCTGCCCGAACACGCCCCCATCCTGGCATCCCTGGCGACTGCAGGTCACGTCGGGCCGCTTACCCTGGCCAGGTGACCCCGGACGCCATCTCCCCCGCGCGCACCCTGCTTGACCGCTTCCCCGTCTTCGACGGGCACAACGACCTCGCCTGGGCACTCCGAGAAGCGGTGCGCAGCCGGGACGGCCGCCCCGCGCAGCCCCCCGCTGTGTCGTCTCGGGGGGACGACCCCCCGCAGCCCCCCGCGGACGGATCGGATCCGGCCGCGGTCGACATCAGCCAGCCGGTTGACTTCCTGCACACCGACCTGCCGCGGCTCGCTCAGGGCGGGGTAGGGGGCCAGTTCTGGTCCGTCTACGTGCCGGCCCGGCTGCAGGGCGAAGCGGCCGTGATCGCGACGCTGGAGCAGATCGACCTCGTGCGGCGGCTGGCGGCGCGGCATCCCGGCGCTCTGGAACTGGCCGCGACGGCGGCGCACGCGGCGCAGATCATCGGCACCGGCCGGGTGGCATCGCTGCTGGGCGCCGAGGGCGGCCACTCGATCGCCTGCTCGCTCGGCACGCTGCGCGCCCTCTACGAGCTCGGCGTGCGGTACCTGACGCTCACGCACAACGTGAACGTGCCCTGGGCCGACTCAGCGACCGACCGGCCGGCGGCCGGCGGTCTCACCGCTTTTGGCCGCGAGGTCGTCGGGGAGATGCAGCGGCTGGGCATGTTGGTGGACCTGTCGCACGTGGCGCCCAGCACCATGCAGCACGCGCTCGACGTCGCCGAGGCGCCGGTGATCTTCTCGCACTCGTCCGCGCTGGCGATCTGCGACCACCCGCGCAACGTCCCCGACCCGGTGCTCGCCCGGCTCCCGGCCAACGGCGGCATATGCATGATTACCTTCGTGCCGGCCTTCGTCGCACAGCGGTGCCGCGACTGGGAGCTCGGGCTGGCCGCCGAGATGGAGCGGCGCGGGCTCGACTTCCGGGATCTGGCCGCGCGCAGGACGGTCATCGGGGAGTGGGCTGCCACGCACCCGCGACCGCGGGCCACGCTCGCCGACGTCGTCGCCCACGCCGAGCACGTGCGCGAGGTGGCCGGGATCGACCACATCGGCCTCGGCGGCGACTACGACGGCGTGGATGAGCTGCCTGATGGCTTGCAGGACGTGTCCTGTTATCCCGCGCTGATTGGCGCGCTGCTCGATCGCGGCTGGTCAGAGCCCGACTGCGGCAAGCTCACCAGCGGCAACGTGCTCCGCGTGCTACGCGAGGCGGAACTCGCCGCCGACCAGATCAGCGCGAGGCGCGGGCCGTCGGCGGCGCGGATCGAGGACCTCGACGGTGCCGCCACGCCGCCGTCAGCCGACTAGCTCCACTTGGTGTGTGGCCGGCGCTGCAGTTCCCCGTCGATGAAGACATCCACCTTTTCATCGTAAAAGGCCGCTAGCCCGGCAATCTTCTGGCTCTCGGGCAGCGGCATGCGGTAGATCCACACCACGTCTTCATGCAGCCCGCTGCCGGTATCGACCGACCAGTAGCCGGCCGTGCCCTTGTACGGGCAGTGGCTCTCGGTGCCGGACGGTCGTAGCAGCTCGGTCCTGATGTCGCTGAGCGGCAGGTAGTACCGAGGCGGCAGGCCGGTCTCGAACAGGACGCGCGGGCTGCGGGAGTCGGCGACCGTGACGCCGTCAATCTCCACCCGGATGTGTCGCGAGCTGGCGAGGATATCCACCCTGGTGTGCGGGTCGCGGGCGTGGGTGTACACCGGCTCGTCTTCCTCGAGCCATTCGCTCATGGCATCCCAGTCGAAGCGGACCGCGTCGCGCAGCTGCTGGACCGGGCTCGCCGGGTACTTCCGCGCGGCCCGCTCGGCCGTCGCCCCGCCAGGCACCTGCACGGTGAACAGCTGGGCCTGGCCCAGGTGCGAATCCTCGGCCTCGCCTGCCGGGATGAGCTTGGCGGCCACGTCCGCGGACGGCAGGTAGTACGTCGGGTAGTACGGGTGCTCCCAAACCAGGAGCGGAGCGGTGGTATCGGCCACCAGCTCGCCGGCTAGCAGGATGCGCACTCGCTTGCGACTGTGCTCGACGCGGATGTCGGGCGACGCTTTGACGGCCATGCTTCCCTCCAAGTCACGCTCCTGGTGGCAACCGCGCCGGACGGTCCCCTGTTCCCGCCGATGACGCTGCCAGCCTGCGCCCCGGTGCCGCCGGGAGGTGGCCGCGGGTAGCGTCAGAGCATGCGACTAGGCGTGCTGGACGTCGGATCGAACACTGTTCACCTGTTGGTCGTCGACGCACACCAGGGCGGGCGGCCGCTGCCGGCCTTTTCTTACAAGGCCGAGCTGCGGCTCGGCGAGAACATGGACGCGCAGAACCGGCTGTCCGAGGACTGCTGCCAACGGCTCGTCGACTTCGTGCGCGAGTCGCTGCGGATCGCCGAGGACAAGGGCGTGCGCAAGACGCTGGCCTTTGCCACGTCGGCGGTTCGCGACGCCGCCAACGGAGACGAACTGCTGGCGCGGATCGAGGCCGAGACCGGCGTCGAGATCACTGTGCTGCCGGGCGCCGACGAGGCGCGCCTCACCTTCCTCGCCGCGCGCCGGTGGTTCGGCTGGTCGTCCGGCCGGCTGCTGCTGCTGGATATCGGCGGCGGATCGCTGGAGATAGCCGCCGGCATCGATGAAGAGCCGGACAACGCCGTCTCGCTGCCGCTCGGGGCGGGCCGGCTGACCCGCGACTGGCTGGCCGCCGACCCGCCGTCGGCCGACGAGGTGCGCGCGCTGCGCAGGCACGTCCGCGCCGAGATCGCTACTGCCATGGGAATCCTGCTCAGGGATGGCCAGCCGAACCACGCCGTGGCCACGTCTAAGACCTTCCGCCAGCTCGCCCGCGTAGCGGGCGCCGCGCCGTCCAGCGACGGCCCGTACGTCAAGCGGGTGCTGAAGCACACCGACGTGCAGGCGCTCGCGGAGCGGCTGCCGCAGCTCAGCATCGCGGAACGGCGTGAGCTGCCCGGTGTCTCGCAGGGCCGGGCGGGCCAGCTCGCCGCGGGCGCCATCGTCGCCGATGCCGCGATGGATCTGCTGAGCCTCGCCGACCTGGAGATCTGCCCGTGGGCGCTCCGGGAGGGCGTCATCTTGCGCCAGCTCGACGTGCTGCCCGACTAG
>JASHPF010000272.1 GCA_030038295.1 Streptosporangiaceae bacterium
CGGTGGCAGCCAAGGTCATGCAGGACCGTCGGGTCAAGCGGCTGCCGGTTGTCGACGAAGCCGGGAAGCTGATGGGCATGATCAGTCGTGTCGACGTGCTCAGCGTCTACGAGCGTCCGGATAGCGCCATCCAAGCCGAGGTTCAGCGGATGGTGGACACGGAATTCGGGCTGCGGCCGGGGACGATTGACGTAGCAGTATCGGCCGGCATCGTGACCCTGGCGGGAACCGTGGACCGGCTTGAGACGGCGCTCAATCTCGTGGCCCGGGCACGGCACGCTGATGGCGTCATCGCGACCCGCGACCGGATATCCGTCAGCGGCGCCTGACTGATCTGGCGGGCAGTTGGTCCCGGCCGCGGCCGACCTTCGGCCCTGTGGGCACCTCGCGTCGCCGGAGTGTTCTTGGTGTTACGGGAGGGACCAATTTAATGAGAGTCGCGGAGTTACTGGCCCCAATGGCGCCGGCACACCTGCGAGATCTGGATCCGCGAGAGGCGGATTGGTCCCTCCCGTCGATATGGCTATGGTCGCGACGTGGTAGGGCCCTATGCCCCTACGGGCCGGGTCGGCCGGCTGGCAGTCTTGTTACCAGCGGATGCATCGAGGGAGATGATCGGGCGTGACGTGTGTTGACGACGTGATGACCCGAAATGTCGTCGCGGTACGCAGGGATGCCCAGTTCAAGGACATCGTCCAGGTCATGCGCGCACGCCGGTTCAGCGCATTCCCCGTGCTGGACGACGACGACCGCGTGATCGGCGTCGTGTCCGAGGATGACCTGCTGGTCCGGCAGGCCGTTACCGGGCCGGGCGCAGGTCCGCGATTCCTGCTGCGGCACTCCGACCGCGCCAAGGCCAGCGGACTGACGGCGGCGGAGCTGATGACCACGCCGGCCATCACGATCGGGGCCGATGCGCCGGTGGCCGAGGCGGCGCGGACCATGCACACCAAGCACGTGAAGCGGCTGCCGGTGGTAACTGCTGACGGGCGCCTCGCGGGTGTGGTGAGCCGGGTGGACCTGCTGGGTGAGTACGACAGGCCCGACGCCGAGATCAGGACCGAGATCACCAAGCGGGTCATCGAGTCCGAGTTCGTGCTGGACAGCCTCGCGTTCACGGTGACGGTCGAGTCTGGCGTCGTCACGCTGGCGGGCCCGGTCGGCAGCGAGGACGTCGCGGTCAGCTTGCTGGCCGAGGTCCGGCGGGTGGCCGGCGTCGTCGCCGTCCGGGACCGGCTCCGTTACCCGCGGCGCTGACCGGGGCAGGCTGGAGTCCAGCGAACGAAGGGGAGACGCACCGTGTCCGATGTGGTGTTGGAAGAACTAGACGAGGCCGAGTGCCTGCGCCTGATCGCGCCGGGCGGCATCGGGCGGCTGGTGTTTTCCGGTAGCTGGGACCTGACGGTGCTGCCGGTCAACTACAAGTTCGTTGATGGCGCGATCTTGTTCCGGACCGCACAGCACGGTTCGACGGAAGAGGATCTGCGTACCGGGATCGCACACGCGGAATACCGGGTGGCCTTCGAGGTCGACGACTTCGACCCGGTGGCGCGTGAAGGGTGGAGCGTGCTGGTCCAGGGCCCGGCACACCACCTCGACTCTGATGCCGAGCGTGCGCAGGCGGCGGAGGCCGGCGTGGTGCCGTGGCCTGGCGGGGCCCGCGAGCACTTCATCAAGATCACCCCCGCGCGGGTAACTGGCAGGCGCATCACTCACCGGCCGGCCGCGTAGCCACTCACCACCAAGGCAGGAGACGCCGATGCGAGCGATGGTGTATCACGGCCCGGGCAACGTGGCCCTGACCGAGGTGCCGGATCCTGAGATGACACACGAGGCAGACGCCGTCGTGCGCGTCGAGGCGACCAGCATCTGCGGGACCGATCTGCACATCCTGGCCGGAGATGTGCCGACAGTACGAGACGGCCGGATCCTCGGCCACGAGGCGGTCGGCACGGTCGTCGATGTGGGCAGCGCGGTCCGCACCATGGGCCCAGGCGACCGGGTCCTCGTCTCCAGCATCTCCGCGTGCGGCAGCTGCCGGTACTGCCGCGAGGCGCACTACGGGCAGTGCCTGGGCGGTGGCGGCTGGATCCTCGGCCGGACGTACGACGGCGCGCAGGCCGAGTACGTGCGGGTGCCGTTCGCCGACACGTCCACCCACCGGCTGCCGGGCGGCGTCGATGACGAGGAGGCGCTGATGCTGTCCGAGCTGCTGCCGACGGGCTACGAGGTCGGGGTGCTGAAGGCGGGAGTCTGGCCCGGTGACGTCGTCGTCGTCATCGGATGCGGCCCGGTCGGGCTGACCGCGATGATGGGAGCGAGGCTGTTCAGTCCGAGCCACATTATCGCCATCGACCGCGCTGACTCCCGGCTCGGCGCAGCCAAGGAATTCGGGGCCGACATCATGGTCAACGACGCGACCGCCGATCCGCTGCCGACGGTCCGCTCGGTCACCGACGGTCTCGGGGCAGACGTGGTGATCGAAGCGGTTGGCCAGCCAGAGACCTTCGAGCTCGCCATGCGGCTCGGCAGGCCGGGGGCGCGAATCGCCAACGTCGGCGTCCACGGCAGGCCTGCGCCGCTGCACCTGGAAGACCAGTGGACCAGGGACATCACGCTCACCACCGGGCTGGTCGACACCTACTCGGTGCCAGCGCTACTCCGGCTGCTCGCTAGCCGCCAGCTTGATGCGCGGAAGCTCGTGACACACCGATTCGCGTTCGCGGATTTCGAGCGCGCCTACGACGTATTTGCCCGGTCCGCCGACACCGGCGCGCTGAAGGTCGTGCTCAGCCCGTAGGCCGGGCGCCATGAGCGGCCGCTCCCCGGCTGACGATCCTCGCGCGCACCGGCCGGCCGCGCGAGCCGGGACATTGGTCCCCGAGCTGCGGTCCGTTCGCCGCTGCCCCCGGCGCCGTCCGGTCGGCACAGTGGTGCCATGACAACGTTGCCGCCCAGCTACGCTCTGCTGACGGACGGGAGCACGATCGAGATCCGGGCTGCCCGCGCCGATGACAGCGCCGACGTCCGCGCGATGCACGAGCAGCTGTCGCCGGATAGCGCGTACCTGCGGTTTTTCAGTCTGAGTCGGCAGGCGGCCGAGCGCGAAGCCGAGCGGATCTGCCGGCCGGAGAGCCCTGACCACGCGGCGCTGCTCGCGCATCGAGACGGTCGGCTGGTCGGGGTGGCCAGCTACGAGCTCACCACGCGAGCTGGCGTGGCCGAGATCGCCTTCGCGGTGCCCGACGACATGCACGGGCACGGCGTCGCGACGCTGCTTCTCGAACATCTGGTCTCGCTGGCCAGGCAGCGGGGCCTTACGGCGTTCTCGGGCGAGACGCTGCTGGAGAACACGGACATGCAGAAGGTGTTTGCTGACGCCGGGCTGCCGGTCGAGCGTCACTTTTCCGACGGCGTGATCGACGTCACCATTCCCCTGCCCAGCCATAACGGCGCCCAGCTTGACCGGTACCTGGACGCGGTGGCGGGCCGGGCCAGCCGGGCAGACGTGGCCAGTCTCGCGCATCTGCTTCGTCCCGCATCAGTCGCGGTGATCGGCGCTGGCCGCCGCCGCGGCTCGGTAGGCCGTGAGATCTTGCACAACATCGTCGCGGGCGGCTTTGCGGGTCCGGTCTATGCGGTCAACCCCCGCGGGCGGTCCATGGAGGGCCTGGCGTGCCTGGCGTCGGCCGACGACCTGCCGGCGGGCACCGAGCTGGCGGTCATCGCGGTACCGGCGGCCAAGGTGCCGACCGTAGCCGCACAGTGCGGCCAGAAGGGCGTTCGCGCGCTGGTGGTTATCACGTCCGGCCTCGGCGCCGCGGGCGCGGACCTGCTTGCTATCTGCCGTCGCTACGGCATGCGGCTTGTCGGGCCGAACTGCTTCGGCCTGGCGACCAGCGTGCCCCGACTGAATGCCACCTTCGCCGTCACGATGCCGCTGGATGGTGCGGCCGGAGTGGTGGTCCAGTCGGGTGGCGTGGGCATCGCCCTGCTCGAGCACCTCGGCCGGCTCGGCATCGGCGTGTCGTCCTTCGCCTCCGTCGGGGATAAATACGACGTATCGAGCAATGACCTGCTGACCTGGTGGGAGCAGGATGGCCAGACAAAACTCGCCATCCTGTATGTGGAGTCCTTCGGCAGCCCGCGTGGGTTCGCGCGCACCGCGCGCCGGGTCGGCCGCAAGCTTCCCGTCCTCACGGTGATCGGCGGGCGGTCTGCCGCAGGCCAGCGCGCGGCTGCATCGCACACGGCCGCCGCGGCCACGCCGCTGGTCACGCAGGAGGCACTGTTCAGCCAGGCAGGCGTCATCGCCACGCACAGCCTCGGAGAGCTTGTCGACGCGGCGGCGCTGCTGGCGTGCGCGCCACTGCCTGACGGCCGCCGGATAGGGATCGTCTCCAATGCCGGCGGTGCCGGCGTGCTCGCCGCCGACGCCTGCGGCGACAGCGGGCTGACGGTCGCGACACTCGGCTGCGCAACGCAGCGCAAGCTGGCGAGGCTACTGCCACCGGGAGCGGCGGTGGCCGGCCCGGTCGACACCGGCGCAGCGGTGAGCGTCGCAGCTTTCCGGTCCTGCCTGGAGGTCGTGTCGGCGGACGACGGTGTCGACGCGGTGCTCGCCCTTGAGGTGCCTACCGCCGTCGCCGACCTGGCGTCGGCCATCACCACGGCCAGCGTGACCAGGCCGATGGTGGCCGTGCTGCTCGGTCAGCCGGAGTCGGTCAGCGTTCGGCCGGCGAGTGGCGGCGAGTCGGCCGCCGGCCCGCCATCACTAATCCTGGCATATGCCGACTCGGAGGGCGCCGCGCGGGCGCTGGCGCACGCCTGCCAGTACCGGGAGTGGCGCGACTCGCAGCACGGCCAGATCCCTGAACTGGACGACGTAGACGCGGCGGGGGCACGCGCCATCATCGCCGCATCGCTCGCGGACAACCCTGGAGGCGGCTGGCTGGCCGGACCTGACGCGGCCGCGCTGGTGGCGTGCTATGGCATCCATACTGTCCCCACGGAGACGGCTGAAGACGCCGCGGCCGCGGTCGCCGCGGCTGAACGGCTCGGCGGGCGAGTCGTGCTCAAGGCGGAAGCGACCGGCGTCGTGCACAAGAGTCAGGCAGGCGCGGTCCGTCTCGACCTGCGGACCCCTGCCGAGGTGGCGGGTGCCTACGAGGAACTGGCAGCCGCGTTCGGCGACAGATTGCAGCGGGTACTGGTGCAGCCGATGCAGGCCGGAGGGGTCGAGACGATCGTGGGCGTCGTCCAGGAGCCGGTGTTCGGCCCGCTGGTGGTGTTCGGCCTGGGCGGGGTCGCGACCGACGTGCTGGCGGACCGGTCGGCCCGGCTTACCCCGCTGACCGACGCCGACGCGGACGCGATGATCAGTGCGGTACGCGCCGCGCCGTTGCTACTCGGCCAGGGCGGATCACCCGCGGTCGATACGGCTGCCCTGGCAGGCGTGCTGCTGCGGGTGTCGCGGCTGGCCGACGATCTGCCCGGGGTCGCGGAGCTTGACCTCAACCCGGTAATCGCCCGGCCGGACGGGGTCTATCCGGTGGACGTGCGGGTGCGCGTTGCCCCTGCCACGGCCCGCGATCCGTTCCTGCGCCAGCTGCGCTGACCTGCGCGGCTGCCGTGGTCCGGTGGGCCGGGCCGGGACCATGGTCCCAGCCGCCCGAGCCGCACGACCCTGCCATGACCTGGAGCTATGCCGGACGCTGCTGGTAGCGAGGAGAGCTGTGCCAGAACGGGTAGGAGAGTCCGATGAGCACGACAGTGCAGGACGTGATGACACGCAAGGTCATCGCGGTCAAGAGGAGCGCGGACTTCAAGCAGATCGCTCACGTGCTGCGGGAGTTCCGGGTCAGCGCCTGCCCGGTGGTCAACGACGCAGGCCGGGTGGTCGGCGTGGTGTCGGAGGCCGACCTCCTCCATAAGACGGCCGGCTGCGAGATGCCCGCCGGGCTGATCAGGCTGCGCTGGAAGCTGGGTGAGGAGTCGAAGCTGACCGCGGTCACCGCGGCTGAGCTGATGACCTCGCCCGCGGTCGTCATCAGCCCGGACGCGCCGGTCCAGATCGCGGCCAGGGTCATGCGAGACCGGCGGCTCAAGCGACTGCCGGTCGTCACCCGAGACGGACAGCTGATTGGCATCGTCAGCCGGGTCGACCTGCTGAGCGTGTACGACCGGCCGGACGCGGACATCATCGACGAGACCATGAAGGTCATCATGAGCGAGTTCGCGCTCGACCCCGCTGACATCGAGGTGACAGTCTCCTCCGGCGTGGTCACGGTCGCCGGACTGGTCGGACTGACCGAGACGGCCCTGGACCTGCTGGCCCGGATCCGGCACATTGAGGGGGTCGTGGCGGTCCGTGACCGGCTCATCGTCGGCCAGCCGACCGGCTGACCTCGTCAAGGGGGAATCATCATGACCACGAACGCTGCGACCGGCGGCACGGACATCGGCAGGCGCATCTGCGAGCGCCGCGAGCAGGTCGGCCTCAGCCGGGCGGAGACTGCCGCTCGGGCAGGCGTTGCCCCTGAGTATCTCGCGTACCTGGAGACAACCGCAGATCCTAACCCCACGTATACAACGCTGATCCGGCTAGCCGCCGCGCTCGGAACCTCGGTCGGCGCGCTGTCTGGGGCCGGCCTGAATATGCCGCCGGGACAGCGCGATGCCGCGGAGACGCCGGTACTGACGAGCCTGGATCCGGCCGAGTGCCGGGCGCTGATCGCGGCCGGGGGCGTTGGCCGGGTGCTGTTCGTCGAGCCGGGCCGCGGGCCCGTCGCGATCCCGGTCAACTACCGGATGGACGGGGACGACGTGGTCTTTCGTACCGCCGCCGGGTCGAGCGTTGCCGACGGCATCCGGCAGGCCAGTGTGTCCTTTGACGTTGATCAACTGGACGAGGCCCTTGGCGAGGGCTGGAGCGTGCTGCTCACCGGTAGCGCGAGCGTGATAACCGACCCGGCCGAGCTCGACCGGCTGAAGTCACTGAGCATCGACCCGTGGGCAGGCGGAGACCGCCCGACGTACGTGCGCCTTCGGGCGCACCAGGTCACCGGCCGGGCCATCCGGGTGCGTGGATAGCCGGCCTACCCGCAGCTGCTCGTGGCCTAGCCGCTCAGACTCGATGCCATCAGCTGCCGGGCGTGATCATCCCGGACAGACCTCGTGCCCGACTGGGTCGGCGGCTTCGAACTGTGGTGAGGTACGGCTCGCTGGCTCACGACCACGACCGGGCAGTGCGCGTCCGTCAGACAGGCCCGGATCACGGGGCCGATGGTGCTGGCCGACCCTGAGCCCAGGACCAGAAGGTCAGCACGGGCGGATTCCGCAACCAGCGCCCGCTCGGCCGTGCCCTGAACGACCGAGGTCACGGTGCTGCCGAGCGGACCTGGCCCGAGTACCGCGCTGATGATCGTCGTCAGGAGGTGCGCCGCGTCGTCCTGACGGTACTGCTGGTCCGGCCGGCCGGTCGGGCGGGCGTAAAAGGCCCGCTGCTCGGGCTGCCACGCCAGGACGATGCGGAGCTGACAGTGACGGCGGTGTGCCTCATCGGCCGCCCACCGAAGGGCAGCGGCCGACGCTGGCGATCCGCTTATCCCGACGACGATCGTGGGTCTCATCTCGCCGTGCACGATGACCGACCACCCTTCCTTGCCCATCGAGATCCGGACCTTCCGGCGCGGCGGTGAGCGCCGTGCGAGTCAGCGGCCGCCGGGTTCGATCCCGACCTCCACCCGCCGCGCGCCCTGGTGTTCGGGTTGCATCCCGATTCGTACCGTCAAGATGCCATCCCGGCAGCTGGCGGTCACATCGTCGACGTTGGAGCCAAGCGGCAGCGCGACGTCGCGAGCGAGGCTCCCATAGTGGAACTCCGTCTGGACCTGGTCAGTTCTGGCGCTGCGCCGCTCGGCGCGAACGCTGAGTGTTCCGGTCTCGACCGAGACGCTCAGGTCACGAGCCGGGTCCACACCGGGTAGCTCCAGCCGGATGACGTAGCTGGTCCCATCCGGGTACTGCTCCATCGGGATCATCCGCGCCTGGCTGGTTACCGGATGCAGGGTCGACAACGGCGAGCCTGCCCAGTCTGAAGTCTCGGTGGCCGATGTTGTCGTCACGGTGCTCATCGCTCTGACCTCCTCCCCATCGCACCTTCAGTCAACGAGCCCCGCGTCGGGTCGGATAGGGACCAAGGTCGCGGCCAGCTGCGACCTCGGACCCGCCACCCTTCAGACCCGCCACGCCTCAGGTGACGCTGGTGCGCACCACGACGACCGGGCACAGCGCGGTCGTGACGCAGTGAATGCTCACCGACCCGAGCTGCATGCCGTGGAAAGCGCCGTGGCCACGGTGGCCCACCACGAGCAGGTCGGCTCCGGCCGACTCGTTGACGAGCACCATGGCCGGGTGGCCGTAGGCGACCTTGGTGGCCACCTTTTCTGGCGTGGTGGTGCCGTATACCTGCTTGAGCGCGGCGTCCAGCGTCTCCTGCATCATCGCGCGAACCTGGTCGGTGATCGGCTGCGGAGGCCGCCCCGCTGGTACCAGACCCGCCGGCGGGTAGTGGTACGCGTGCACCGCGGTGATGGCAGCTCCGGTCGCGGCCGCGTAGCGGGCCGCCCAGCGCAGCGCCTCGATCGACTCTGGCGAGCCGTCCACGCCGACGACCACGCGCGGTTCGGCGTTGCTTTCTGCTGTGGTCATGAACTGCCTCCCACTCTCGTGGTAACCGTTGGGGTCATCCAACGGGACCAGCGGGGCGCTGGCCAGGGCCAGACGTCCCGGCCGAACGGGGCCGGCCGGGCGCGGGCGTTGAGCCAGCGCCGGGCAAGGACGCGCCTGGCTGGTGTCCATTTTCGCGACAGATCAGCGCCAACGTCCCCGTTCCCGCTGGATCGGGTTCCGCGGCTACCTGTGGGTACGGGGCAAAGCTGTAGGTGGAGCCGTCGGAAGGGGGAACGGAGATGCCCGACAGGCAGGAGTCCGGGCGGCGGATCGTCGTGGGCGTTGACGGGTCGGCCTCGTCCAAGGCCGCGCTGGCCTGGGCGGTGCGCCAGGCCGAGCTGACGGGTGCCGGCCTCGAGGCCGTCATCGCCTGGCACGACCCGCTCATGCTCGGCGGCGTGCCATTCGTGCCCACTGCGGCACTAGAGTCGGTGGATTACGGGGAATTTGCCGCGCTGGTGCTCGGCAATGCCATCAGGGAGACGGTCGACCCGGAGGGGCCCGTGAAGGTTAGCCGGGTCGTGCGCGCGGGCAACCCGGCGCAGGTGTTGCTGACCGCGAGCGAAGGCGCCGACCTGCTGGTTGTCGGCAGTCGGGGGCACGGCGGCTTTACCGAGGCGCTGCTGGGCTCGGTCAGCCAGGCGTGTGTCCACCACGCCCGGTGCCCGGTAGTCATCGTCAGGGAGCCGGCGCACGAAGGCCGGCCCGCCGGCGACGATCGGCCGGCGGGCCAGGCGACGGCCCCGCCCGAGTGAGTTTGCTACGACCGCGCCAGCTACCCAGGCCGCCTGCTGTTACAGCCGGTCAGCCACCAGGGTGGCCAGGTCGACCAGCCTGCAGGTGTAACCCCACTCGTTGTCGTACCAGCCGAACACCTTGACCAGCCGGCCCGCTGCCTGGGTGAGACCGGAGTCGAAGATGCACGACGCGGGATCGCCGATGATGTCACGCGACACCAGCGGATCGGTGCTGTACCGGAGCACGCCTGTCAGCGAGCCCTCGGCTGCCTGCCGGAAGGCGTCGTTCACCTGCTCGGCGGTGACGTCCTGCCCGAGGATCGCGGTCAGGTCGGTCAGGGAGCCATCCTCGACCGGGACCCGGACCGCGACGCCGTCGAGGCGCCCCGCCAGCTCCGGGATGACCACGCCGGTCGTGCGCGCGGCGCCGGTAGACGTCGGCACGATGCTGACGGCGGCACTGCGTGCCCGCCGCAGGTCCTTGTGCGGTCCGTCCAGCAGCATCTGATCGCCGGTATAGGCGTGCACGGTCGTCATGAGACCCTGCTCGAGCCCGAACGCGTCGTTGAGCACCTTGGCCATCGGCGCAACGCAGTTCGTGGTGCACGAAGCGCACGAGATCACGTCGTGCGTGTGCGGGTCGTAAGCGGCGTCGTTGACCCCGATCACGATGGTGGCATCGGCGTTCTTGCCGGGTGCGGAGATCAGGACCTTGCGTGCTCCGCCCTTGAGATGCAGCGCGGCGTCCTCTCGGCTGCGGAACTTTCCGGTGGACTCGATCACGATGTCAACGCCGAGGCCGGCCCAGTCGATCGTGGCCGGATCCCTGGCACTGAGCACGGCGATTCGGTTGCCGTTGACGATGATGGCGTCGTCGGCGTGATCGATCGTGGCCGCGAGCCTGCCGTAGGTTGAGTCGAAGTCCAGCAGGTGCGCCAGGGTGCGTGCGTCGGTGATGTCGTTGATCGCGACCACGTCCAGATCAGGGTGGTCCAGGCAGCGCCGGACGAAGGCCCTGCCGACGCGGCCGAAGCCGTTGATGCCGATGCGGCTGGTGGTCATGGTGTGTTCCCCTCTTTCATGGCGCGGACTCGGCTGGCGGGTCGGCTCGGGCTGACCGAGTCAGCCCGAGCCTCGGTGCTCAAGCACGCGCAGCTGGCTGGTTACCGGTCGGCGGGAACGACGACGACGGGGCACTTCGCGTGGTGGACAACCTGGCTCGCGACCGAGCCGAGGACCAGCGTGCCGAAACCGCCACCACCGCGGCTGCCAACCACCAGCAGGTCGGCGCTCGCGGACGTGTCGACGAGTATCTTCGCCGGGAAACCGTTCGCCGCGAGCACCTGGATGGACTTCGGCTGGTGGTCGCCGAGCGCCTCCGCTGCCTTGTTGACTGCTTCCTGCGCAGACTTCCGGATCTCGTCGACCGTGTCCGCGTCACTGGGGAACGTCACGGGCCGTCCCGACCAGGGGCTCGCCGGCACAGAGTGGACCGTGATGACGGTCAGCTCCGCGTTGCGCAGCGCTGCCTCCGACATCGCCCAGTCCAGCGCGCGGCTGGAGTGATGCGACCCATCGATGCCCACGATTACGCCTGACATCTGACCCTCGCTTTCTGGGCCGGTGCGGTCGGCCCGCTGGTACTGCCCGGTGGCACGAGGGCGAGATTGGGGGACTTCGCGGCGCGCGGTGGCGGCGTCATGACGATGGGCGTCGACATCTCGCTCGCCTCTTCCCGCGGTGCCTCCAGGCACCTCAAGCCGGCTCTCCTGCTGGTTACAGTGTCCGCCAGGGCGTTATGGGCGAGATAGGGTCGGAAGGCCCGCGGGGTGGTCGCCGTAGGTCCTAGCTAAACCGGTCGCGCACGCCAATCACGCCCTGGACATGTCGCACCGCATCGATGATCGCTCGCGACGTCTGCTCGCTTTGCGGCGGGCCGGAGATGGTCACGATGCCATCCTTGACCTCGACTTGCAGATGGCGCGCGGCCGTCGGGGCGACACCGGGAAGCGCCGCGTGAGTGATCTCCTCGCGAATGTCGGCGTCCTCGCGGCTGAACACTGCGAGCACGTCTACCCGGCTGAGGATGCCCATCAGGTGGCCGGCCGAGTTCACCACCGGCAGCCGCTTCACCTTGCGGTCATACATGAGTCGCGCCGCCGCCGCGACCGGGGCGTCCGGTCCGATGGTCACCGCGGGTGCGGTCATCAGGTCAGCCGCGGTGACGCCGGCTGCCTTGTCGTCCTCTCGCACATGGCGCAACGCGGCGAGCAGGCTCGTGCCCTCCGCCAGGACTGCCTCCTTGACGAGCAGGTCCGCGGCCGATACGACGCCGATGACCCGGTTGGTGTCGTCGAGCACAGGAAACGCGCTGATCCGGCGGCTGCGCAGCATCGCCGCCATGTCCTTGAACGACGCGTCCTGGCGGACCGCCACGACGGACGTCGTCATAATGTCCCGCACCCTCGAGTTGATGTTGTCACCTCCGCGCCTCGGTGCGACACCGGCGTTCCGGTCCCGGCCGGTCGTGGCTTGTCAGCATTATGGCCGCCGAAGCGATCGGCCAGCACCCACGGACGGCCGCTCGTGGGCAGGCAAATCCTCCGCAGTCGAAGCCTTGCTCGGGTCGCCTGCGGTCGGCATGGGCCTTGGTCCTCGGTCCCGAGGAACTCGGACCCTAGCCCGCACGGACAGGGGGTGGCGAACCTGTGGTGAGCGCTCTGCGCCCGCGGGCAACCGCGCGCGCCGGGCGACGAGATGCGCCATGACCGGAACCGTGACGCGGGCCCTGCCGTTGCCGCGTTTATCGGGTGAGAGATCGGAGCTGGCGTGCACGAATACGAGGCTCCGCCGCTGGTGCGGGTGGGCGATTCCGAGAGCGTCGCCGCCGCCCTGTTCCGGCGCGCGGAGGCCGGCCCTGCCGCGGTCGCGTTGCGCCGGCGGGCGCCGGATGGCGGCTGGCGGGACGTGACGGCCGCTGAGTTCCGCGCCGAGGTAGCCACCCTGGCGCTGGGGCTCATCGCCGCCGGAATCGCGCCGGGCGACCGGGTTGCCCTGATGTCCAGGACCCGCTATGAGTGGACGCTGGCCGACTACGCAGCCTGGGCCGCCGGGGCCGTCACGGTGCCGGTATACGAGACGTCGTCGGCCGAGCAGGTCGAGTGGATCCTCAGGGACTCGGCCACGCGTGCGGTGTTCGCCGAGACCGACGCCCACGAGCAGCTCATCGCCAGCGTGCGGGCCAGTCTGCCGGAGCTCAAGCACCTCTGGCGGATCGACGACCTCGACGCGGTGGCACGCCGCGCTGGCGAGGTCCCCGCCGACGTGCTAAGGCAGCGAATGGCCGCGACCACGGCCGCTGATCTGGCAACCATCGTGTACACCTCGGGCACCACGGGTCGTCCGAAGGGCTGCGAGTTGTCGCACGGCTGCCTGCTGGCAGACGTCCGCAACGCCGTTGCCGCGCTGCCAGAGTTGTTCGAGGAGCCCGGCGCCGCAACGCTGCTGTTCCTGCCGCTGGCGCACGTCTTCGCGCGCATCATCCAGGTGGGCATGCTCGATGCGGGGGCCGTGCTCGGACACTGGCCGGACCCGGACACGCTGGCCGACGGGCTGGCAGGGTTCCAGCCCACCTTTGTGCTCGCAGTGCCCAGGGTGTTCGAGAAGATCTATTACCGTGCCCAACGCCAGGCCGCGGCCAGCAGAGCTGGTGCGTGGATCTTCGCCGCCGCGGCCCGCGCGGCCGTCGAGTGGAGCGAAGCGCTGGCGGCCCGGCGGGCGGCCGGACCGTTCCAGACTGCCCGGCACGCTGCGTTCGACATGCTCGTGTACCGTCGGCTCCGCGGCGCCGCGGGCGGGCGGGTCGGCTATGCCATCTCCGGCGGAGGGCCGCTGAACGAGCGGCTCGGCCACTTCTTCCGTGGGGCCGGCATCACCGTGCTCGAGGGTTACGGGCTGACCGAGGCGGCTGGCGCCGCCACGGTGAACCGGCCGGCGAGCAACAGGATCGGAACGGTCGGGCAGCCCTTGCCTGGCGTCGCCATCCGCGTCGCCGACGACGGCGAGATCCTCATCCGAGGCGATACGGTGTTCCGCGGTTACTGGCGCAACCCGGACGCGACCCGCGACGTACTCGACAGCGAGGGCTGGCTGCACACCGGTGACCTTGGTGCCCTGGACGACCAGGGCATGCTGCGGGTGACCGGCCGGCGCAAGGAACTGATCGTCACCGCTGGCGGCACGAACGTGGCGCCCGCGGTGCTCGAGGAGCGGATCCGCGCGCACCAACTGATCAGCCACTGCCTGGTCGTCGGCGACGGCCGTCCCTACATCGGCTGCCTGATCACACTAGATCCGGAAGAGCTCGAGCACTGGAAGCTCCAGCACGGCCGGCCGGCCGGCGCCGGGGCACGGGACCTTGCTACCGACAGTGACCTGCTCGCCGACGTCCAGCAGGCCGTGGACGAGGCGAACAGGGCGGTGTCGCGCGCCGAGTCGGTCCGCCGCTTCCGCATCCTGCCTGGCGATTTCACCGAGGCAGCCGGCTATCTGACGCCGTCAGACAAGGTGCGCAGGAGCGTCGTGGCGCGCGACTTCGCCGCCGAGATCGAAGCGCTCTACGCCTGACCCCGGGCGGCGCGAGGCAGGCACCGCGCCGACCGGCGCCGCGCGCGCCGCGCGCGGTCAGACGTCCCCCGGGCACGTGACTTCCGGCTCTATCCGGCCGGGCGGCCAGCGCGCACGCTGACTGCCGACATCGATCAGCGAGGGAGCCCTCGGATGACGGCGATGACCCCTGAGCCGGGCGGCAGGCGCGTCGACCACCGGATCGTGGTGGGGGTCGACGGATCGGAGTCATCGAAGGCCGCGCTCGCGTGGGCCATCAGGCAGGCGAGGCTGACCGGCGCGGTGGTGCTGGCCGTCACCGCCTGGGCTTTCCCTGACGAGTACGGCTATCCGATGATCATGCCGACCCTGGATTGGAAGAGATTAGCCACCCAGGTCGTCACGGCGGCGATCAGGGAGGTCGGGCTGGGCGATATACCGGTCCGTTATGAAGTCGTGCGGGGTAACGCCGCTCGCGCATTGGTCGCCGCGTCCGGAGGTGCGGACCTGCTGGTCGTCGGCAGCCGCGGGCACACGGGATTCGTCGAAGCGCTGCTCGGGTCGACCGGCCAGCACTGCGTGCGCCACGCCACGTGCCCGGTCGTGGTGGTCAGAGAGGCCGGCCATTGATCCGGAAAGGTGGGGTCTTATGGCCCGGGTTTTCGGGGGCCTTCGGCGGTGCTGCCGGGCGGCGGGGCGGCGGGAGACTGCGGGTGTCAGCACAGGACTTACCGGGCCCGGCAAGGGCCAGGCGCAGGAAAGGACAAGACGATGCGCCGCAACACGTTTGACAAGCTTCTGGGGATCGCCGGGGTGA
>JASHPF010000273.1 GCA_030038295.1 Streptosporangiaceae bacterium
GCGGGGCTCCTCAAGAGCGGCATGAGCTTCAACCGTTTCATGGCTCGTGAAGGCCTGGCGATAGGTGCCGCGCCTCCCGACGAGCTCCTGCGGCAGTTCAGCAAGACGGTCGGGGCGCGGCGCACGTTGCCGGGGGCCGTGCCTGAGATCCTGCTGATCGACCTCGTGTGTCACAGCGGGGACATCCGCCGGCCGACTGGCCTTTCCCGCACGGTGCCGCAGCCCACGTTGCTGACGGTGGCCGACCTGGTGAAGGGAACAGGATTCCCGATCCACGCCAAGAAGCGCATCGCCGGTCTGAGCATGTCGGCAACGGACGCCGACTGGTCGGCGGGGGACGGTGCTCCCGTCGAGGGCCCGCTGGCATCGCTCATCCTCGTCATGGCGGGACGCAAGGCACCGCTCGAGGACCTGTCGGGCGCCGGCACGCAAACCCTCCGCGCCCGCATGTAGCTGGAGCACGTCCCGCGTGGAACGGCTGACTCGTTTCACGGCGACAACGTGAGAACCGGACACCCAGAGAGTATTCCCACGTCAGGACGGGTGCGCCGCCAGGGACTTGAACCCCGAACCCGCGGATTAAGAGTCCGCTGCTCTGCCAATTGAGCTAGCGGCGCGTAACAGTTCCTCTGCAAAGCCTGAGCGATCGTAGCGCAACTCTTCAGCTGCCGCGAATCACCCACGACCCGATCCGGCTCCAGCAAGCAAGCCTACCGCGGACGCCCGGCCGACCCGGCGGACAGTCCGCGCAGCCGCCCGCGGTCACGCCACCAGCGGCGATAACGCCGATCACCCGCCGAGGAACCGGCCCATGAACCCCGCCGTCATCGACGGCCGCCCGGTCCGGGCCTCCTCCCAGTCGGCGAGGCCCATCGCGTGCAGGGCGCCGTTCACGCCCAGCCACCGCAGCGGCTCGGGCTCCCAGGACGGGGACTGGTGGCCGACCCACGGCAGCCGGGTGAGCGGGCTGTCGGTGCCGGTGATCAGATCCGCGAGCGTCCGCCCGGCCAGGTTGGTGGTCGCGACGCCGTCGCCTACGTAGCCGCCGGCCCAGGCCATCCGGGTCGCCCGGTCCAGCCCCACCGACGCACACCAGTCGCGTGGCACCCCGAGCGGCCCGCCCCACCAGTGACTGACCCGCACGTCGCGCAGTACAGGGAACAGCTCGATGAGCGTTCTTCGCAGCGCCGCGAACACCGCCGGCACCCGGTCGAAGGCCGGCCGCACCGCCGAGCCCAGGTGGTAAGGCGCGCCCCGGCCGCCGAAGGCGAACCTGCCATCGGCGGTGCGCTGCCCGTAGATGATGAGGTGCCGGAGGTCGCCGAAGGTCGGCCGGTCGGCCAGCCCGATCTCGTCCCACACCGACTCAGGCAGCGGCTGCGTCGCGATCATCAGGGAGTACACCGGCGCGATCGCCCGCTGGAAGCCGGGCAGCGCGGGCGTGTAGCCCTCGGTCGCCCGCACCACATACTCGGCCCGGACGGTCCCGAGCGCGGTCCGAACCTGGCCGGGCGCGATCGACAGCACCGGTGTCCGCTCGAACACCGAGACGCCGACCGCGCGCACGCTCGCGGCCAGCCCGCGCGCCAGCCGCGCCGGGTGAATCGCCGCGCAGTGCGGCGTGTACGTTCCGCCCAGCACGTCGGTCGCCGCCGCGAGCGAACGCGCCTCGGCGGCGCCGAGCAGCCGGAGGTCCTGCTCGCCGAAGCCGAACTCGCGCGCCTCGGCGACCTCGGCCTCCGCACGCGCCAGCTGTGCGGGGGAGCGGGCCAGCTGGATCGTGCCGCCCTTGGCCCAGTGACAGTCGATGCCCTGGGCGGCGGCGATCCGGCCCACCTCGTCCACCGTCTCGTGCATGGCCCGCTGCATGGCGATCGCGGCGGCCCGATCCGAGCCGGGCAGCCGGGCGAGCTTCGCCAGCGACGCGGGGAACAGCGCAGAGCACCAGCCGCCGTTGCGCCCCGACGCGCCGAATCCGGCGATCTCCCGCTCGCACACCACCACCCGCAGGGCCGGGTTGCGTTCCGTCAGGTAGTACGCGGTCCAGAGGCCGGTGAAGCCCGCCCCGACGATGGCGACGTCGGCCCGCAGATCGCCGGGCAGCGGATCACCGGGCGCGAGCGAGCCCGGCACGGTGTCGTGCCAGAAGGAGAGCGCCCGATACCGGTCGGCCTGCGGCATGCGGCCCATCGTGACACGTCGCCGGGCAGCCCGCGCGGTCGGGCATGCTGGAGGCATGACGTTCCCGGATGCCCGACCCGACACCCGAGCTGAACCCGAGACCGCCAGCCTGCCGCCGCCCCGCGATCCGGGCCAGCCCTACCGGATCTGCGTCGTGTGCCTGGGGAATATCTGCCGGTCGCCGATGGCCGAGCGGGTGCTGGCCGCCGAGCTGTACCAGGCCGGACTGGGCGGCCGGGTCGTGGTCGACAGCGCCGGGACCGGCGACTGGCACGTCGGCGAGCCGATGGACGCCCGTGCCCAGGCGGAGCTGTCCCGGCGCGGTCACGACGCGAGCGGGCACGAGGCACGGCAGATTCAGCCTGACTGGCTCGGCGACTACGACCTGCTGCTCGCCATGGACCGGTCCAACCTGGCCCGGCTGACCGCGCTGGCCGACGGCAGGCCGGCCCTGGCTGGGCGGATCAGGCTGCTGCGCGCGTTCGACCCCGCCGCCGCCGACGGCGCCGAGGTCCCCGACCCGTACTACGGCGGACCCGAGGAGTACGCGGAGGTCTTCGACCTGGTCGACGCGGCGGCGAAGGGCCTGGTCAGCCACCTCAGCGACGTGCTCTGAGCGGCGTGGTGCACCCGGCGACCGGCGCCCGTCTCGGCGAGCTGATCGGCACCGCGGTGACGGCAGCCCACGACCTCGGCGGCCAACACGGAGTGCGGCACTACCGGCTTTCGCTGGCCGACGGCCGCTCGGCATTCGCCAAGGTGGTGGGGAACGGGCTCGACGGCGCCACGGCCGCCCGCCGGGCCGCCGCCGAGCACAACCCGGCGGGGGGCTCCGGGTTTGCGGCCGAAGCTGCCGGGCTGCGCTGGCTGGCCGAGGCCGACGCGACCGCCGTTCCCCTCGTCTTGGCCTGCACTGGCGACTGCCTGGTCATCGACTGGATGGAGGCCGGACAGCCCAGTCGGGACGCCGCGGTCAGGTTCGGCCGCGAGCTGGCAGGCCTGCACGCCGCTGGGGCGGATCGGTTCGGCGCGCCGTGGCCAGGCGTGATCGCCGGGCTGCCGCTCGACAACGAGGCGCGCGACGACGACCGGTGGGCGGACTGGTACGCCGCGCGCCGGGTGCTGCCGTACGCGCGGCTCGGCCGCGACGCGGGCACGCTGACCGCTGCCGACGTCGCCGTGATCGAGTCCGCGTGCGCGCGGTTCGCGGACGTGGCGGGGCCGGCCGAGCCGCCCGCGCGGCTGCACGGCGACTGCTGGTCCGGAAACGTGCTGTGGTCCGGCGGTCGCGGCTGGCTGATCGACCCGGCCGCGCACGGCGGGCACCGGGAAACCGACCTGGCCATGCTCGCTCTGTTCGGCGCTCCGTACCTGACCGAGATCCTGGCCGCCTACACCGATGCCGCCCCGCTCGCCGACGGCTGGCGCGGCCGGCTGCCGCTGCACCAGCTCCATCCCCTCCTGGTGCACGTCTGCCTGTTCGGCGCGGCTTACCGGGACGCGGCGCTGACCGCTGCCCGCGCCGTGCTGGCGAGCTAGTGTCGCGAAGCGACTCGTCCCGCGACAGCGATAAACACGGCACAACGACGAGAGGATTTATGTGTGAAACAAAATAAATGAGTCAGCCGCCTGGCGCGGCCGGTCAGTAGTAGTAGGGGAACGGCGCCCAGTCAGGCGACCGCTTCTCCAGGAACGCGTCCCGGCCTTCCAGGGCCTCGTCGGTCATGTAGGCGAGCCTGGTGGCCTCGGTCGAGAACACCTGCTGGCCGACGAGCCCGTCATCGATGAGGTTGAAGGCAAACTTCAGCATGCGCAGCGAGGTGGGGCTCTTCGCGTTGATCCGCCTGGCCCAGTCGAGCGCGGTACGCTCCAGGTCGGCGTGCGGCACGACGGCGTTGACCATGCCCATCCGGTGCGCGGCCGCCGCGTCGTAGGTGTCGGCGAGAAAGAAGATCTCCCTGGCGAACTTCTGTCCGACCTGCCGGGCTAGGTAGGCCGAACCGAACCCGCCGTCGAAGCTCCCCACCTCGGCGTCCGTCTGCTTGAACCGAGCGTGCTCGCGGCTGGCAAGGCTCAGGTCGCACACCACGTGCAGGCTGTGCCCGCCACCCGCGGCCCAGCCGGGCACGACGCAGATGACGATCTTGGGCATGAACCTGATGAGCCGGTGCACCTCCATGATGTGCAGCCGCCCGGCCCGGCCCGGATCGACGGTGTCGGCCGTCTCGCCGGCGGCGTACTGGTATCCGTCGCGGCCCCGGATGCGCTGATCACCGCCCGAGCAGAACGCCCAGCCACCGTCTTTTGGCGAGGGGCCGTTGCCGGTCAGCAGCACGCAGCCGACGTCGCTGGACATCCGCGCGTGATCCAGCGCGCGGTACAGCTCGTCGACTGTGTGCGGCCGGAACGCATTGCGCACCTCCGGTCGGTCGAACGCAACCCGGACCGTGCCCGAATCCACCGCGCGGTGATAGGTGATGTCGGTGAAGTCGAACCCCTCGACCGGGCGCCACTGGCTGGGATCGAAAATCTCAGAGATCATATGCAGATTGTGGCGAATGGCCACGCCAGCAGCCGACAGCGAGGTGGCGGTAGTGAGCAGCAGCGTGACCGCGGCGCAGCCCTGGCAGCAGCAGCCCGGTCCGCAGCCGAGCCCGGCCACCCACACCGGCCTTGCGATGGTCGTCGTGATGACCGGGGTGCTGATCACCGCGGTGGACACCACGATCGTGGT
>JASHPF010000274.1 GCA_030038295.1 Streptosporangiaceae bacterium
GGCCTGAGCCCGCCCGGCCCGAGCCCGCTCCTGCCAGGGCCGCCGCGTCGGCAGCGGCACCGACCATGAGGCTGCCCACCGCGGCCGAGACCGCCCTGCGGGCCGCCGCTCCGGCCGCGGAGACGCGGGCGTCTTCGGCCACGCAGTCCGCGGCGTCGTCGCCCGCGGATGCCACGACCACCGCGGAGCCTGTCACCCCGGCGCCCGCGAGCACCGTGACCGAAGACGCTGCCGGGTCGGACAGCGCGCCGCCGGCCGACGCCGAGCCGGGGCCAGGTCCGGACGACCAGGTCTCGGTGGTGCCCGGCATCGCCCGGTACCACAAGGCGGACTGCATCCTGATCAGGTTCCTCGGCGAGGAGGACCTCCAGCTGATGACGAGGCAGGAGGCCCAGGCGACCGGCTGCGCGCCCTGCCGTGCCTGCCGGCCGGATCAGGCCTCAGCGAGCGGCTAGCCAGAAGCTCACGCCCAGCTCGGCGCTGTCGTGCTGGCGGCCGGCTCGCCCCGGCGGTACGCCGGTGCCGGCGTGCGCGTCGAGCGGTCCGAACTCCGCGGCCAGCACGTCGCCCGCGATCATCGTCTGGTACTCGGTCAAGGCCGTGGCCACATCGCGGTCACCGGTCGACCAGCGGAGCGTGATGCGATCAGTGACCGCGAGACCGTCACCCTTGCGCGCGTCCTGCACGAGCCGGATGAACTCGCGCGCGAGACCCTCCCGGCGCAGCTCGTCGGTGATGGTCACCTCGAGGGCGACGGTCTCGCCACCCTCGGTTGCCACCGTCCAGCCGACCGCGGGCACCTGGGTCACGATCACGTCGTCGGGGCCGATATCGACGGCCGAGCCGGCCACGGAAAGCTGCGCGGTACCCGCCGCCTGCAGCGCGGCGGCGAGCTGGTCGGCGTCCGCGGCGGTGATCGCGGCGGCGACCTGCTGTGTCGTGCCGCCGAAGCGCTTGCCTAGAGCACGGAAGTTGGGCTTGACGAAGTGGCGCACCAACTCTCCGCCGTCGCGGTCGAGCGGCGCCAGCCCCTTGACATTCAGCTCCTCCGCGATCTGTGCCGCCAGCTCGGCCGGCAAGGAAGCGAGGCCAGGCGCCGCGATCAGGGCGCGGGGGAGCGGCTGTCTGGTCTTCACGACCGCGGCCGCGCGCGCCGACCGGCCGAGCTCGACAAGCCTGCGCACCAGGTTCATCTGGTCGGCGAGCGCCGGGTCGATCAGCGCCGGGTCGGCGACCGGCCAGGCAGCCAGGTGCACGGAGTCCGGCTCGGCGGCGTCACGCAGGACGCGCCACACGTAGTCGGTGATGAAGGGCGTGATCGGCGCCAGCAACCTGGTCAGCGTGTCGAGCGCCGTGGTCAGGGTGGCGAACGCAGCCGCGCCGTCCGGTGTCGCCGGGCCGTCCCAGAACCGGCGGCGTGACCTGCGCACGTACCAGTTGGACAGGGCGTCGATGAACGAAGCGAGCAGCCGGCCGGCGACCGCCGAGTCAAGCGCCTCGAGTGCCGCGGTCACGTCCCTTACCAGCACGTTCAGCTCGCTGAGCAGCCAGCGATCGAGCGCAGGCCTGGCCGCGGGTGCCGGGGCCGGTGGCTCCGCCGCGAGCGGCGCGGCGTCCGCGTCCGCAGCCTGGTCGGCCGCCGCGCTCGCGTAGAGCACCAGGAACGACGCGGTGTTCCAGTACGTGAGCAGCACCTTGCGCACGATGTCGGCCAGGATGCTGTCGCTGATCTTTCTGGTCGACCACGGCGAGCCGGACACCGCAAAGAACCAGCGCACCGCGTCGGCGCCGTACGTTTCCAGCAGCTGCATGGGCTCGAGCACGTTGCCCAGGTGCTTGCTCATCTTCCGGCCCCGCTCATCGACGACGAGGCCGAGACAGACCACGTTCTCATAGGCGGACTGCCCGAACACCAGCGTGCTCACCGCCATCAGCGAGTAGAACCAGCCGCGGGTCTGGTCGATGGCCTCGCAGATGAACTGCGCGGGAAACGACCGGCGGAATTCAGCGTCGTCCTGCCATGGCGCGCCGAACTGGGCGAACGGCATGGCGCCGGAGTCGAACCACGCGTCGATCACCTCGGGGACGCGGCGCGCCGGCCTGCCGCACTCGGGGCAGGAGATCACGACGTCGTCGACGAACGGCCGGTGCGGGTCGATCCCGCTGACGTCGGTCCCGGCCAGCGTCGACAGCTCCGCGAGCGAGCCGACGCAGGTGGCGTGGTTCGACGGGCACAGCCAGATGGGCAGCGGGGTGCCCCAGTAGCGGGAGCGCGAGAGCGCCCAGTCCACGTTGTTGCGGAGCCAGTCGCCGTACCTGCCGTCCTTGATGGTCGGCGGCTGCCAGGTGGTCGCGGCGTTCTGGGCCAGCAGCTGGTCGCGGATCGCCGTCGTACGGATGAACCACGATGGCAGCGCGTAGTAGAGCAGCGGCGTGCCGCACCGCCAGCAGTGCGGGTAGCTGTGCTCATGCGGGTGCGCGCTGAACAGCAGTCCGCGGTCCGCCAGGTTGGCGATCAGCCGGTCGTTAGCGGCCGTGAAGAACATGCCGCCGACCAGGGGCACTCGCTCAGCGAACCGGCCGTCCGGCTGGACGGGGTTGACGACGGGCAGCCCGTGCGCCCGGCCGGCCGCCATGTCGTCGGCGCCGAACGCCGGCGCCAGGTGCACGAGCCCGGTGCCGTCCTCGGTGGTGACGAACGTGGCGGGCACGACGCGGTGCGCGTCCGGGATCTCGACCAGGCTGAACGGTGGCTGATAGGTCGCCCCGACCAGCTGGGCGCCGGTGACCCGGTCGGTGATGTGCCAGCCCTCCCCGAGCACCCGGCCAACCAGGGCATCCGCCACCACGACGCGGTCGCCCACGCCGGACTTACGGGCGATCGCGTACACCTCCTCCGGGTGCACGGCGACCGCGGTATTCGACACCAGGGTCCACGGCGTGGTCGTCCAGACCAGCAGGTCGGCGCCCGCGAGCTGCGGCGCGGCGCTGGCCGGCAGGGTGCGCAGCGGGAGCCTGACGATGACCGAAGGGTCCGACACGACCCGGTAGACGTCGTCCTGGCCCATCTCGTGGTCGGACAGCGCGGTGCCACACCGCGGGCAGTACGGGCTGATCCGGAAGTCACGGACGAGCAGGCCGGCGGCGTAGATCTGCTGCAGCGCCCACCACACGGACTCGATGTAGCGGGCATCCATGGTCCGGTAC
>JASHPF010000275.1 GCA_030038295.1 Streptosporangiaceae bacterium
CCGCCGTAGGGTCGGAGCATGCCGATCACGATTGTTGTCAACGGCACCGGCCGCGAGGTGCCCGGCGACGGGACGCAGACGCTGCTCGACGCGCTGCGTGACGACCTCGACCTGACCGGGACCAAGCTCGGCTGCGGCGAGGGCGCCTGCGGCGCGTGCACCGTGCTGGTCGGCAGCCGCGCCGTGCAGGCCTGCCAGGTCGACGCCGCCAGCGTGGCCGGCCAGCGGATCACCACGGTCGAGGGCCTGGCCGAGGACGGCATCCTCCATCCGGTGCAGCAAGCCTGGCTGGAGCTCCGGGCCATGCAGTGCGGCTACTGCACCCCCGGCTGGCTCATGGGAGCCGCCGCGCTGCTCGCCAGGGCGCCGCACCCGAGCGACGAGCGGATCGACGCCGAGTTGGCCGGGCACGCCTGTCGCTGCTGCGTCTATCCGCGGATCCGCCGTGCGGTGCACCGCGCAGCCGAGCTGATGGAGCACCCGGAACTGCTGGAACCTGTGCCGGCGCCCGCCGAGCCGGCTGCCACCCCGGCTGACCCCGCCAGCCCGCTCGATCTGAGCCGAGCGCAGCCGGGCTCGTTTGCCGCCGCGATGCCCGAGGGCCTGGTCACTGTCGTGGCCGATCCGGGCGAGCCCGGCTTCGACGGGCCCGACGACGCCTGGGTGCACGTGGGCGCCGACGGCGCGATCACCGCGTTCACCGGCAAGGTTGAGGCCGGGCAGGGCACGAGGACCGCGCTGTCGCTGCTCGTCGCCGAGGAACTCGCGGTACCCGCAGACGCGGTCCGGCTGGTCATGGCCGACACCGATACTTCTCCGTTCGACCTCGGCACCTTCGGCAGCCGGTCGATGCCGCACGCGGCGCCGCCGCTCCGGGCCGCGGCCGCCGCGGCGCTGCGGGTGCTGCAGCAGGTGGCGGCGGACCGATTCGGGCTCCCGGCCCGCGACCTGACCGCGGCCGATGGCTGGATCGCCGGCCCGGACGGTGCACCGTCCGCCAGCTACGGCGAGCTCGTAGCCGGAGCGCACCGGGTCGAGCGGGTGCCCGCCGACGCTCCGGTCACCCCGGCCAGCCAGTGGCGCCGGACGGCCGGGCGGCCCGCCCGCGCAGCGGGCGCGGCCGACGTCGTCACCGGTCGCAAGCTGTACCCGTCTGACCTGCGGCGGCCGGAGATGCTGTACGGCGCCGCCCTGCACCCGCCCGCCGCTGGGGCGACCCTCCGGCGGGCCGACACCGCGGCCGCGGCGTCGATTCCGGGCGTCACGGTGGTCCACGATGGCGATTTCGTCGGCGTCGCCGCGCCGCAGCCGCGCCTCGCCCGGGCAGCGCTCGGCGCGATCACGGCCGACTGGGCGGAATCCGCCGGGCCGGGTCCGGCCGAGCTTGACGACTATCTCCGCGCGCACCCGGTGTCGGGCGAGGGTCGCTTCGGCGGGTTCAGCGACGAGGCCGGCGACCCCGACCGGGCTCTGCGAGACGGGGCCGTCGCTCTGGCGGCGACCTATCGGGCCGCGTACGTGGCGCACGTGCCGCTCGAACCACGGGCGGCGCTGGCCCGCTTCGACGGCGGCGAGCTGACCGTGTGGGTGGCCACGTCGACCCCGTTCCGTGCTCGCGGCGAGCTGGCCGGCGAGCTTGGCCTGGATCCAGCCCGGGTGCACGTGCTCGTGCCCGACTTCGGCGGCGGGTTCGGCGGCAAGCACGGCTCGGCGGTGGCGCTGGAGGCGGCCCGGCTGGCCAGGGCCGCCGGGCGGCCGGTCCTGGTGCAGTGGAGCCGTCTGGACGAGTTCACCGCGGGCTACCTGCGGCCCGCCGCGGTCATCGATATCGCCAGCGCCACGGACGCGGCCGGCCGGCTGACCGGCTGGTCGGTCACGAACATTAACTCCGGCGCCGCGGGGCTGCTCACCCCGTACCAGGTGCCGCACCGGCGGCACCGCTATCAGCCCGCCCGGTCGCCGCTCAGCCAGGGCTCGTACCGGGCGCTGGCGGCGACCGCGAACAACTTCGCCCGCGAGTCGCACATCGACGAGATCGCTGCCGCCGTCGGCGCCGACCCGGTGGAGTTCCGGCTGCGGAACCTCGACGACGCGCGGCTGCGCGCCGTGCTGTCGGCCGCGGCGGCCGAGATCGGCTGGCCAGGCGATCCGGCGCCGGCCGGCCTGCGAGACCGGGTCGGCACGGGTATCGCCCTCGGCCGGGAGAAGGGCGGGCGGGTCGCGACGGCCGCCACGGTATCGGTGGCCGCCGACGGCACGCTGCGGCTGCTGCGCCTGGTCACGGCCGCCGACTGCGGCGCCGTCGTGCACCCGGACGGCCTGGTCAATCAGATCGAGGGAGCGGTCGTGATGGGCCTCGGGCCGGCCCTGTTCGAGCAGATCGACTTCGCCGGCGGCCGCATCCGCAACTCGTCCATGTCCGGCTACCGGGTGCCGCGCCTCGCGGACGTGCCGGCCGACGTCAGGGTCATCCTCATCGACCGGCCGGATGAGCCGTCGGCCGGTGGCGGCGAGGCCCCGATCATGGCGGTCGCGCCCGCCATCGCCAACGCCGTCTCCCTGGCCTGCGGAGTGCGGCTGCGATCCATGCCGCTGGTACCCGCCGGCCGGGTACCTCGCGCGGCGGGGTGATCTCGAGCCGTCCGGGTCACAGCACCTTGCCGGGGTTCATGATGCCGTCCGGGTCCAGCGCGTTCTTGATCGCGTGATGCACCGCCATGGCTTCGGGCCCGAGTTCGGTGCCGAGCCAGCGGCGCTTGATGATCCCGACGCCGTGCTCGCCCGTCAGCGTGCCGCCGAGCTCGAGCGCGGCGCGGAAGATCTCGTCTGCGGCGGCCCAGACTTGCGGCGGCACATCCGGCAGCCCGCGGTCAAAGACGAACAGCGGGTGGAGGTTGCCGTCCCCGGCGTGCGCCACGGTGGCGACGAGCACGCCGTGCCGCCGCGCCGCCTGCTCGACCCTCGCCACCATCTCGGGCAGCCGGGTGCGGGGCACGCAGACATCCTCGGTCAGCGTCGCACCGAGACGATCGAGCGCCGGGTACGACAGCCGGCGCAGCTCGAGTAGCTGGCGTGATTCGGCCTCCGACCCGGACACCTCGGCCATGCTCGCGCCCTCGCGGAGACAGACATCGCGCATGCGCGCGACCCCGAGGTCGGGCTGCTCGCCGTCGTCCTGGGCGATGAGCAGCGCCTGCACGTCGGCGCCGAAGCCCGTGTTCTGCCACTCCTCGATGGCCCGCAGCGTCACCGAGTCCATCAGCTCGAGCAGACTCGGCCGCAGCCGGGCGGCAAGGATCGCGGCGACGGCGCGGGCTGCCGCGCCGAAGCTCGGGAAGCCGGCCGCCAGGGTGCTCGGGTAACGCGCCGGGCGGGGCCGCAGCCGCAGTGTCGCCGAGGTGATCACGCCGAGCGTGCCTTCCGAGCCCACGAACAGACCGGTCAGGTCATAGCCGGTCACGCCCTTGACGGTGCGCCGACCGGTGCGCAGGACCCGGCCGCCGGGCAGCACGACCTCCAGGCCGAGGACGGAGTCGCGGGTAACGCCGTACTTCACGCAGCGCAGGCCGCCGGCGTTCGTCGCCAGGTTGCCGCCGATGGTGGAGATCTCGAGACTGCTCGGATCCGGGGCGTACATCAGTCCGTGCGCGGCCGCGGCCCGGTCGACGTCGGCGGTGAGCACGCCCGCCTCGGCGACGACGGTCTCGTTGGCTGGGTCGAGTTCCCTGATCGCCGTCAGCCGCGCCGTGGACAGCACCAGGCAGCCATCGGTCGCGGTCGCGCCGCCCGCCAGGCTGGTGCCGCCGCCACGCGGCACGACCGGGACCCGGTGCCGCTGCGCCCAGGCCAGGGCCGCCGCGACGTCGCTGGTGCGGCCCGCCAGCAGCACGCAGCGGGGCTGGCCGGGGCTGACCGTCGGGGTTTCGTCGCGTCGATAGGCCGCCATCAGATCGGGATCGGTCAGGACGCGACCGTCGGGCACGGCCTTCCGCAGCTCGTCTACCGCGTCGCTCATCCCCGCTGGCTGCTCCTTCGCCGACTGCCGCCATTATCGGCAGGCCGCGCGGGCTGGTCGAGCTGGCCGCAAGCCACCCCGAGCGATGCGGTCACCGCATCGTGCGCGCCGGCCTGATCTCCCAGGTCGTCCACAGCGGCCGGTAGCCCATCCGGCTCCAGAACGGCGCGGACAGCGGATTCAGCTGGGCGTGGTGCAGCAGCGTGACCGTGACCCCGGTCGCGTCGAGCTCGCGGTGCAGTCCGGTCACCAGCGCGGTGCCGACGCCCGACCCGCGCTCGTCCGGGCGCACCGCCATCGTGGCCAGATAGGCAGCTGGCTGCCCGCTGGTGGCCGCGGCTATCCAGGCTGCCCGCTCGGGTGGCTGGGCCATCAGCAGCCCGACGGTCCGGCCGTCCCGCTCGGCCAGCCAGGTCCACGGTTCTGGCCGGTCCAGGGTCTGCTCGGCCGCCTCCCACTCCGTCTGCTCGGCGTGCGGATGCAGCCGGACGCTCCCGAAGTGCTGGTCAAAGCGGATTACCTCCATGGTCAGCGCGGTCACCGCGGCGATGTCACCAGGATCGGCCGGTCGGATCACCAGGCCCCGCGGCGCGGGCGCGCCCGGCACCGCCCGCCCGGCCGGCCTGGCCGCGATGACAGTGAGCGGCTGCAGGCCGTGACGGAGCAGCGCGCGGACGCCCGCGATGTCCCGGCTCGGCCACCTGAGCGCTGCCTGGCTGTCCTCGGCTTCCGTCGCCGGCTCCGCTGCGAGGTGCGCGCGCCAGCGGGCCAGCAGCTCATCCAGCCCGGCCCCGATCCCCGGCTCGCTGCCATCGCCGGCCACGTGCGCGGCCAGCCAGAACTGACTGGCGGCGCCCCAGGCGAGCTCGGGCGCCCCTGGCTCGATCCGGTAGTGATGGCACCAGCCGACCGCCGCGCCGCGGCCCGGCGCCGCGGGCACCGTCAGCTCGGCGCCACAGCCCGCATCGGCGGGCAGCCCCGGCTCGGGTAGCAACGGATCAATGCGCCGACGGCGCTCGCCCGCAGACCTGAGCACGTCCGCCACGACGGCTGGCATCCCGCCTCCCTTTCTGGCCGCGGCTAGCGCTCCAGCCGGGCAGACGCGAGCAGCGATCCCTCATTCACCAGCCAGATCGCCGCTTCCCGGTCACGCCGGTCGGTGACCAGGGTAGGCGCGCAGCCGGGGGTGATCGCCCGGTGGTACTCCATCTCCGCGACGGCGGGCACCCAGCCGCTGACCGCCAGCTCATCCTCCACCGCGGCCCAGTGCACGGCGTTGTTGACGTGCCCAGCCAGGTCGAAGTCGGCGGCGCGGAGCGGCCACGGCCGCCGGTCGGCCGCGCTGTCGGGCCGGGGATGCGACAACCGAGCCGTCACCGTCCGGCCGGCCGCCGAGTCGCCGTAGATGCGCAGGAAGTCGGCCGACAGCGGCACCGGCCGCCCGTCGGCCTGGCTCACCACCGCCCACACGGCCCGGGCCTGGACGGCCTCCCCATCCGCACCCGACAGCGTCGTGGTGCGCTCGGCCCAGCGCGGACCGGTACCGGAGCAGTAGGTGGCGACCGACAGCCGTTCGCCCGTGGCCGGTAGCCAGGAGATCGCCAGCTCGTACCTCCGCAGCACCCACAGGACAGGCTCGGCCAGACCGGCGTCGACCACGTCGTCCTCGGCGGCGGCCTGCAGGTACCGGGCCAGCGCGTCGAGCCGGAGTCGCCCGGACGGCGTCACGTCGTTGCTGCGGACGGTGCGCCGGGTCCGGTACACGCGGCCGCTGGCCGGGCCGGGCACAAACGGCGGCGGGAACGAGTCCATTCCGGCATTGTCCAGGACGCCGGCCCGGCGCGGCCGTCACGGGTCATCGGATGCAGGCCAGCCTTGCAGGCAACCGGGCAACCACGGCAGTGCGGCCGCCTTTCATACGGTAGGAAGGAGGCCATGAAACCGGCCGAGCTGCAGCTCCTCACCGCGCTGGAAGACCGACACTGGTGGTACAGGGAGCGGCGCGCCATCCTCACCCGCGAGCTGCGCAAGCTGCCTGGCCGCGGCCGGGCGCTGGACATCGGCGCCGCGGGCGGCGGCAACACGAGGGTGCTGCAGGCACACGGCTGGCAGGCGGTCGCGCTCGAGTACTCCGACTCGGTGGCGGAGGTTGCGCGCGCTCGCGGCATCAGCGCCATCCGGGCGGACGCCAGGGACCTGCCGCTGGCATCGGCGTCCTGCGGCCTCGTCACGGCGTTCGACATTCTCGAGCACATCGACGAGGACTACCTGGCGGCCGCCGAGATCGGCCGCGTGCTGCGGCCGGGCGGTACCGCGCTCATCGCGGTGCCGTGCGACATGGCCCTCTGGTCCGCTCACGACGACGAGGTCGGACACGTGCGGCGGTATGACCGCGCCGGGCTGGTCGCGCTCATTCAGAAGGCCGGCCTGGCGGTCGAGCAGGTCTGGAGCTGGAACGTGCTGCTCCGGCCGGTCGTGGCGGTGCGCCGCCGGTCGGCTACCGGCAGCGACCTGAGCGAGGTGCCGCCGCTGGTGAACGGCGTCCTGACCTCGATCATCGTGGCGGAGCGCTATCTCCCGGTCCGATCGCTGCCGGGCGTGTCACTGTTCCTGCGGGCCCGCCGCCCCTAGCCCGGCGGCATCCAGCACGCGCGGATGAAGGTGACGAGCTCAACGGGCATAGCGCCGGGCGGCCGGCGGGCCGGGTCGATGCGATCGGCGCGCTGATCTTTCCCGACTCATACCTGGTCCTTCCCTCGCTTGTGCTCCAGCACAAGCACGCCGTACGCGCGGTGACGACCGAGAGGATCTTGCCCCGATTGCGCCGGTAGCGGTGTCGGATAAGGCCGGGCGCTGCCGGGATAGCCGGGCACGCGGGGCACTGTCGCCAGGCACAAGCCGACGACGGTCAGGGTTGGCCTGCGGCCCGACGACGGCCCTCGCCGTCCCTTGCGAGCATGTGGGCAGGTCGGGCGTAGGCAGCTACGGGAGGTGGCATGAGCGACAGCGCGGCGTCCGGGTGGCCGCGGCCCGCCCGGCCGCGCCTCGCGGCTCGCTCGGCCTACGCGCTGCACGCCCTGGTCGAGCCCCGCAAGCCCTACCGCTGGCTGGCCGCCCGGCTCGAGCGGCACGCGCTGCTGCGCCGCTGGTTCACCGCTGGCGAGCGAGTCACCAAGCAGGGTCTCTTTGGCTGCCAGATGTGCGGCCAGTGCGCGCTGCCCGCGACCGGCTACGCCTGCCCGATGACGTGCCCGAAGCAGCTCAGGAACGGGCCGTGCGGCGGGGTCTCCCCGACCGGTCAGTGCGAGGTGCACCCGCAGCTGCGCTGCGTGTGGCTGATCGCGGTCGAGCGTGCCGAGCAGGCTGGTCACGGCGCAGACCTGGACCTGCTGCAGCGCCCGGTCGATCGCCGGGAGGCCGGCCGCAGCTCCTGGGTGAACTACTGGCAGGGCCGCGACGAGGACCTGTGGGCCGCCGCGACCGAGAACGATCCTGCTCCGCTGCTGCCGCGGGCACCGGCCGGGGCACCGCGATGAGCGTCCCGACCGCCACCGGCCCGGCCTGCCCTGGCACATCCGGTCCCGAGTTCGCTGGCCCCGAGCCGACCGCACAGGCAGGGCCGGCCAGCGGTCTGCGGGCTGCGATCGCGTCAGGCCGGTTCGTGGTCACGGCCGAGCTCGGGCCGCCGCGCGACGCGAATGCGGACGCGATCACCCGCAAGGCCGGGTTCCTGCGTGGCTGGGTGGACGCCGCGAATGTGACGGACTGCCAGGGCGCCAAGGTAAAAATGTCGAGCCTGGCCGGCAGCCTGCTGGCGCGTGCCGCCGGGGTCGAGCCGGTCATGCAGCTGACCTGCCGGGACCGCAACCGCATCGGGCTGCAGTCCGACCTGCTGGGCGCGGGCGCGCTCGGCATTCCCAACGTGCTGCTGCTGACCGGTGATCACCCGCGATATGGCGACCACCCGGACGCGAAACCCGTCTTCGACCTCGATGGCGTCCAGCTCACCTGGGCCGCCCGCACGCTGCGGGACGGCACGCTGATGTCCGGCCAGCGGCTCGAGCACCCGCCCGGCTGGCTGATCGGCACGGTGGAGAACCCGTTCGCCCCGCCGACGTCGTTCCGGGCCCGGCGACTGGCCAAGAAGGTCGCCGCCGGCGCTGAGTTCGTCCAGACCCAGTACGTGTTCGACGTCGAGCGGTTCGCGGTGTGGATGGCCGAGGTTTGCGCGCTCGGCATCCCGCGGCGCTGCGCCGTCATCGCCGGGGTGGGCCCGATCCGTTCGCTGCGGGTGCTCGAGATGCTCACCACCGGGGTGCCGGGCATCTATGTCCCCGACGAGATAGCGCGACGGCTCCGCGGCGTGCCGGCCGACAAGGTGGAGGCCGAGGGCATCAGCCTGTGCGTGGAGACGATCCAGCAGGTCGCGGGCATCCCCGGCGTCCGGGGCGTGCACGTGATGGCCTTCGGCTTCGAGCGCGGCGTGCCCGACATCCTCGAGCGGGCGGGCGTGGGCCCGCGCGCGAGCATGGCTGGTGTGCCGGAGGGTGGTGGTCATGCTCATTGACTTCCGGCCGCACGCCCGGCTGCGCGGGACGAAGCCGGTGGACTTCACCACGTCCGTCACGCCGGTGGTAGCCGCGCTGGCGGAGGCGGCCGACGCGGGCTACGAGGACCTGAGCCGGGCGAGGGTGACCTGCGACTGGGTGCAGTACAAGGAGAACTTCCGCGACGTCGTCGACGTCCGGCCGCTGCTCGACTACCCGGCGACGCAGGCCGGCGCCGACGAGCCGCCGCGGCCCGCCAGCGCGCCGGCCTACCGCTGGGAGATCGCCGTCGACGTACGCCGCAGCGCCGCGGTGCCGCTTCAGGAGCTGACGGCGGCGCGGCTGCGCGACGGCGGTGCCGGACGGGTCTTCCTGGAGGACTGGGGACCGGGCTCGCAGAGCTGCATCTGGGCCTTCAACACGCTGTACTGGACCGCGCTCGCGCAGTGGGAGAAGGCGTCGGGCCACGGCTACGAGCAGGCGCTGCCCGGCGGGGAGAGCGACGCCAGGAATCGCGACGCGGCGAGAGACCTCGTCACCGAGCTGTTCAGCGTGTGGGACGGGCTGGCGGCGGCCGGAGCGCTGCCCGAGCAGCTCTACGTGGCCGAGCTCGGCGTGGGCAACGGCAGCCAGGCCAAGGTGTTCCTGGACGAGTTCCGCGACCTGGACGCGACCCACGGCCAGGAGTACTACCAGCGGCTGCACTACCTCATGTGCGACTACTCGCAGCACGTCCTCGACCTGGCCAGGGAGACGGTGGCGGCGCACGCGGCGCACGTCAGCTCGGTCTCGCTGGACGCGACCCGGCCGCGCCGCTCGCTGGGCTTCCTGCGCGGCCGGGTATTCCTGCTGTACATCTCCAACGTGTACGACAACCTGCCAACCGATGAGGTAGCTCAGTTCGGGGGCCAGCCATACCTGGTGCAGGCCCGTGCCTGCTTCCCGCCCGCCGAGGCGGCCGAGCTCGCGGCTTCGGTCGCCGCCACTCCCGCCGAATTGCCCGGGCTGGTGCACAAGCTGCTGCGGCTTGGCCCCGACCTCCTCCCCGACGCCGCGCCGGGACACATCGCCGACCCCGACGCCGCGGTCGCTTTCTGGCGGCGGTCCTGGTCGGCGCTGCGGCTGGCGGAGCGCTACGTCCCGCTGACCGGTCTCGACCTGTACCGGCTGGGCACCTCGCTGACCGGGGAGATGCTCCGCCCGATGCTCGAGTCGGGCGGCGACGTCCGCATGCACGTCAGCAACGGCGCGCTGGCGAGCTTCGCCGACAGCATCGAGCTGCTGCATCCCTTCGGCAAGCTGGTCTGCCACGACCTGTTCCTGACCGAGGTCCAGGGCTACCGCACTGCGTTCCGCGGCCCGGGCAAGTACGACGGCTCGGTGGTGAACTGGGTAAACGGGCCGCTGCTCGCCCATGTCGGGCGGCGGCACGGGCTCGACGTGCACTACGAGCCCTTCCGGCACCGGAGCGGCGGCAGCATCGTGACCATGACAGCGCAGGCACGGGACTGACATGGCGACCGGACCGCTGCTGGCGCAGGTACCGCAGCTACCCACGACCGTCGTCGGCTCCTATCCGGTCCCGGACTGGATGGAGCGGCTGAAGACTGACTACTTCCGCGGCCGGATGAGCCGGGCCCAGCTCGCCGACCTGCATGAGATGGCCATCAAGGCCGCGCTGCGCGATCAGGAAGTGGCCGGCATCGACATCGTCTCCGACGGCGAGCTGCGCCGCGACAACGACATCGACTACTTCCTCGCCCGGCTGCCGGGCGTGCAGATCACGAATGCAGCGAAAGACTTCTACTTCGACTACTACGAGGCCACGCTGCCGCAGCCGCTGCCCGAGCCTGCCGGGACACCGCTGCGGCTGGCCGACGACTTCGCCTTCGCGGCCGCGCAGACCCGCGCACCGATCAAGTTCTCCTTCACCGGGCCGTTCTCCCTATCCCGCCACCTGCGCGGCAGCGCCTACCCAGACAACCGCGAGCTGATTTTGGCGATCGCGCGCATCCTGCACGACGAGGCCCGCGCGCTAGCCGACCGGGGGGCCAGCCTGCTGCAGATCGACGAGCCGTTCCTGGCCGGGCATCCGGACCAGGTGGCCACCGCGATCGAGGCGATCAACATCGTCGCCGCGGACGTGCCGGTCACCTGGGCGCTGCACGTCTGCTACGGCAACCGGTACGCCCGGCCGCTGTGGGAGGGCCACTACGATTTCCTCTTCCCCGCGGTGCTCGATGCCGCCGTAGACCAGCTCGTGCTCGAGTTCGCCCGGAAGGGCTACGAGGACCTGCCGGTGCTCGCCAAGTCCGGCTGGGACCGGGACGTCGGCCTCGGCGTGATCGACGTCAAGAGCACCGAGGCCGAGACCGCCGGGCAGGTAGCCGACCGCATCCGCCGGGCCCTCGAGTTCGTGCCGGCCAGCCGCCTGGTCATCAACCCGGACTGCGGGCTGCGGCATGTGCCCGGCCCGGTGGCGAGGGCGAAGCTTGCCGCTATGGTCGAGGGCACCGCGGTCGTCCGTAAGGAGCTAGCCGACCGTCAGCAGACATCCCCACCGACGCCGAAACGCACGCGCAAGGAGACAACCCAATGACGCAGCCAGGACATGGCGACTACCTGTTCACCTCCGAGTCCGTGACCGAAGGACATCCGGATAAGGTCGCCGACGCCATCTCGGACGCGGTCCTGGACGCAGCGCTGGCCACCGACCCGTATTCGCGCGTGGCCTGCGAGACGCTGATCACCACCGGCATGGTCGTCGTCGCGGGCGAGATCACCACGCCCCAGAACCTCGACTACGCGCAGATTGCGCGCGACACCGTCACCCGGATCGGCTACGACAACGGTGACTGCGGGTTCGACGGGCGGACCTGCGCGGTGCTCGTGGCGGTGGACAAGCAGTCGCCCGACATCGCCCAGGGCGTGGACGAGGCGCACGAGATACGCGACAAGCAGTCCGAAGACGACCTCGACCGGGCCGGGGCCGGCGACCAGGGGATGATGTTCGGCTACGCCACCGACGAGACGCCCGAGCTCATGCCCATGCCGATCGCGCTGGCGCACCGGCTGGCCAGGCGGCTCGCCACGGTTCGCAAGGACGGCACCCTGGCCTACCTGCGGCCGGACGGCAAGACCCAGGTGAGCGTGCGGTATGTCGGTAACGTTCCGGTGGCGGTCGAGCGGGTGCTGATCTCCGCCCAGCACGCGCCGGAGGTCTCGGCAGACCAGATCCGCGAGGACCTCTGGCACCACGTGGTGACCCCCGTCCTGCCGGCCGAGCTGTACGACGCGACCGCGTTGCACGTGGGCCTGCTGGTGAACCCGACCGGCAGGTTCGTGATCGGCGGGCCGGTCGGCGACGCCGGGCTGACCGGCCGCAAGATCATCGTCGACACGTACGGCGGGTACGCCCGGCACGGCGGCGGCGCGTTCTCCGGGAAAGACCCGTCCAAGGTGGACCGGAGCGCCGCATACGCGGCGCGGCACCTGGCCAAGAACGTGGTGGCCGCGGGCCTCGCGCGACGGGCCGAGGTGCAGGTCGCGTACGCGATCGGGGTGGCCAGGCCGGTGTCGCTGCTCGTCGAGACGTTCGGCACCGAGCGGGTGAGCCGGGCGGAGATCCTGCAGCTGGTCACCGACCACTTCGACATGCGGCCGGCCGCGTTCCGCCGTGATCTGAATCTGCACCGGCCGATCTACGCGCAGACGTCGGCGTACGGCCACTTCGGCCGGACCGATGTCGACCTGCCGTGGGAGCGCACCGATCGGGCCGCCGCGCTCCGCGCTGCGGCGGGCCTGCCGGCCGTACAGACCGGACCGGCGGATACGGTAGCCGCAGTGGTGTGACGATGACGACGGTCATAGGGCAGCCGGCGGCGGCCGCAGCGCACGGCGCCGCCGCCGGTGCACCCGCCCCGGACATCGCCAGGCTCGTGATGTGGTGCCAGGACCGGCCGGGGATCATCGCCAGCGTGGCCTCGTTCCTGCACCGCAACGGTGCCAACATCGTGCAGTCGGACCAGTACTCGAGCGACCCGACGGGTGGGCGGTTCTTCTTGCGGGTGGAGTTCCACCTGCCGGAGGCGACCGCCCGGCTCGCCGGCCTGGAGCGGGCGTTCGCCACCGAGGTGGCAGCCGGCCTCGGCGCGCAATTCCGGCTGCGCGACACGGCGCTGCCCTCCCGGGTTGCAATTTTCGTGTCGCGCTACGACCATTGCCTGCTCGACCTGCTGTGGCGGGAGCGGCGCGGCGAGCTGCCGATCCACACGGCGCAGGTGGTCTCCAACCACGAGACCCTGCGCGCTGACGTGGCCTCGTTCGGGGTGCCGTTCGAGTGCATCCCGGTGACGAAGGACACCAAGCCGGAGGCAGAGCGCCGCGAGCTGGAGCTGCTGCGCGACCGGGTCGACGTGATCGTGCTGGCCCGCTACATGCAAGTGCTGTCCGGAGACTTCCTGGCCCGCTGCGGCGTGCCCGTCATCAACATCCATCACTCATTCCTGCCGGCCTTCGCCGGCGCCGGGCCGTACGAGCGGGCGAAGGAACGCGGTGTGAAGCTGATCGGCGCCACGGCGCACTACGCCACCGAGGATCTGGACGAGGGACCGATCATCGAGCAGGACGTCACCCGCGTGTCGCACCGGCAGAGCGTCGCCGACCTGGCCCGGCGTGGCGCTGACATCGAGCGGACCGTGCTCGTTCGCGCGGTCGCCTGGCACTGCCAGGACCGAGTGCTCCTCGACGGCCGTACCGCCATCGTTTTCTGACCGAGCGGCCCAGGCTGCCGCTGACGTCAGCGGCGCGTCGGTGCCAGGCTGGGCGCCGCAACGGTGAAGGCGCGGTAATCGCCTCGCGCAGCGGCGCCCGGTGGCTTTACCCTGGTCCTATGACCAGCTTCACCAGCCTTCTTCGCTACTGGCCGCGCTGACCCAGACCCGTCAGCGTGGCCGCCCCTCGTTTCCCGAGGGGCTTTTTCATGTCCGGCACAACCAGAGCGATTCGGCGAAGGAGACGCGACCATGGCGACCGAGCAGGACGAGCCGCCGTTCCGCTATAGCGCCAGGCTGGCCCAGGACATCGAGCTGCGCTGGCAGGACCGGTGGGAGGCGGACGGGACGTTCCAGTGCCCGAGCCCGGCCGGCCCGCTGTCGGCGGGCTTCGAGCGCATGGCGGGCCGGCCGAAGTTCTTCGTCGCGGACATGTTCCCTTACGCCAGCGGCACCGGCATCCACGTCGGCCATCCGATCGGCTACATCGCCACCGACGTCTACGCTCGCTACCTGCGGATGACCGGCCACCACGTGCTGCACGCCATGGGCTTCGACGCCTTCGGGCTGCCCGCCGAGCAGTTCGCGCTGGAGACCGGCCAGCACCCGCGGGTCTCCAGCCGCCGGAACATCGACACCATGCGCGCCCAGCTGCGCCGGATGGGCATGGGCTACGACCCCAGGCGCAGCGTGGAAACCTCTGACCCGCGCTTCTATCGCTGGACCCAGTGGATCTTCCTGCAGATCTGGGGCAGCTGGGTCGACGACCGAACCGGCCGGGTCCGGCCGGTCGCGGACCTGGTCGCCGAGTACGCCGCCGGCGACCGTCCGGTGCCCGGCGGCGGCGCGTGGGCCGAGCTGACGGCCGCCCGGCAGGACCAGCTGATCGCCGGTCACCGGCTGGCCTACATCGCGGCCGAACCCGTCAACTGGTGCCCGGGGCTGGGCACCGTGCTGGCCAACGAGGAGGTAACTGCCGATGGGCGCAGTCAGATCGGTGACTTCCCCGTCTACCGGCGCCCGATGCGGCAGTGGATGCTGCGCATCACCGCGCTGGCACAGCGGCTGATCGACGGCCTGGACGACCTGGCCTGGCCGGAGAACGTCAAGGAACTGCAGCGCAACTGGATCGGCGCGAGCGACGGCGCCGACATCACGCTGCCGATCGCCGGTGACCCGGGCGGCCGGATCGAGGTCTTCACCACCCGTCCGGACACCCTGTCCGGCGCGACCTACGTGCTGCTGGCGCCCGAGCACCCGCTGGTCGATTGCCTGGTGCGCGACGCCTGGCCGGCGAAGACCCCGGAGCGCTGGCGCGGCCAGCCGCCCGGCCTGGACCCGCGGGCGGCGGTCGCCGCCTACCGGGCCACCGCCGCCCGGCTGAGCGACCGCCAGCGGACAGCCGGGGACACGGCGAAATCGGGCGTGTTCACCGGCGGTTACGCGGTCAACCCCAGCACTGGTGAGCCGATCCCGGTCTTCATTGCCGACTACGTGCTGCCGGGCTACGGCACCGGGGCGATCATGGCGGTGCCCGCACACGACCAGCGCGATGCGGACTTCGCCCGCGAGTTCGGGCTGCCGGTACGGCCGGTGACGGACCCCGACGGCCAGTACGTCGACGCGCCGGGACCCCGGCTGGCCGGCCTGGATCGGGCGGCGGGCATCGCGGCCACCGTGTCCTGGCTGGAACAGGGTGGCTTCGGCCGCGCGGTCCGTCGCTACCGGCTGCGGGACTGGCTGTTTTCCCGCCAGCGCTACTGGGGTGAGCCGATCCCGATCGTGTACGACGACAGCGGCGCGCCCGTCGCGCTGCCCGAGCGCGAACTGCCCGTGCTGGTCCCGGAGCTGACCGACTTCCGGCCCGCTCCCGGCCTGGACGACGACAGCGAGCCGGTGCCCCCGCTGGCGCGGGCGGGCGACTGGGTGACCGTGGAGCTGGACCTGGGTGACGGCCCGCGCACGTACCGGCGCGAGCTGAACACCATGCCGCAGTGGGCCGGGTCGTGCTGGTACTACCTGCGCTACACCGACCCGGACAACGACGGGGCGCTGGCCGATCCCGACGTCGAGCGGTACTTCATGGCGCCGGGCGGCGTCGACCTGTACGTGGGCGGCGCCGAGCACGCGGTACTGCACCTGCTGTACGCGCGGTTCTGGCACCTGGTGCTGTACGACCTGGGGGTGGTGTCGACGCCCGAGCCCTTTGCCCGGCTGGTGAACCAGGGCATGATCACGGCCGATGCGTTCACCGACGAGCGCGGCCGCTATGTGCCGGCCGCCGAGGTGTCCCAGTCTGCGGACGGCTCGGCGAGCTACCACGGCCGGCCGGTGCGCAGGCGAGCCGGCAAGATGGGCAAGAGCCTCAAGAACGGCATCAGGCCGGACGAGATGTACCGCCAGTACGGCGCCGACACGCTGCGCCTGTACGAGATGGCGATGGGACCGGTCGAGGCCGACAAGCCGTGGCAGACCGACGACGTGATCGGCGTGCACAGGTTCCTGCAGCGGCTGTGGCGCAGCATGATCGACGAGCAGACGGGCGAGCTGACCGTGGCCGACGCGCCAGTGGACCGGGCCGTTCGGCACACGCTGCACGCGACCATCGCCGCGGTGCGGCGCGACTTCGGCCTGCTGCGCTTCAACACCGCGATCGCCCGGCTGATGGAGCTGACCACCGCCGCCGCCAGGATCTCTGCCGACGCGGGGGCGCTGCCGCGCGAGCTGGCCGAGCCGCTGGTGCTGATGGTGGCGCCGCTGGCACCGCACATCGCCGAAGAGCTGTGGGCGCGGCTGGGACATAGCCGGTCGCTGGCCTACTGCGACTTCCCGGAGGCCGACGCCGAGCTGGCCGCCGAGCGTTCCGTCACCATGCCCGTTCAGGTCAACGGCAGGACCCGGTTCACTATCACGGTGCCGTCCGGCGCGGGCCGGGAGGTGATCGAGTCCGTGCTGGCCGGGCATCCGGACTTCGCCGCGCACACGGCCGGCCAGCCGATCGAGCAGCTGGTGATCGTGCCGGGCCGGATAGTGAACGTCGTGATCGCGGCGGGCCGCTAGTCGACGACGACGTGCGCGCGGCAAGGCGCAGACCGCTTTACGCCGGCGGCACGGTGGCCGACGATGGTGCGGTGACGCAGGCAGGAAGGGGCACCACGATGGGTCGGCTGGATGGCAAGGTCGCCGTGATCACCGGCGGCGAGAGCGGCATCGGCCTGGCGACCGCACGGCTGTTCGTCGCCGAGGGCGCGCGGGTGCACCTGGCGGGACTGCGCGAGGACCTGCTGAAAGCGGCCGGCGCCGAGCTGGGCGCCGACAGGGTGAGCTGGAGTGTTACCGATGTCACCGAGGAAGACCAGGTCATCAGCGCGCTCGCGCAGGTAGCCGACCGGTTCGGCGAGCTGGACGTGCTGTTCAGCAACGCGGGCATCAGCGGACCCATCGTGCCGATCACCGAGTTTCCGACCGACGAGTTCCGCCGCGTGCTCGACGTGCACATCCTCGGCGCGTTCCTGATGCTCAAGCACGGCCTGCCGGTCATGCGGGATGGCGGCAGCGTGATCATCACCTCCAGCATCGTGGGTCTCACCTCCGCTCCGGGCATCGCGGGCTACGCGACCGCCAAGCATGGCCAGGTCGGCCTCATGCGCACGGTCGCGAGGGAGGCCGTAGCACGCCGGATCCGGGTGAACACCATCCACCCCGGACCCACGGACACCCTGTTCCAGCAGGACATCGAGGTCCGGGCCACCGGCGCGGCCGCGGCCGATGCGGCCCGGATCTTCGACGGAATGATCCCGATGGGCCGGCACGCCACGCCGGAGGAGATCGCGCAGTCGGTGCTGTACCTCGCCTCCGGGGACAGCTCCTTCGTGACGGGCACGACGCTGTCCGTCGACGGCGGGATGATCATCTAGAGCCAGCCGCGCTTGCACGCGGCTCGGCCGGCCGCCGCCTTGTCTCAGCCTCCCAGGCCGCGGGCGCTGAGTTCCTGGAGCCCGATGACCTGCACGAGGCGGAGGTGGTCGGCGTCCAGGCTCGATGGTTCCGCGGTGTACACCACCAGCCGCAGATCCGAGCCGGCGACGGTGAGCACATCGCAATCGAGGGTGATCGGACCGACTTCCGGATGGACGATGGTCTTCGTGTTCGAGCCGGTGGTGTTGACCACTCGGTTCGCCCATAGCTTGGCGAATCGCGGACTGGCCTGTCGAAGGTCGTCGACGAGACGGCTCAGCCGGGCATCGTCCGGATAGGTGCCGACGGCCCGCCGCAGGTCGGCGACCGCGTTGGTCTCGAAGTCGTCCGCCTCGGCGTCGCTCTTGCGCACCCGGCTCGACGTGCCGGTGAAAGTGCGCCAGAGCAGGTTCCGGTCCCGCCCGCTCAGCTGCGACGAATCGCCCATGAGTCCCGCCCACGCGGTGTTCCAGGTGATCAGTGTCCAGGCCGGGTCGTAGACCGCCACCGGCAGATCGGCAAGCCGGTCCACCAGGCGCTGCACGCTGGCCGGCACGTGGCTCGTCATGGCGACCTTTCTGGGCGGCGCCTGGCCAGCGACGGTGTAGAGGTGGTCGCGCTCCTCGACCGTCAGCCGCAGTGCGCGCGACAGGGCCGCGAGCACCTGCGTCGACGGGTTGGTGGCCCGGCCCTGCTCGAGCCGAACCAGGTAGTCGACCGAGATGCCCGCCAGCGAGGCCAGCTCTTCTCGGCGCAGCCCGCGAGTCCGGCGAGACTGGCCCGCGGGCAGGCCGACGTCAGCAGGCTGGAGCCGGTGGCGCCAGGCCCGGATGTAGGAGCCAATTCCGTCGCCCGCTTGCACCCCACCAGTGTCGCGCCCGCGGCTGGGTTCTGGGTGGTACTGGCAGTCCCGGGGTCCAGGGGGCCTGGATGCAGGGAACGGACCGGACCACCATGACCAGCATGAAGCTTGGCATCTCGATGGGCGGCTTTCCGGTGGGCACCGAGGCGCGGAGCATGGGGCCGCTGCTTTCGCGCCTGGCTCGGCACGCGGACGAGGCCGGCGTCGACAGCTTGTGGACCATGGACCACTTTTTCCAGATCCCGATCACGGGCCAGCCACCCGAGGCGCCACTCCTCGAGGCCTACGCCATGCTGGCGTTCCTGGCCGCTGAGACGAAGCGCATCACGCTGGGCACCCTGGCTACCTGTGTCGTTTACCGCCATCCCGGCGTGCTGGTCAAGGCCGTGACGTCAATCGACGTGCTGAGCGGCGGCCGCGTCATCTTCGGCGTGGGCGCCGGCGCCCCGTTTAACGAGCTACCGCCAGGGCGCTCGCCGCGCGATTTCGAAGCCTACGGGCTGGGCATACCATTCCCGCCGTTGGCCGAGCGTTTTCAGCGGCTGGAGGAAACGGTCCAGATCGCCCTGCAGATGTGGCGCGGCGATGAGACGCCGTACGGGGGCACCCATTACCAGCTGCTCCGGCCGCTGAACTCGCCGAACGCGCTGCAACGCCCGCACCCGCCGATTCTGATCGCCGGCAGTGGCGAGCGAAAGACCTTGCGGCTTGTCGCCCGTCATGGCGACCTGTGCAACCTGTTCGACCTGCCAGGCACTGGCTTCGCCGACGACCTGAAGCACAAGCTCGCAGTCCTCAGGTCGCACTGCGACGACGCGGGCCGTGATTACGCCGCTATCGAGAAGACCGTGTCCACCTTCATCGATCTAGCGGACGACCGGACCCGCGTCCTGGACCACCTAGCCGAGCTGGCCGGCCTGGGCATCGACCATGCCATGGTCAGCCCCAGACGGCCCTGGGACCTGGCCACCCTCGACCGGGTGGCCGCGCTCGTGCCGGACGTCCACGCCATCCCCACCAGCCGCCCAGGGTCGCGGTGATGTAGTCACCCACAGCGGCCTTTGCAGCTGGCAGCAGAACTCGCTGTCGGGGGGTGGTCGGCCGCAGCGCCAGCGCCACGCACTAGCCGTGCTGATCATTGAGTGCGGCGGCCAGCGCTTCGGCCAGCAGCTCCGCGCAGCTTTCAGGTCCCTCGAACTCGACCACGGACTAGTACTCCAGCCGTAGATCGTGATCTTGGCGTGTCGGTGCTGGATGTCAGACGGCCACCAGTTGATCATCGCGGGATGTGTCGACTCTTGATGATCGTCTGGTGGCCGATGGCGACAGGGTAGACCCTGACCGGTGGCGCGCGCTGTTTGATGAGCTGATGGGCCGGATCGCCGGCCGGTTCGGCCGGGTGGAGCCGCGGCGGCGGGCCCGGGCGTTCGTGCTGGGGCTGATCGCCGGGCTGCCGCGGAAGAACTGCTGGACGATCGCCGAGCACGCCGGGGATGTCACGCCGGACGGGATGCAGCACTTGCTGGAGCGAGCCTGCTGGGACGCTAATGCAGTGCGCGATGACGTGCGTGGTTACGTCACCGGGCAGCTGGCTGACCCGCAGGCGGTGCTGGTGGTTGATGAGACTGGTGATGTGAAGAAGGGAACCGCGACGGCCGGGGTGCAGCGCCAGTACACCGGCACCGCGGGCCGGGTCGAGAATGCCCAGGTAGCGGTCTACCTCACTTACGCAGGCCAGGGCGGGCACGCCCTTATCGACCGGCGGTTGTACCTGCCGAGGTCATGGGCCGGGGATGCGGCACGGCGCGCTGCCGCCGGGATACCCGGCGATATCGAGTTCGCGACCAAGCCCGCGCTCGCGGCGCAGATGATCGGCGCGGCGCTGGATGCCGGGGTGCCTGCCGCGTGGGTTGCGGGCGATGAAGTGTACGGCGCTGATCCGGGATTACGATCCGGGCTGCGTGACCGGCAGATCGGCTACGTGCTGGCGGTGGCCAAAGACCACCACGTCACCACGGCCGCGGGCAGGCTGCGCGCCGACGCGATCGCCCGGCGGCTGCCGCGCGCGTCCTGGCAGCGCCTGTCGGCCGGGCACGGGCTGAAGGGCCACCGCTATTACGACTGGGCCTGGGTAGCCATCGAGCCGGGCGCCCTGGGCCGGCACTGGCTGCTGATCCGCCGCAGCCGCCGCACCGGCGAGCTGGCCTGGTACCGCTGCTGGTCACCCCGCCACGTCCCGCTGGCCACATTCGTGCGCGTCGCCGGGCGGCGGTGGACCACCGAGGAGAATTTTCAGGCCGGCAAGGGCCTGGCTGGGCTGGACGAGCACCAGGTCCGCACCTGGACCGCCTGGCACCGCTGGGTCACCCTGGCCATGCTCGCGCTGGCGTTCCTGACCATCGCCGCTGCGGCCGAGGACAAACTGCACCCGGCAGCCGCCGGGCTGATCCCCCTCACCCGCAGCGAGATCGCCTTCCTGTTCGCCAGCCTGATCACCACTCCGGGGCACGGCGACTGGCACCGGCTACGCTGGTCCGCCTGGCGCCGCCGCCACCAGTACCGGGCCAGGGAATGCCACTACCAGCGGCAAGCAGAACGCAGCCCATAACACCGCCCCTGGCCGGCGCACACCCGCGCAAAAAAGGGCGAGCGCCCGCGGCCCCGACGACAGACACTGGCCAGCATGGAAACCAGGGCTACCTTCCGGCTCTTCGGACAAGCCGGGCTGACAGCTGCAGCCGTCACCCGCCGGCTCAGCATCCAGCCCACCCGCGCCCTCGAGGCAGGCGACCCCATCAGCAGCCGCTCAGCCAAGGTCCGAGACTCATCGGCATGGCTGCTTACCTCCAGCTCCAGCATCGAAGTGGGCACCGAGCTCAGCGAGCAACTGCACCGGCTGCTAGCCATCCTCGAACCCGTCACCACGCCGATCTGGGACCTGGTGCACGAAGGCTACGAGGCGAACTGGTTCTGCTACATCGCCTCGCATGCCGCCGAGCACGCGGCCGAACTCGACCGGACTACCCTGCAGCGATTACTGGCTCTGCCCGGCGACCTGTGGCTCGACGTCTGCGGTGACGGCACTGACGACGCATAGCGGCTCCAGTTCCCGGCCACATCACGATCTACGGCTGGAGTACTAGTCCGACATCACCGATCCGCGCGTCTTCGCTAAGGCTGTCAAGAATGGTGGCGCCGTTGATCACCATCCGGAACGTTGCCCAAGCGCCAGCGCTGCCAGCGGATAGCCAGTTTGGCTTTAAATCGCGGGGCACGGAGTTACTATCCGGCTGTGTCTTATCAGCCCCCGTATGACTGGTCTGCCTGGGACTTCAACTCGGCCCTCGAGACCGACCATCCGCCGTCATCGGTCCGGATTGCGGTGAGGTTCATCCTGGCGGGGGCGGCCATCGAGGCTCTTGCAATGATCTTGGCGATGCTGGCGCTCGGCCGCATCCTCCACGAGGTGGTCTACGTCCAGATCGGGCCGAGCCCATTGCACTGGTCTGTGGACATCGGCCTGGCCTATCTCCTCGTGCTCGGACTGATTCGCACGGGACTGTGGCTCTGGATGGCCGCTAACAATAATGCCGGGCGAAGATGGGCCCGTGGCCTCTCCACGGCTTTCTTTGGCATCTATTCGCTCGCGCTCGCTTACGTCATCGTGCGAGGAGTCCATGTCGGCGGCGCGCAGCTGCTATTCACGGTGGCGCTCTGGCTCGTGGGCATCGCGGCAATTATCCTGCTCTGGCAGCGCGAGTCTAGTGAATTCATCGCGGCTCGGGCCCGGCGATATTACTAGCCGTGCACTTCTCCTTTAGTTAGGGGAACGAGCTCATCGAGCACGTCGGCGAGACCCGTGAGATCAGGCAGCTCCCGGGTTGCCGGGGGCTCGGCCCGCTCGCCGAGGCGGTTGATCCAGATTGACCGGATGCCCAGGTCGTGGGCGGGGGCGATGTCATGGAAGTGGCTCTGAGCGACGTGGATGTGGTGGGACTTCGCCGCGCCAGTCTCCTGATAAAACGCATGCCAGTGCCCGGGAGCGGGCTTGTACGAGCCGACCTCGGACGCCACGATCGCCCTTTCGAACGGCACCCCGATGGCCCGCAGCGAGGCCTCGATGAGGCCGCGATCGCTGTTGGAAAGCGCGACCAGCCGCCAGCCCCGCGCGTGCGCCTCGGCCAGCGCTGCCGGCACCTCCGCGAACACCGGCCAGCCGGGTAGCGAGCGACCCAGCGCATCCCCCTCGTCGGGAGGAAGGACGGTCCCGGCCTCTGACGCGAGCTGTGCGAGCACCGCCGCCATCACGTCCCGGTAGCTCCGCTCCGGGTGCTCACTCTCGACCCTGGGCTCAATCTCGTGGTAGCGGGCGAGCAGCGGCCCGCCGTTCGCCGCACCGAACAGGCGGCAGAGCTCGGCCCGGATGCCAGCGTTCCAGTCGACCAGCGTCCCGTAGCAGTCGAACGTCGCCCATCGCGCCACCATCGGCCGAGGGTAGGCACAACGCTCGCGGCAGCACAAGCTGTTTCTTCCCCGCCGATGGTTGCTTGCCGGCAGGTACTTCAGCCGCGGGCGGCGGCCCGCTAGCGTGCTGCCTATGACCATCGCGACACGACCGCTCGGGCGCACCGGCGCCGACGTCACGATCCTCGGCTACGGAGCGATGGAGCTGCGCGGCCAGCCGCGCGGGCCGGCCGTGGCAGACGACGACGCGGCCAGGCTGCTGAACGCGGTGCTGGACGCGGGCATCAACCTCATCGACACCTCGGTCGACTACGGCCGCAGCGAGGAGCTGATCGGCCGGTACATCGGTCATCGCCGCGACGAGTATTTCCTCGCCTCCAAGTGCGGCTGCCCGCTGGAGCTGCCGGCCGACACCCCGCCGCCGTACCCGCACGACTACTCGCCGGCCAACGTCCGCGCGGACGTCGAGCAGAGCCTGCGACGGCTCGGCACGGACCGGCTCGACCTCGTCCAGGTGCATATGTCGCCGAGCCGTGCTCAGCTGGAGACCGACGACACGGTGGGCACGCTGCAGGACCTCAAAGACGAGGGCAAGGTGCGCTTCATCGGCATGTCCGGCACCCTGCCGAACCTGCCCGACCACATCGCCATGGGCGTGTTCGACGTCTTCCAGATCCCGTATTCGGCGATCCAGCGCGAGCATGAAGAACTCATCACGGCGGCGGCAGCAGCGGGCGCGGGCACACTCATCCGGGGCGGCGTGGCCCGTGGCGCGCCCGCCGAGGACAAGAACTGGCGCGCCGGGCCGATCGGTCTCGCCGAGGGCGAGGGCCAGCGTCGCTGGGAGAGCTCGGACGTGTCCGACCTGCTGGACGGCATGAGCCGGATGGAGTTCATGCTCCGCTTCACGCTGAGTCACCCCGACCTGTCGACCACCATCGTCGGGACCGCGAACATCGACCACCTGCGCCGCAACGTGGCCGATGCCGAGAAGGGCCCGCTGTCGGCTGACGTGTACGACCAGGCGAAGGAACGCCTCCGCCACTGACCAGGGAACGCCGGGTACTTTCGGTTCGCCGCACTCGGGAAGGCTGCTGCCGTTGGGGACGAATCCGCCGCTGCGCGTCGGCGTGGTCGGCGCGACACCCGCCCGCGGCTGGGGCACCAGCGCGCACCTGCCCGCGCTAGCCGCGCTGCCCGAGTTCACCGTGACGGCGGTCTCGACCACCAGAATCGAGACCGCGAGGGCGACCGCGGAGGCGTTCGGGGTTCCGCTGGCGTTCGACGACGACACCCGCCTCATCGAGCACCCTGACGTGGACGTCGTCGCGGTGACCGTCAAGGTGACCGAGCACGCCGCCCTAGTCCGCGCCGCGCTGGCGGCGGGCAAGCACGTGTTCTGCGAGTGGCCGCTCGGCACCGATCTGGCGCAGGCCAGCGCGCTGGCCGAGCTGGCGGCGGCCAGCACCGGCCAGCACGTCGTCGGCCTTCAGGGGCACTACAGCCCCGGCGCGAGGTATGTCGGCGAACTGATCGGCGCGGGCGCCATCGGCCGTCCGCTCGCGGTCAGCGCGGTCGCCGTGGGCCGCCAGGGCGGCGGGCGCATCCCCGCCGCCAGCGCGTACGCGACCGACCGCGCGGCCGGCGCAACCGTGCTGAGCATCACGGCCGCGCACCTGCTCGCCACGGTGGGCCAGGCCGTCGGCCTGCCGCGCTCGGTCGCCGCGATCGTGACCGCGATGAACACGACCGCGACCGTCATCGAGACCGGGGAAGTCCGCTCGGTCACCGCGCCCGACCAGGTGGTGATCGCCGGGCGCCTCGCCGACGACGCGGTGCTGTCGGTCGCTGTCCAGGGCGGAGCAGCGGCCACGGCCCACTTCGAGCTCCGGATCGTCGGCACCGACGCGACGTTGATCGTGCGGCCCGACGCCAGCGGCGCCAGCATCCACGTGGCGGACTGGGACATCACGGCGCTTCGCGCCGACGGCAGCGCCCAGCCGCTGCCGGTGCCCGCGCGCTTCGCGCCGCTGCCCGCGGACGTACCGCCGGGCCCGCCGCGCAACGTCGCGCTGGTGTACAGGGAGCTGGCGCGGGCCGTCGCGGCGCACCGACCGGCCGAGCCCGGCTTCGCGACGGCCGTGGCGTATCACCGGCTCGTCGACGCCATCGAGCGGGCGTCGCAGACCGGGCTCAGGCAGGACGTGACGAGCTGATGGTCCGGATCGGCGACCCGGCCAGAAACGCCGCGATGTTCTCCACTACCTGTCCGTACATCTGGCGGAACCCAGCCTCGCTGACGTAGCCGAGATGCGGGAGCAGCACGACGTTGTCGAGCGTCGTGAGCGGATGCCCGGCCGGCAGCGGCTCGGTGTCGTAGACGTCCAGTCCGGCTCCGCCGATCGTGTGGTCCCGCAGCGCCGCGAAGAGTGCCGCCTCGTCGACGATGGGGCCGCGTGAGGTGTTGACGAGTACCGCGGTCGGCTTCATCATCGCCAGGTCGGCGGCCTGGAACAGGCCGCGCGTCCGGTCGCTGAGCACCAGGTGGATCGAGAGCACGTCGGCACTGGACAGCAGGTCGCGCTTGCTGACCAGACGGGCGCCGACCGCGGCCGCGCGCTCTTCGGTGAGGTGCTGGCTCCACGCGATGACGTCCATGCCGAACGCCCGGGCTGGCCCGACCATGGCCGCGCCGAGGTGGCCCAGCCCGGCCAGCCCCAGGGTCGCGCCAGCCAGGTTGACCGGCAGGTCGAGCTGCCACTTCCCGACGCGCATGGCCCGGTCTTCGACCGGCACCCGCTTGCACACGGCGAGGATCAGCGCCCAGGCGACCTCGGCCGTGCTCGGCACGCCCGGCGTCGGCACGCCGTCGGGACGCCCGGTGCCGCTGTAGACGACGCCTGCCTCCCGCAGGTAGGCGTCATCCACGGCGGCGTTCCACATGCCGGTGGTCACGAGCAACTGCAGGCGCGGCAGCCGTTCGAGCACGGATCGCCCGAACACGCTCCGTTCCCGCATGAGCACGAGCACGTCGTAATCGGCCAGCGTGTCCGCCAGGGCCAGCTGGTCGATTCGGTCGGGAAAGAAGACGACCTCGACGCCGGGCCCGAGGGACGCCCAGTCGGCGAACCCGCTGGCCCGGCGCTGATAGTCGTCCAGCACCGCCACCCGGGTAACAGTCGGCACGGCATGTGACCATACCGGCATCGGGTGCGGCGTGGCGCGATAAGCCGCGCGCGCCCTGCAGCTGCCGGCCGCCCGCCATCTCGCGCTTGATCCAGTTGTTGATGACCTGGTCGCTCTCCCACGAGGTGATCAGTGCGTACCGCGGCCTCGGTCCGGGGTGCCAGACGACGTGCCACATCCGCTCGGTGTCGATGACCAGCTGCAGACCGGGGTGCAGCGGGATGCGCGTCTCGGTGGCCGGGTCTTCCTTGTCCTCGCGCAGGATGAACACGGACTTGCCCGCGGCGTCGTCGAGTTCGAGCCAGGACCGGATCACCCAGCCGGTGCCGTCCGGGTTGAGCCGGTTGTTGTCGTCGCGGTGCAGCTGGCGGAGTGCCGTCGCCTCGTCGCTGGGGTTGAGCTTGATCACGCGCACCCGGCCGAAGTTGCCGCCGATGCTCTCGACGTAGCGTGCGAGGCTCGGAGCGAGCTTACGGTTGACGGTCCAGATCCCGTACTTGTCCGGCTTGCCGTGGTCCCAGAAGCCGCGGCAGTCCATCTCGCCGGTCGCCGACGCCAGCGGCGCGAAGTTGGTGTCGCCGCCGCTCTTCCAGTCCATGTACTCGAGCGATTCCCATTCGTCCGGGGAAATTCGCGGGCCCTTGAAATCGCCGAGGACGACGTAACCCTTTTTTGCCATGATGTCGAGCTTGTGATGCATGCTGTACCCCCGTCGTAGCTCGTATTTCAGGTCCGTACGCGCGGGCCCGGATGCGATTTCTATTTCCTGCTCGAAACGAGCTGACGCCGGACGCGAGCGCAGCGACCCAGGTCATGACGGGGTTTTTGGACGGCGGTTACCTGGCGGCGCACGGCCTGAAAGGGAGGCCAACAACTGCACAAAGCCTTAACCAAGACTGAATCCGCTGGCGTGTCGTTGTTCCCGCGGCTGGATAAGGCCGGCCTCCGGTCCATCACCTCATTGACCATGACAAAACCGTCGGGGACGGTTCTGGCACGATCCACAACCGGCGCCGGGCAGTTTTGTTCTGCTCTGGGGTGTCTCGGGATGATCCGGGCTGGATGGCCGCGTTAGATACGTTGCAGCGGCAGCGATGGCTGGCCGGGTGTGGCCGGCCAGAGCTGACCCGCACGCCCCAGATGGGCGTGTTCGTGATCTTCGAAGCGCCCGGCAGCAGCCGGGCGATCAGTCCCGAGGAAGAGGATGTCCGCACCCAGGTCGGTTCATCCGGGATACCGCAGCCACCAGGGCCGACCGAGGGAACCGGATTGTCTGCTGCGACACAAATCCGTACGCGGATCATGGCCGTGGGAGGCGCCGTCGTCCTCCTGCTGGTCGCTGGAATCTGGACCGCACTCGCCAACTCCAGTGCCGGGGCGATCCCGCGCTCCGGGCGTGCCTACTCGACAGCCCGGCTCGACGAATTGCTCGCACAGCTCGGCTACCTGCCGCTGACCTGGACGCCGGCCGCCGGGCAGAAGGTCCCGACCGACAACGACGCGGCCGGCCAGCTGGCCGCGGCTTACCACGCGCCGAGGGGCCAGTTCACCTGGAAATCCGGCTATCCGAGCGAACTGCGGCGCTTCTGGCGGGACGGCACAACCGACGGGCTGATCCTCCAGGGCGCGGTCATGGCGTTTGAGCAGCAGCACGGCCTGAAGGTCGACGGTATCGCCGGGCCTAAGGTCTGGCACGCCCTGCTGACGGCCGTGGCTGCTCATGACGTGAACAAAAACGGCTATACCTACGCGATCGCGAGCGAGGGCGACCCGGAGACGCTGACGATCTGGCACGACGGCCAGCAGGTGCTGCAGACAGACGCCGACACCGGCATCCCGGCCTCGCCGACGACGATCGGCACGTCGCCGGTCTACCTGAGGTACTACTACCAGGACATGCAGGGAACGAATCCCAACGGAACCCCGTACTCCAGTCCTGTATACTATATTTCATATTTTCGTGGTAACTTGGCCGTGCACTGGTACCCGCGGGCGTCGTACGGATTCCCGCAGAGCCTGGGCTGCGTCGAGCTGCCGTGGAGCGCCGCCAAGACGGCCTGGCAGTACCTGTCGTATGGCTCCCTCGTGACGGTGCAGCCGGGCTCGCAGACCCCCGGCACGAGTCCGGTCGACCCGACCACCTAGTGGTCATGTCCGTATTCCAAGCCCCTGGGTAAACTGGGCGGAGACGATGGGGCTCGTCCGCGTAACCGCCAGCGATGGCTGATGGCTCCTGACGACCGCCGCAAGGCGAGGACAGGAGCACCCATGGCCGCACCGGCACAGCGCACCGAGCCGACAAGCTGCGCACGGCCCGCCTACATGAGCCTGCTGTCCGCCGCGCCGAGCGCTGAGCTGCCCGGCACCGACACGGCGGGGCAGGATTTCGTCGCCGACGTCAACCTCGATCAGGTGATCGCGGCGATCGCGGGCGGCCGGGAGCAGCGCGAGCTGATCACTCAGGTGCTGCACCGGCAGGTCCGGGACGTCGGCACACTCCAGTACCGGCACGAGGTCTTCCGCGACCTCGCAGATCCGGTGCTGCTCGACGCCCTCGAACGGTTCGGCGGCCACATGCGCGACGTGCGAGTCCACGTGGGCGGGCTGGCCCGGATGCGCTCGGCAGAGCAGCAGCAGGGCTGGTTCCTGGACGCGGCCGCGATCTACTGCGACGCGGTCCGGGCGCTCGCCACGACCCTGTCCGCGCGGCCAGTCGGCTCGCGTGGCTTGCGGGCGTTCCGCGACTACCTCACCGAGTACGCGGGCTCACCTGCCTTCGACCGGCTTGCCGCGGACACGGCGGCACGCAAGGCCGACCTCAGCGGCGTCAGCTATCTCGTGCGGATCAGGGGCGGCCGCGTCGAGGTGCGCCGGTACGACGGCGAGCCGGACTACAGCGCCGAGATCGAGGCGACGTTCGCGCGCTTCGCGCAGGCCGAGGCCAAGGACTACCGGGTGCGCTACCGGACGTGGCCGGGCATGACCGGAGTCGGTGCGCAGATTGTCAGCCTCGTAGCCCGGCTGTTCCCGGCCGAGTTCGGCGCCCTTACGGAGTTCTGCCGGACGCACGCGGGGTTTGTCGACGCGGCCATCGACCAGTTCGACCGCGAGCTCCAGTTCTACCTGGCCTACCTCGACTACACCCGCCCGATGCAGGGGTCCGGGCTGGCCTTCTGCTACCCGGAGCTGTCCGCGGCCACGAAGGACATCTTCGCCCGCGACACCTTCGATATCGCGCTCGCGGCGAGACTGACCGCGAGCCACTCCCCCGTCGTGACCAACGACTTCCAGCTCACCGGGCCAGAGCGCGTCATCGTCGTGTCCGGGCCTAACCAGGGCGGCAAGACCACGTTCGCGCGGACCTTCGGCCAGCTGCACCACCTGGCCGCGGTGGGCTGCCCGGTGCCCGGCAGCGCGGCGCGGCTGTTTCTGTGCGACCAGATCCTCACCCACTTCGAGCGGGAGGAGGACATCGGCCGCCAGACCGGCAAGCTCGAGGACGATCTGCTGCGGATCCAGCGCGCCCTGCTGACCGCCACGCCCGCGAGCATTGTGATCATGAACGAGATCTTCGCCTCGACCACGCTGAGCGACGCCCGTTTCCTCGGCGGCCGGGTGCTCACCAAGATCGTCGAAAGCGACATCGTCGGCGTGTACGTCACCTTCGTCGACGAGCTCGCCGCGTTCGGGCCGAGCGTGGTGAGCATGGCAAGCACCGTCGTGCCCGGCAACCCGGCCGAGCGAACGTACAAGGTCGTGCGCAGGCCGGCCGACGGGCTGGCGTACGCGCTGGCGATCGCCGACAAGCACCGGGTCACCTACCAGCAGCTCACCCGGCGGCTGAGCTCGTGAAGGCGCACCTGCTGCACCCGGACGCCGACTTCGACTTCGCGGCGCAGCTGCCGGCGGGCCACGAAGACCTCAGCCAGGACCTCGAGGTCGGCACGCTGCTGACCACGATGGCGGGCAGTGACCTGTTTCTCCGCGACGTGTCCGAACGGGTTCTGCTGGCCAGCGTCACCGACCCCGAGGTGATCCGGTACCGTCAGCAGATCCTCGCGGACTGCATCGCGCACCCCGATGTCGTCCGGCAGATGTACGACATCGCGGTCGGCGCGCTGCGGGACAAGCGCGGGGTCTGGGGCTTCCTGACGTCGGGAAACCCGTCATCCATCCTGTCCGGCGCGGTGAACCAGCTCGAAGTCCTGATCGCGAGGCTCCGCCAGCTGCGTCGGCTGGCCGACGAGCAGGGCGGCGCGTTCCGTTCCGCGGGCCTGACGGCGCTCGTCGACAGCCTCCGGCGCGACCTGGACGACGAGTACTTCGACACCGTGGCCCGGCAGCTGAGGCAGCTGCGGTTCCGGGACGGCGTGCCGATTAGCGCGCAGCTCGACCGCGACAACAGCGGCATCGGCTACGTGCTGCGGTCCGGGAGCACCCGGCGCGGCTGGAAGGAACGCGTGGGCATCGAGCCCCGGTCGGTCTACGCGTTCACGCTGCACCCACGGGACGAGGCGGGCGCGGAGGCGCTGTCAGACCTGACCAGCCGGGGCATCAACCTCGTAGCCAACGCGGCAGCACGGTCCGCCGACCACGTCACGAGCTACTTCACCATGCTGCGGGCGGAGCTCGGGTTCTACGTCTGCTGCCTCAGGCTGCACGACGAGCTGATTGCGCGCGATGTACCGGTGACGTTCCCCGAGCCCGCCGCGGGAGGCCGCGGCCGCGCACCGGAACTGACCTGCGAGGACCTGCGCGACGCCAGCCTCGCGCTGCGCATCGACCGGGTGGTCGGCAACGACATCGACGCCGACGGCAAGCCTCTGCTGATCATCACCGGCGCCAGCTCTGGCGGCAAGTCAACGTTCCTGCGCAGCCTGGGTCTGGCCCAGCTCATGCTGCAGGCCGGCCTGTTCGTCACCGCCCGGTCACTGCGGTCCAGCGTCTGCCGGCAGGTGTTCACCCACTTCCTCCGCGAAGAGGACGCCTCGATGGTCAGCGGGCGCCTCGATGAGGAGCTGAGCCGGATGAGCGCCATCGCCGACCACCTGGGCCCGGACTGCCTCGTGCTGTTCAACGAGTCATTCGCGGCGACCAACGAGCGGGAGGGATCGGAAATCGGCCGCCAGGTCGTCCGCGCGCTGCTGGCCGCCGGGATCCGGGTCTGCTTCGTCACGCACCAGTTCGACTTCGCCGACAGCTTCCACCGCCTGCAGCCGACCGGCACGGTGTTCCTGCGGGCGCCGCGCCAGCCCGACGGGCAGCGCACCTTCCGGCTCGACGTCGCCGAGCCGCTGCCGACGAGTTTCGGCGCGGACATCTATTACCGGATCGGCGGCTGGCTGGGCGAGCAGACCGCGGACGTGAGCGGCGCCGACCACGCCGATCCTGGCTGACGGCGGACCGCCAGCACGGCGCCGCAGCCCACGCCGCCAGGCTCGCTTCGCCGGGCACCGAAGGATTCGGGCTACGCCGATCGGGATCAGCTACACCGCGGCGATCAGGTAGGCGACCAGCACCGCCACGAAGACGTAGAGCAAATACAGATTGACGTCGCCGGACTGAAGCGGCCGGACGAAGTCGGCCAGCCACTCGACGGCCCGGATCACCGGCCGGTAGAGGTAGCGCTCGAAGACCGGGGTAACCGCCGTCTCGTAGTGCACCGGACCGGACCGGCCCGCCGGGTCGTCGGAGGCTCGCTGGACAAAGACCGACGGCCGGTACAGCGCGTCGAAGGTGACGCGCGTCGGCGCCGAGAAGGTCATCGCCGAGTACTGCATCCGCGGCCGGAACGCCAGCATCCCGCCGTCCCAGACCGGCACGACGACGGACGCCCCTCGCGGCCGCCCGGCCAGATAGATCAGCACCGGCACGACGGTCACCGCGAGCAGGAAGACGGCCAGGTAGGTGGGCGAGAACCCGGAGAAGTTCAGGTGCGCCGGGATCACGGTCAGCTTGCCCGGCAGCAGCACGGGCCGGAGCACCACCCCGGTCGCGGTGCGCACCGCCCTGGCCAGGCCGACGAGCAGCACCGGCGCGCCCACCGCCAGCGCGACGCACGCGGTCGCCAGCAGGGCAGGGCCGGCCACCGGCTGGCCCCGCTCGGTCGCCGCCGCGGCCTGCCTGGTGCGCGGCATGCCGAGGTAGGGAATGCCGTACCCGCGCACGAACGCGTAGATCGCGAGCCCCCCGGTCAGGCCGAGGGTGGCGGCCGCGAGCACGATCAGGATGGCCACCAGGTGGCTGCCGGTGCGGAACCCCTGGAACAGGCCCTGGAAGATCAGCCACTCGCTGACGAAGCCGTTGAGCGGCGGCAGCGCGGCGATGCCGAGCGTGCCCACGAACGCGATCACCCCGGATCGCGGCATCAGCCGGGCGAGCCCGCCGAGCCGGTCCATGTCCCTGGTACCGGCCGCGTGCTCGGTCACGCCGGCCTCCAGGAACAGCAGGGTCTTGTAGGTGCCGTGATT